>JBKECG010000008.1:0-13079 GCA_047974395.1 Pikeienuella sp. | reverse complement strand
ATCCGCATACGCGGACGCGCATGGGTCCGAAGCCTCTGGCGCGCATGGAAAGACCGAACCTGTTACGATCAAGCCCGTCACAACGCCGCAACTGCTATAGCTTGACACAGGCTGTCTCATTGCATCACCCCGTCGATCGGCGCCCGCCAGCAGGCGACGGCGTGTTCGGCGGCGATGACGGAAAGCGGCGGGGCCTCATGTCGGCACCGGTCCCCGGCCAGCGGGCAACGGGAGGCGAAGCGGCAGCCAGGCGGCTCCCGCCAGGGCGGCGGCACCGATCCGGGGATGGTGGCGAGGCGGCCCTTGTCGCTGTCCATGCGCGGCACCGCCGCCATCAGGCCGATCGTGTAGGGATGCTGCGGATCGGAGAAGATCGCGTCCGCCGGACCGCTTTCGACCACCGATCCCGCATACATCACCACCACCGCGTCGCAGGTTTCCGCGACCACGCCCAGATCATGGGTGATCATCAGGATCGCGGTTCCGGTCCGCTCCTGAAGATCGCGCATCAGCTCCAGTATCTGCTGCTGGATGGTCACATCCAGCGCGGTGGTCGGCTCGTCCGCGATCAGGATCGCCGGGTCGTTGGCCAGCGCCAGCGCGATCATCACCCGCTGGCGCTGGCCGCCGGAAAGCTGATGCGGGTAATCATCCACCCGTTTCGCCGGAGAGGGCAGCCCGACCCGATCGAACAGCTCGATCGCCCGCTCGCGCGCCGCGGCGCCGGAAAGGCCGGAATGGAGCTTCAGGCTCTCGATGATCTGGTCGCCGCAGGTGTAGACCGGGTTGAGCGAGGTCATCGGCTCCTGAAAGATCATGCCGAGCCGGGCGCCGCGGAGCTTGCGCATCTCCGCCTCGGAGATCTGCAACAGGTCCCGCCCGTCCAGCATCACCTGTCCGCCGGCGTAGACGCCGGGCGGCTGCGGCACCAGCCGCATGATCGCCATCGAGGTCACGCTCTTGCCGCAACCGGATTCGCCGACCACGCCGAGCGTCTGGCGCGGCATGAGGTCGAAGCTCACCCCGTCCACCGCCCGCAACAACCGGTCGCCGGCGCGAAAGCGGACCTTCAGGTCGCGGACCGAAAGCAGCGGCTCAGTCATCGCCCGCCACCGGATAGGACAGCGGCGAGGCGGCGAGATGGCTGCGTCCGGCGAAATCGCGCGGGGTGAAGGCGATCTCGGCGCGCCGCTGCGCGGCCTCCAGCCGCTCCAGCGCGGCGGGCAGGTCGAACCCCGCGACCTGCCGGTTCGCAACCACTTGCGCGCCGTCGATGAAGACATCCGTCACCGCGCGTTCGGCCGCGACATAGATCAGCGAGCGCAGCGGGTCGCGCACCGGCCGCATCGCCGGATGGGTGGCGTCGGCGATGAAGAGATCGGCCTTCGCCCCCGGCTCCAGCCGGCCGATATCGTCGCGCCCGAGGATCGCGGCGCCGCCCGTGGTCGCGGCGTCGAAGACGTCGCCGGTGCGCAGATCGAAGACATCGCCGCTCATCAGCCGGGAATTGATCAACGCGTGGCGCAATTCCTCCAGCATGTTGTGCGGATAGGTGTCGGTGCCGATCCCGAGCCGGATCCCCGCCCGCCGGTAGCGGCCGAAGCTGCGCAGGGCGATGCCGCGGCGCTGGAACACGGTCGGGCAATGCGCGATCGCCGCGCCGGCGCCTGCGATCCGCTCCAGATCGCGGCCATGCGGCCAGTGCAGCCAGGGGTGATCGTTGAGGAAGATCCCGTGGCCGATGATCGTCTTCGGGCCGAGAACCCCGAGACTGTCCAGCCATTCGATCGGGGTCAGGCCATGGCGACGGGTGATCTCGTGGAACTCCACCACCGATTGCGCGGCATGGATCTGCATCTTCAGCCCGCGCGAGACGGCCTCGTCATGGCTCTCCCTGATCAGCCCGGCGGCGCAGGTGTCGATCTGCGCCGGGGCGACCATGCCGGAGAGCCGGCCCGAGGGATGGGCGATGGCGCGATCCACCTCGTCCAGCGCCGCGGCCATGGCCCGTTCGCCCGCCGGCTCGTCCCAGCGATATTCGACGACATGGCCGTCGCCGGTGCCCCAGGCCGCGCTCCGGTACATCGGCGCGGCGACGGCGCGCAGGCCCGATCGCGCCAGGATCTCGATCCAGCCGTCATAGGAAACGGAAAGATCCACCAGCGTGGTCACGCCGGAGAGCATCGCCTCCGACAGCGCGACCTCGGCGCAGGCGATCCGCCCTTCGTCATCGGGGCCGAAGAGCGGCATGAATTCATAGAGCGAGCTCTGATAGAGCGCCGGGCTGCCCAGCTCGTCGAGGAAGCCCTTGTTCAGCGGCTCGGAAAGCGGATGCGAGTGGATGTTCACCAGACCGGGAGAGACCATGCGCCCGGCGCCGTCGATCTCCCGCGCGGCGGGGCCTTCATAGCGGCCGCCGACCTGAACCAGCCTGTCGCCGGCGAAGGCGACGTCGCCGCCCCTGAGGAAGCTGTGGCCCTTCCTGTCGCTGTCCCAACCGATGATCCAGTCCGCGTTGCGGATCACCGTCACATTGTCCGATCGCTCTGATCGCTGGCCCATCGCCTCGCCTCTTCGCTGTCATGTGAGGCGCGGGCCGGGGGGCCGGCCCGCGCCCGCGGCTTATTCCTTGAACCTGATGTCCAACCCCTTGTAGAGGCCGCAGCCATAGATGTTGTGCGGGGTGATCGGCTCCAGCTTCGCGCTCTGCCCGATGGTCATCGGCTCGTGATAGAGCGGCAGCCAGACGGCCGCGTCATGCACCTTGGCCAGCACCTTGCCATAGGCGGCGGCGCGGGTGGCGTCGTCGGTCGCATGCTTGCCCTCGGCCAGAAGCGCGTCGGTCTCCGGGTCGTTCCAGTTCATCCGGTTCGGCGTCGGCATGTTGCCGGACGGGAAATAGAGATTGAGCGCATCCCCGGCGGAAATATAGGGGTAGCTCATCCCGAAGACGTCGAATTCCTGCGTGGCCAGCTTGCCCCAGGCGACGGTGGCGTCGAAGGGCTGGATCTCCATGGCGATGCCGACCTTCAGCAGCTCCGCCTGCACGAATTCGGCCAGTTTCTGCCAGGTGGAGCCGGCGAAGACATAGGCGAGCGGGCGAAGCTGAACCCCGTCCTTCTCGCGCACCCCGTCGGCGCCGGGCTTCCAGCCGGCCTCGTCGAGAACCGCCTTCGCCTGTTCGGGATCGTAGCCGAGCAGCTTGTCGTCCAGATCGCTGTTCCAGTCGAGCGCGTCCTGCGAGATATAGCTCAGCGCCGGCTCCACCTCGCCGAACATCTGGTCCTCGGCCAGGGCCACGCGATTCACCGCCAGATTGATCGCCCGGCGCACGGCGACATCGGCCATGGTCGGCTTGTCGATCTTGAAGCCCATGAAGGCGGTCCAGAACGCCTCGTTGGAGCGGCGCACCTCCACATTCGGGGCCTGACGAAGCTGCGCCATCGCGATCGCGGGCACATATTGGGTCACGTCGGTCTGGCCGGTGATCAGGGCGACGGTGCGGGTGTTCTCCTCCGGCACCACCTGCCAGGTGACCTTCTCCACATGGGGCGCGCCCTTGTTCTCGTAGAAGGCCGGCCCCCAGGCGTAGCCCTCGTGCCGGGTCATGGTCAGCCGGTCGCGCGGCAGCCATTCGCCCCAGCAGAACGGGCCGGTGCCGTTGAAGCCGGTGACGCCGAAATCGGGGCCGAGCGCCTCGACATTGGCCTGATCGACGATGGTGCCGAAGCTCTGGGTCAGCTGATAGAGCAGTTCGGAGAAAGGCGCCTTCAGCCGGTATTCCACGGTCAGCGGGTCGATGGCGACGACATCCTCCACATCGCCGGCGCGCCAGGCGACCGGGGATTTCGTCTCCGGGTCGATCCAGCGTTTCAGCGTATAGACCACGTCATCGGCGGTGAGGTCCTTGCCGTCGCAGAACTTCACCCCTTCCTTCAGGTGGAAGGTGTAGACCAGCCCGTCCGCCGACATCTCCCATGACTTGGCCAGACCGTCGGTGATGGTCTTCATGTCCGGCTCAAGCGAGACCAGCGTGTCGCCCATCATGAACAGCGCCTCGGAGGCGGCGCGGGCGACCGATTTCTGCGGGTCGTAATTGTTGCTGTCCACCTCGCGGACGATGTTGATTTCCTGCGCGACGGCATGTCCGGCCATCGCGGCCGCCACCAGCGTCGTCGTAAGCGTCAGTTTTCTCATCTGGTCCTTCCTGTCCTGTGGATCTCTGTTCAGCTTTTCAATCGCGGATCGAGCACATCGCGCAGCGCGTCGCCGGCGATATTGGCGCAGAGCACGATGACGAAGATCACCACCGAAGGGATGGTGGCGATATGCGGCGCGAAGAGCAGGAAATCCCGCCCCTGCGCCGCCATCATGCCCAGTTCGGAAGCGGGCGGGCGGGCCCCGAGGCCGAGAAAGCTCAGCGCCGCGCCGATCAGGATCACCTGACCGAAGCGCAGGCTGATGAAGATCATGATCGAGGAGATGGCGTTGCGCAGCAGATAGCGGGTGAAGATCGCCGCGTCCGACAGCCCGACCGCGCGCCCCGCCTCGATGAATTCCTGCCCCATGATCGAAACGCCGATGGAGCGCGCGATCCGCGCGCAATCGGGCACCGAGGCGATGCCGAGCGCGATGATGACCGGCGCCGCCCCCGGCCCCATCACCGCGACCAGCGCGAGACCGAGCAGGATCGCCGGAAAGGACAGCAGCATGTCGTTGAGCCGCATCAGATAGGGGTCGATCCGCGAATACATCGCCGAAAGCAGGCCGAGCCCGGAGCCGATCACCCCGCCGATCCCGACCGCGACCAGCCCGATCAGCAGCGTCAGCCGCGTGCCGTAAAGGACGCGGCTGAGAATGTCGCGCCCCTGCCCGTCGGCGCCGAGGATATGAACCCAGTCCCCGCGCTCCGACCAGACCGGGGGCTGCATCACCGCGCGGGTGCCCTCGTTCGGGTCATGCGGCGCGATCAGAGGGGCGAGGATCGCCGCGATCACGATCAACCCCAGCACGATCACCGCCAGCGCGGCTGCGCGGTCCGAAAGCAGCGCCCGGAACCAGCTCTTGCGCGCGGGCGGGGCCTGATCCTCCTCCAGCGACGGGTCCTGAATGTCGGTCGCGCTCATTTCTTCTGCACCCTCGGGTCAAGCCGCGCATAGAGAATGTCGACGATCAGGTTGATCAGGATGAAGCCCAGCGCCAGCACCAGGATCGTGCCCTGCGCCAGCGGGAAATCCGAGGAGAGGATCGCGCCCACCGCCAGCCGGCCGATGCCGGGATAGGAGAAGATCGTCTCCGTCACCACGGCGCCGCCCAGAAGATAACCGACCTGAAGCCCGACCAGCGTCACCACCGGGATCAGCGCGTTGCGCAGGCCATGACGCAGGATCACCGCCCGCTCGCTCAGCCCCTTGGCGCGGGCGGTGCGGACATGATCGAGCCGCAGCACCTCCAGCACGCTGGAGCGGGTCATGCGCGAGACCGGCCCGATGAAGATCAGCCCCAGCGACAGCGCCGGCAACGCGATGGAGCGCAGCCCGTCCAGCGTCCAGAGCGGCCCGCCGCGGCCGATGAAGGGAAAGAGCGGGTATTTCACCCCGAGATACTGGATCAGCAGCAGGCAGATGAAGAAGATCGGCAAGGAGACGCCCGCGACCGAGATCGCCATGATCAGCCGGTCGAAGACCGAGCCGCGCCAGACCGCCGCCAGCGTGCCCATCAGGATGCCGAGCGGGATCGACCAGATCAGGCAGGCGAACATCAGCTCCACCGTCGGCACGATGGCGGCGCCAAGCTCGCTGGCGACGGTCTTGTTGGAGATCAGCGAACGGCCGAGATCGCCCTGCGCCAGCCGCTCCATATAGCGGCCGAACTGCACGACCACCGGCTGGTCGAGGCCCATATCGGCGCGGATCTGCTCCACCACCTCCGGCGTCGCGGTCGGCCCGGCCAGCACCCGCGCCGGATCGCCCGGCGCGAATTGCACCAGCATGAAACCGAGCGCCAGAACCCCGAAGAGAACCGGTATCGACAGCAACAGCCGGTTGACGATGGTCTCGATCACGGCGCCGACCGGTCGAAGGCGACCTCTCCGCCAAGAACGGCCATGTCGCAATTCACCGTCAGCAACTCGTCGGGCGCGATGGCGAAGAGATCGCGATCCCAGATCGCGACATCGCCAAGCTGGCCCGGCTCCAGCCGGCCCTTGATCCCCTCCTCATGCGAGGCGTAGGCGGAGGCCTGGGTGTAGGCGTGGAGCGCCTCCTCCATGCTCAGCGCCTGATCGGCCCCCAGCACCGCGCCGCCCGAGGTCTCGCGCGTCACCATGTTGTGGATCACCGGCATCGGGTCCACCTCCGTCACCGGGCAATCGGTGGAGGCGGAGGGGTTCAGCCCCGCCTCGATCCAGTCCCGCATCGGATGCGAGGCCTCGACCCGGTCCTTCTCCAGCACGGTGCAGTAGAGATCGCCGAACCAGTGGAGGAAGGAAGGCTGCGGCACGGGCAGCACATGCATCGCCTGCATCCGCCGCATCTGGTCGGGGCGGAGCCAGCCGCAATGCTCGATCCGGTGGCGCCGGTCGGGGGCCGGCCTGTCGGCCAGCGCCGCCTCATAGGCGTCCAGCACCTGTTCGATCGCCGCGTCGCCGATGGCGTGGACGCCCATCTGATAGCCGGCGCGATGCGCCTCCAGCACCATGGCGTTCAGCTCCGCCTGATCGGGGATGCAGAGCAGGCCCTTGTCCTCCGGGTCGTCGCCGAGATAGGGTCGGGTCATCGCTGCGGTGCGCCCGCCCGCGCTGCCGTCGGTGAATACCTTCACCGGGCCTATGCGGAACATCTCGTCGCCGGCGCCGGTGACCAGCCCTTCCTTCATCGCCTGCGGCAGGATGGTGCGGGTCTTGTCCCCCATCAGACAGCCATAGACCCTGAGCGGCAGCCGCCCCGAGGCCTGCGCGAGGCGATAGGCCTCCATATCCGTCCAGCCGTCATAGATGCCGACAGCGGCGTCCATGCAGGAGGTGATCCCCTTGGACAGAAGATCGCGCCCGCCGCGTTCGATGGCCGTCGCCAGCGCCGCGGCGTCCTGGCGCGGCAGGACCCTGATGATCGGCTCGCGCCCGGTTTCGGCGACCAGCCCGGTCAGGCGCCCGTCGCGCCGCTCGATCAGCCCGCCCTCGGGCGAGGGCGTGTCCTCGGCGATCCCGGCCAGCGCGAAGGCGGCGGAATTCGCCACCGCGAGATGCCCGTCGGTGCGGACGATATAGACCGGATGATCAGGGCAGGCCGCGTCCAGCTCGTCCCGCGTCGGGTGGCGGCCGGTGTCCAGCTTGAAATGATCGTAGCCGCGCCCGGTGACCCACCCGCCCTTCGGCGTGATCGCGGCGCGGTCCTTCAGCGCGCCAAGGAGCGCCGCCAGCGTCGGGACCGCGCTCGGGCGCAGGTCCACCTCCGCCATCGAACTGCCATAGGGCAGAAGATGCATATGCGCGTCGTTCAGCCCCGGCGTCGCCAGCCGGCCGCCAAGCTGGACGACCCTGGTCGCCGGCCCGATCGCGCCCGCGATCTCCGCCGCGGAACCCGCCGCCGCGACCTTGCCGCCGCTGATCGCCAGCGCCTCCGCGAAGCCGAGTCCCTTGCCGCGCCAGATGCGTCCGCCGGTCAGCACAAAGTCCGCCACGCCGCTCATATCGCGCCCAAGCCTTTGGAAGAGAGAAGGAAAATTGCGGGCATGGGCTTCGCCTCCGAATGCTGGCCAGATTCTCTTAACTACAGTTAAGAGCATAACCCGCTCTATCGCCAAGAGGTTTTTCCCGTGACGGGGATTCTTCCAAGGCCTGCCTGAAAACTGTCCGCCGCTTCGGGCGAATTGATCGAAACCCGGTCGGCCGCCCTGGCTCTATTTCCGAATCGGCCCGCGCGACGCGCCCGCGATCAGCAGCGCGATGTCGTTCATCGCCAGAAGGGGCGAACGCCGCGGCGACAGCGCGACATAGCGCGGCCGCCATTCGGGCTGGAACTTCTGCTTGAAGGCGCGCAGCCCCTCAAAATCATGGAAGGCCCCGCCCTGGCGGTAGATCATCCGCCCGAAACCTCGCCAGGAGCGCCCGACCGCCCGCTGCGAAAGCCCGGCCAGCGGCGCGGCGCCGAGGCTGAATTCCGCAGCGCCCCGGTCGCGGTAATGCTCGATCAGGCGGAGGAACATGAATTCCATGACCCTGATCGCCTCACCCGGCAGATAGCGCATCAGATCGACGGCCACGGCCCCGCCGGCGGTCATGATATTGGCGAAGGCGACAATCTCGCCGTCTTTCCTGACCACCGCGATCTCGAAATGCGCCAGATAGCCGGGATCGAACGGCCCGACGGAGAAACCCTTCGCCGCCCCGCTCTCGCTGTCGAGCCAGGCGGCGGAGATCGCGGCCAGCCGCCCGATCAGCGCCGGCGCATGGGGCGGGCCGAGGATCTCCAGCGCATGGCCTTCGCGTTCGCACATCTCGAACGCGGCGCGCATGGATCGGAACCGCGCATCCGAGAGGCTGAAATCCTTCAGCTTCACCACGGCTTCTTCGCCGATCATCTGCACCGAATAGCCCTGCTCTGCCCAGAGCGGCAGATGCCGGGCGCCGATCTCATGAAAGACCGGCCGGCAATTGGCGGCGTCGGCAAGTTCGGCGAAGGACCAGCACAGCCCTTCGAAGGCCGCCGGCTCCCCCACCGGGTCGCCGAGCGCGACCCAGGAGCCGCCCCGGACGCCGTACATGATGAAGGCGTCGCCCGTCTCCGCGAACAGGAGCCGCTTGTCTCCGGCCTGACTGAGCCAGGCCTGCGGATTTTCGGCGCGCGCGGCGATCCGCGCGGCGCGGGCCAGCGCCTCCGGCCCGGTCTCCTCCGGCGGCGCGCGCCGCGCCGGGCGGATCAGAAGATGCAGGCAGAACAGAAACAGCAGACCCGAGACCAGCAGGCCCGAGCGCAGGGCCTGCGGCGTGTTCGAAGGTCCGGCGAACCCGGTCAGGACATCGCCCGGATAGGGCGCCGCCTTGTGCGCGAAGAAGAAGAACGCCCCTGTCGCCAGCACGACGGCGATCACCAGCGCGAACCAGCGGGCGCTGAACGGCCCCTCGGTCAGCGCCCCTTTCCGGGTGAAGGCCCGCCGGAAAGGCAGCAGCGACAGCGCGCCGAGCGCGAGCACGCCCGCGCTTTCGATATCGAAATGGTTCAGAAGGCTCGCCGCCGCGCCCGCCGCCAGCATCGCCAGCGCGAGCGACAAGGCCGAGGAGACCCGCCGCAACAGCCCGTGCGAGAGGATCAACAGCATCAACCCGGCGCCGGCGGTGGCCAGCGTTCCGCCCTCGCGCAGCAGCGCGGCGGTCAGATCGCCATCCGCCAGCGCGTCGCTCCGCATATCCGGGATCATCGTCACCAGCAGGAGATAGGCGCCGAAGCCGAAGGCGACCGCCGCGACCAGACTGGGCGCCAGCCCGTGCAAGGTCGCCAGCGCCGGCTGCACGGGTGCGGGCAGCCGGCCCATCAGCCGCGCGATCAGCCCGCCGGCGGCGCGGGCCTCGTTCAGCGCGACGATCAGAAAGCCGAGAGCGAAAGGCAGCAGATAATAGATCATGCGGAAGAGCAGCAGCGCCGCCGCCGCATCCCCGACCGGGACCGAGGCCGGCATGACCCCGATCACCACCAGTTCGAAAACGCCCACCCCGCCCGGCACATGGCTCATGACGCCGATCATGGTCGCGGCGGCGTAGACGGCGACGAGCGTGCCGAAATCGGGCCGCCCCTCCGGCAGGAGAATCCAGAGCGCGAAAGCCGCGGCGGCGACGTCGATCAGGGTCGCGACAAGCTGCCCGGCCAGATCGCCGGGCGGCGGCAGGCGCAGTTCGAACCCACGGAAGCTGAGCCTGCGCCGCCCGATCGAAACCCAGAGGATCGCCGCGACGGAGACGATCGCGGCCGCCCCGGCGATCAGCCGGACGCTCCCTTCGGAATAGGGCAGATAGGCGGAGACCGCGCCGGGATAGACCGCGAGCGCGACCAGCCCGATCAGCGAAAGCCCCGCGCCCAGCGCCATCGCGACATAGCCGGAGACCGTCGCCACCTCGAAAGCGTTCAGCCCCGCCGCCGAATAGATCCGATAGCGGACCGCGCCCCCGGAGATGACGCTGACCCCGATCGTGTTGCCGAAGGCGTAACCGAGAAACCCGCCCAGCGCGACGACGCCAAAGGGCAATCGCCGGCCGATGAAACGCATGGCGAAGAAATCATAGGCGACCAGCGCCGCATAGCCGACCGCCGTGGCCGCCACGGCCGCGATCAGCGTGGCGAGCGGCGTTGTCCGGACCCTCGCCATGATTTCGGCCGGATCGACCGGACCCAACAGGTGATGGAGCGCGTAGATTCCCATCGCGAACAGGGCCGCGCCCAGAACCAGAGGAAGAATGCGGCGCCAGTTCCGAAAAACGGCCTGCGACAAGATCCGGCTCCCCGGGAATCGTCCGCGCGGTCACGATCCGCGCATGGCGCTGACTATGCGAAGCGGCCGGCCCCTGTAAACCTGCGCGAGGAGGGAAACCGCGCCGGCGCCCCGGCCCGGCTCAAGGGTACTCGCCGCGCCGCCATTCATCGCGGGCCAGATCGCGGCGATAACCGGCCGCCGTCATCGCATCCTCGACGGCGAAGGCCGGGGCGATCACCTGATCCGGGCCGCTTTCGCAACTGAGCCTGGCCAGGGTCTCCTCGCCGCGGATCACATGCGCGCCGGCCCGCATCCCCGACTCATCCGACCGGTCAGTGGCGATATAGATGGAGTAGACATGGCCCTCATGGCGGAAATCGACGCTTTCCCAGATGGCGCCGCCGATCCCGGGCCAGGGCGTGGCCGTTCCCGCCGCCATGTCTTCTCGAAGCGCCAGATCCGGCGCGCCCTTCGGACCGAACGCATAGGTGAAGGCCCCCTCCCCCGGTCCGTCGCCAGGTTCGACGCAGACCTCCAGCCAGCCGGCGCCGGTCTCGCAGGAGATCATCGTCTCGCCCGCACATTCGGCCAGCAGCGCGCCCTGCGGGGCGAGCAGGAAGGCGGTCGGGAAGAGAAGGCGTCGCATCACGGTCTCCGGCTCGGGATGGCGCAATCTGGCCCGGCGCTTCGCCGGCGGCAAGCGGGAACGCCCCCGGCCGCGCTCAAACCGCCGGCGGCGCCCAGTTCAGGAAAAAGCCGATATCCCCCGGAAAGCCGCCGGGGAAATTGATCACCATCGCCTTCAGCCGATAGCCCTGCGGTCGGGCGACCCGCTCATAGCCTTCGAAAAGCTCCTTCGCCTTGCCCTGCAGGGTTCCGGGCCAGTCGGGATCGCCGTTGTTGATCGCGCGGCCGCCATCGGTGCAAAGCGTGGAGGGGAAGCTGTAGACCATCGCCTCCATCCTGCCGTCCTTCACCGCATGCATGACCAGACGTTTCACCATGGCGATTTCGGCCTCGGTAACGTGGTTTTGCAGGAAGTCCCGCGCGAACTCGGCGTGTTTTTGCTCCTCCGCCTCCCGCGCGCCGCGCGCTTCCTCGGCCTTCTCCATCTCCTTGCGCAGGATCATCATCCGCAGATCCTCGGCCGAGAGCGGGCTTGCGCCGGGACCGGTTTTCTCACTCATGGCGACGACCTCCTTTCCCGCCGGCCCATCCGGCGGAGACGAAACGTCACAGTATATATAGCGATGATCAAGGCCATCCAGAGTGAAACCCGATCAACTTGGGGCGGTCTTGCCGGTTTTCGCGTTCGAGCGATAGCGAGAGGCGGAGAAAACCGGCTCGACCTGATCTGGTTTCACTCTAATATACGAAGGCGCGCAGGAAATCCGCATCGCGAGCCGGGGTCGGTCGCCTCCCCCCCCCCCCTTTTGAGCCACACCGCCCCGACCGAACAGGAAGACGAGCATGGCCGAGAAATACGACCGCCTGATCGCCGCCGCCCGCGAGGGTGGGACGCCGAAGACCATCGTCGCGCATCCCTGCGACGAAACCTCGCTCCGCGGCGCGCTGACGGCGGCGGCGGAAGGGTTGATCGACCCGGTTCTGGTCGGCCCGGAGGCGCGCATCCGCGCCATCGCCACCGAACACGGGCTCGACCTCGTCGGCCGCGAGATCGTCGATGCGCCCCATAGCCACGCCGCCGCCGCGCGGGCGGTGGCGCTGATCCGCGAGGGCAAGGGCGAATTGCTGATGAAGGGCAGCCTGCACACGGACGAATTGATGGCGGAGGTCGCCTCCTCCGCCACCGGCCTGCGCACCGAGCGGCGGATCAGCCATGTCTTCGTCATGGACGCGCCCGGCCATGAGGAGACGCTGTTCATCACCGACGCCGCCATCAACATCTTTCCCGATCTCGACGCCAAGCGCGATATCGTCCAGAACGCGATCGACCTCTGGAACGGGATCGGCCTGAACGAACCGAAGGTCGCGATCCTCTCCGCGGTCGAAACGGTGACGAAGAAGCTCCCCTCCACCATCGAGGCCGCCGCGCTCTGCAAGATGGCCGAGCGCGGGCAGATCACCGGCGGGCTGGTCGACGGCCCGCTCGCCTTCGACAACGCCATCGACCCGGAGGCGGCGCGGATCAAGGGCATCGTCTCTCCGGTCGCGGGGCGCGCCGGCATTCTGGTGGCGCCTGATCTGGAGGCCGGCAACATGCTGGCCAAGAACCTGATCTTCCTCGCCCGCGCCGATGCGGCGGGGATCGTGCTCGGCGCGCGGGTTCCGATCATCCTCACCTCGCGGGCGGACAGCGTGCGCACCCGCCTCGCCTCCTGCGCGGTGGCGGCGATCTACGCCGAGGCGCGCCGGCGCGCCAATCCGGTGGCGGCGCAATGACGGGTGCGATCCTTGTCGTCAACGCCGGCTCCTCCAGCCTGAAATTCCAGAGCTTCGGCCTTCGCGGGAACGGGTTGGAGCGGCGTCTGCGCGGACAGATGGACGGCATCGGAGTCCGCCCGCGCCTGCGCGCCGTGGACGGGGCCGGCGCCGTGCTGATCGACCGGGCTTTCGATCCCGCCGCCATCGCCGATCTGCCGGCCGCGATCGGC
>JBKECG010000356.1:0-7794 GCA_047974395.1 Pikeienuella sp. | reverse complement strand
ATCGAGCTCTGCCCCGAGGACGCGGAAAGCGCCAAGGTGACGCTGCCCTATGACAAGGCGCTGATCGCGGGCCGTCTGGGAATGAAACCGGAAAGCCTCAGCCGCGCCTTCGCCCGGCTTCGCGATTCCGGGGTCCGCATCAATCAGACGAGCGCGGCCATATCGTCGGTCAACCGGCTGCGGGAACTGGCGCATGACAATGGCTCCGGCGTGCTGGGGCGGACTATCTGATGATCAGCGCATAAAGCCCGGCAAGCGCCATGAGCCAGAAGCCGAGAGGCAGGGCGAAGGCCCCCAGCCAGCCCGGCGCGGCCCCGAGATGAAGATATCGGCCCAGGATCGCCCGCGCCTTGAGCCAGGCCAGCAGCGACAGCCCCGCCGCCGCAAGCCGGCCATCGAAAGCGGCGAGCGCGGTCGTCGCCGCCGTCAGCGCGATCAGCCCGAGCCAGGTTCTGGTCAGCGGGTCCATGGCCGTCACCAGATCAGATAGATTGCGGGCAGGATCAGCACCCAGATCAGGTCCACCATATGCCAGAACATCGCCCCCGCCTGCACCGGCTCGGGCCGGGCGCGGAGCGCCACCAGCAGCAGGACGACGATCCCGGCGATGACATGGGCCGCATGGAAGCCCGTCAGCAGGTAGTAGAAGGTGAAGAACGGGTGATCGTCGATGCCGAGCCCGGCCCGGATGTCATTGGCGTATTCCACGCCTTTCACGCCAAGGAAGGCCAGCCCGAACATCGCGGCGATCAGGAGCCCCTTGCGCGCCGCGCGCCGCCCGCCGCGCGCGGCGTCGCGTTCCGCGCGCGCGGCGAAGAGGCCGGATGTGACCAGAATCACCGTGTTCAGCGCCGCCATCCGCCCATCCAGACGGGCCTGCGCGGCGGCGAAGCCGGCCGGATCCAGAAAACCCTGCGCCATCATCGCCGAGACCCCGGCCGCGAAGATCAGGATTTCGGAGGCGATGAGAACCCAGAGGATCAGCTCCCCCGGCAGATCGTCCACCCGCATCAGAGCACCAGTTGGCGGTATATTTCCGGCAAGGCGGCGATCAGCCGGTCGGGCTCGCGGATCAGCTGGAAACCGCCCGGGCCGAAGATACGGGGAAACCAGCTTTGCGCGTCGCGGTCGATGGTGACGCCGAAGACGGCATGGCCCGCGCGCCGCGCCTCCCTGACCGCCATGGCGCTGTCCTCGATCCCGTGCCGGCCCTCGTAATGGTCGAGATCGTTGGGCTTGCCGTCGGTGATGATGATCAGCAGCCGCCGCGAGCTTCCTTCGCGGGCCAGCCCGTGCGCGGCGTGCCGGATCGCCGCGCCCAGCCTTGTGTAGAAGCCGGGGCGCAGGGCGTGGATCCGCGCCTCGGTCGCGCGGTCCATCCTCTCGTCGAAGCCCTTGCAGTCATGGATCCAGACCCGGTCCCGCCTCAGCGAGGAGAAGCCCTGAATCGCGAAACGGTCGCCGCAGGCGTCCAGCCCCCAGGCCAGCGCGGTCAGCGCCTCGCGCGCGATGTCGATGACCGGGCGGCCGGTGACGGCGCTTTCGGTCGAGCGCGAGACATCCAGCAGGATCGAGACCGCCAGATCGCGCCGCTCCGGCTGGGATTGCGACCAGATCCGGTCCGACCCGCGCCCGGTGGCGCGGAGATCGGCGATGGAGCGCAGCGCCGCGTCCAGATCCAGATCCTCCCCGTCCGGCTGGGCGTGGCGGGTCAGCTTGGCGGGGCGGAGCGCCTCGAACTGGCGCTTCACCGCGCGGATGCGCCGGCGCGCGGCGTCATCCTGAACGCCGGCGTAATCCGGCGCGGGCGCGGTCGGCGCGGCCAGCACCCGGCAGTGATCCGGCAGATAGGCGCCGCTGCGCGCATCCCATTCGGGATAGGTGAAAGCGCCGGCGATGCGTTCGCGATCGACATCTTCGGGGGCCAGATCCAGATGCAGCCTGAGCCTGGTCGCCGGCGCTTTCGAGATCTGGCCGAGCACAATTTCCTCGTGATCCTCGGAAGCCTTCTTCGCATTGTCGAGATCGTCATCCTCGACCCGGCGGTTGATGTTCATCAATTCGGCCCAGCTCAGCAGGGCCTCGAATTTATAGAGGATGACGCTGTCCTTGCGTTCGACCTGATCGGCCTTCATCCGGCGCGCCGTGCGGGCGGCGCCGTCGCCGGTTTCCTCGGGCGCGCCGGATGTGGGCAGGCTGGCGACTTCGCTCGCGTCGCCGATCGACAGCCCGCGCAGATCGGGCCAGAGCGGTACCGGAAGAAACGGGCGATAGCCCCTCGGCGCCAGCCAATGGGCCGGCGGATCGGCATGGCCCGCCAGCAACGCCGGCTCCGGCGGCGCAGGGTCGCCAAGAAGATGGCGGACAAGCCCTTCCACCGCCGCTTCGGTTCCGCGCAATCCGGGGCGCTGACGCAGCTCCAGATGCCGGGCGGCGAGGCGCCGCCAGACGGGGCGCAATCCCGGCGCCGCCGCGAGCGCGGCGCGGGTCATCGCGCAGCCGGCGCCGATCGCCGCCAGATCGGCCCTGAGAGGATCGGCCTGGCCGCGCGGCGCGGGCGCATGGGCCGCCGCCGCCGCGAGCCAGAGATAGAGCGCCTCGTTATCCTCTCTCCGGGGGAAGACCGCCAGTTCGGCGGGAAGGCGCAGCGTTTCGCCGTCAAAGCTGGCGCGCGCGACCTGTTCGCCGTCGAAGGCGAGCCTCCGCCGCCATGAGATGCGATGGCGGCTGAGGCTTTCGGCGACGGGTTTCAACTCGATCCCGTGACCGCCGCCCAGCCCCCTGAAGAGGACCGCGATCCGGGCCCGCATCGCCTCGAACCCCGCCGCGGCCTCGGGAAAGCGCGGCGGCGGATCCATCTTCGAGGCCAGGAAATGCCAGAGCTTGCCGACGGTCTCCTCCGGCTCCCATGGCGTGATTTCGAGATGCGCCATCCCTATCCCGTGATGGCCGCGACCAGATCGAGCAGCCCCGCGCGGGTGTCGGGATCGTCGGTCAGGGGCTCGATCATCGCCGCGCGAATGGCGCGATCGAAGGGCGCGCCGCCGGCGATCAGCGTGGCGGCGTAGATGACGAGACGGGTGGAGACGCCCTCGTCGATATCCTGGCCCTTCAGCCCCCGCAGCTTGTTCGCCAGCCTGACCAGCAGGGATGCGCGATCCTCGTCCAGACCACTTTCGCGCATGACGACCGGGATTTCGTGTTCCGGGCGTGGGAAGGTGAACTCCATGGCGAGGAACCGTTGCCGGGTCGAAGGCTTCAGCGTCTTCAGGATGCTCTGGTAGCCGGGGTTGTAACTGGCCACGAGCATGAAGCCCGGCGCGGCGTGAAGCTCCTCGCCGGTGCGGTCGATCGGCAGGATGCGGCGGTCGTCGGTCAGCGGATGCAGGACCACCGCCACATCCTTGCGCGCCTCCACCACCTCGTCCAGATAGCAGATCGCGCCCTCGCGGACGGCGCGGGTCAGCGGGCCGTCAACCCAGACGGTCTCGCCGCCCTTCAGCAGATAGCGCCCGATCAGATCGGCGGCCGAGAGATCGTCATGGCAGGCGACCGTATGGAGGGCCCTGCCAAGGCGCGCGGCCATATGGGCCACGAACCGGGTCTTGCCGCAACCGGTCGGCCCTTTCAGCAGCAGCGGCAGATCATTGGCGGCGGCGGCGGCGAAAAGATCGCATTCGTCGCCCTGAGGCAGATAGAAGGGGGCGTCCGCCCCCTTCATCGCGGTTCCATCCATGGTCTCACTCCGCCGCCTGGTTGACGGCGGATCCCGGCTCGATCACCTCGCGGCGCGGCGCCAGCAGCGAATAGATCAGCAGGTAGACGCCCAGCACCACCGCCACCCCGGAGCCGAGCCGCATCCAGTAGAACAGGACGAGCTGATCCTGCACCTCCATGAAATACTGGCCCAGCACGCGTTGCAGATGAGTCTGGATCGTGCCGGCGAAGGTCAGCACGAAAGTCATGAACAACATGCCCGAAGACATCAGCCAGAAGGCCGCCATGTTCAGCACCTGATTATAGGGATCGCGCTTGAACAGGATCGGCAGGGCATAGGTGAAGAGGGCGATGTTCAGGCAGACATAGGCGCCATAAAAGGCCAGATGCCCGTGCGCGGCGGTGACCTGCGTGCCGTGGGTATAGTAATTCACCCCGTGCAGCGTATGCAGGAACCCCCATACGCCCGCGCCGAAGAAGGCGAGGACCGAGCAGCCGAGGCTCCACAGCAGGGCGGCCTTGTTCGGATGATTGCGGCGTCCTTTCCAGACCATGACGAAGGCGAAGGCCATCATGGCGAAGAACGGCACCACCTCGAAGCTGGAGAAGATCGAGCCGATCCACTGCCAGTAACCGGGCTGACCGATCCAGTAGTAATGGTGCCCGGTGCCGAGAATGCCAGAGAACAGCGCCGTCGCGACGATGACATAGATCCATTTCTCGACCACTTCGCGGTCGACGCCGGTCAGCTTCAGCATCAGGAAGCCGAGGACCGAAGCCATGATCAGCTCCCAGACGCCCTCCACCCAAAGGTGAACCACATTCCACCAGTATTGCTTGTCGAGCCCGAGATTGTCGGGATTGTAGAAGGAGAACAGGAACAGCAGCGCCAGCCCCCAGAGCCCCATCAGAAGGATCGAAGATATGGCCGTCTTGCGGCCCTTGGCCACGGTCATGGTGACATTCCAGAGGAAGATCAGCGCCGCCACGACGATGCCGACCTTGACCCATTTCGGCTGCTCCAGGAATTCGCGGCCTTCGCGGCCCAGCAGGAAATTCCCTTCGAAGAGGTTGAAGATATAGGTGACGACGACCCCCGCCGTGCCGATGACCAGAATGGCGAGCTGGATATAGGCGGCCTTGACCGAGTGGATTTCCCGCTCGGCCTCCTCGGGAAGAATGAAATAGGTGGCGCCGAAGAAGCCTGTCAGCAGCCAGACGATCAGCGAATTGGTGTGCAGCATCCGCGCGACCGAGAAAGGCAGCGATTCCGACAGGAAATTCGGCTGGACATAGATATAGCCCAGCACGACGCCCATGCTGACCTGAACGGTGAAGAGCGCGAGCGCGACCAGAATATAGGCCAGCGCGATCTTTTGTGACTGATATTTCATGTCTGTCTCTCCCGCTCAGCCGGCCTCATTCGGCGGCCACCCCTGGGTGTTGATCTTTCCCGTCCAGAGCAGGAAATCGGACAATCCGCGGATTTCCTCGTCCGTCAGGTTGAATTGCGGCATCTGGCGGCGCCCTTCGGCGCCGGAGGGCTGCGCTTCCATCCAGCCCTTCAGGATCTCGAAAGCGGTTTCCGGGTCGTCCTGAACGCCCCAGCGGGTCATGATATTGCCGAGTTCGGGCGCGAAATACGCGCCCTCGCCGAGGATGGTATGGCAATTCACGCAGGCCTTGCGCTCCCAGACATGCTTTCCCCTGGCGACCGATTCGGTGATGCCGGCGCTGTCGGTCGATACGTTGACGACATACCAGTGGCCATGGATGAAAAGACCGATGAAGACGACAATGAAGAACAGCGACCCGCCATAGAAAATATTCCGGGCCATGCTCTTCGTCAGGACATCGCGCATGGCGAGGCACTCCGCTAGCGGTTGGCGATGACGGGAGAATGTCGATCCGGGGCGCGTGGCTCCTTAACGAAAGTCAAGGAAAGCGCATTTCATTTGCGACAGTTCCTGCACGGGGACGGAGACGGACGGAGACGTGATGAAATGCGCTGGCCGGTCTGGAAACTCGCCATGCTGCTCTATGTCTTCGCCGCCGCCGCGGTGGCGATCAACCTCTTCATGCTGAGCCTGCTCATGCAGGCGCTCGGCTTCGCGGCGCTTTCGCCGGTAACGGCGCTCGCAATCTCCTGCCCGCTCGGCGTTCCCGCCGCCTGGGCCGCGGGAGCGTGGGTCAGACGCCTGCTGGACGAGGCGGAGAGCGGGTAGCGCCCACGGTCATTGGCGATCCCTCCCGGCGCTGACGGCGATCACGAAGGCTATGGTGATGGTTCAGTTGCCGGCGGCGGACGCCGATATCGCCCTGCGCTACACCCTGATCACCATCACGAAACCGAACAAGGTCGATCCGCAGGCTTGGGTCTCCGATCTGTTGCAGCGGATGACCGAAGGCCCTCCCGTCAACCGCGTCGGCGAACTCCCGCCGCGGAACTGGCGGCCCGGCTCCTGCTGACGCCGCGAAGTGTCAGGACTGGACGCTTAAGAATGCGCCCATCAGAGCAGGGAAGTTCCCCATCCGGGACGGCGCGCGAGCCGGTTTGGGCGGATCTGACCGAATAGGATCTGTCGGGGTTCAAGCCGATGCGGTTCGAGGTCGAGCCGCCACCGGCGTCGAGAACCCGTTCGACAGCTACGCCCTGCAGGGAACCATCGGCCTCAGAATAAGGTTCTGAACCCCCGAAAACGCGGCCTTTTTCTCTTCAACCCCCTGCAATCAGCCAGGCGCGGATTTAGAGCGGTTTACGAACTGGCTGTATCAGTCAGGTAGGAAACCAGGACAGGCGGGCCGGTCAAGTTGTTGCGTTTCCCGTTCAGACTGGTGATCCAGTCTGAACGGCAAACGCAACAACTTGAGATTCGTCGTCGGAGGCAGAACAAATGCGATCCGAAACCACTACTTGCGCTTACATCGGCTTTGACTCTGCGTGGACAGACAGCCCGCACACACCCGGCGCCGTCTGCGCGCTGGTCAGCCGTCCGGGCAAACCGCCGATATTTCATGCGCCTCGTCTCGCCACATTCGCCGAGGCGCTCGCCTTCATCCGCGAAACACAAACGATGGCGAGCTTCACCCTGGTCGCGCTCGATCAACCAACCATTGTCAAGAACATGACCAGTCTGAGGCCGGTTGAACGGGTTGCGGCCTCGCTGATTGGCTGGCTCGGAGGCGGGGTGCAGCCATCCAACCGGCGCCGCGTGGGGATGTTTTGTGATGACGCTCCGATCTGGAGCTTTCTGGACTCCCTGGGCGCCATCGAGGCCCCCGAAGCGGCGCGCAAGGCGACGGACGGCCTCTATCTGATGGAGGTTTTCCCTGCGATCGCCATGCCGTCGCTGTCACCCGAGTTCTTCGGCCGCCTGGCGGCGCCCCGTTACAACCCCGCAAGAAGGAAGACGTTCAAACTTGCAGACTGGATGAAAGTCTGCGTCGCCTTGGCCGACCGGTTCGAAGCATTCGCGTATGACGAGGCGGCGCGCTGGATGCGGGAAGCCGTCGTCATTCCGCGCATCGCCAAGGCCGACCAAGATCGCCTGGATGCGATGGTTTGCCTCTGGACCGCCCTGCACTGGCGCCTACAAGAGCGCGAAGCCTCGCTCATTATTGGCGATGCCAATGAAGGCTACATGGTGCTGCCCGCCGTCGATAATGTGAGGTCTCATCTCGTGGCCGCAGCCAGACGCGTGGGCATAGAGTGCCGATAACTTCGCATCGCCGCCGCTGGAGCGAAAGGGAACATGTCTCGACTATCGCCGACAGCTGTGGAACGTTACGCATCTTTGACTCGATGCAACGGATTTTCTGAATCCTATCAACGGGCCGCGCCAGGCAATGCCGGCCCAAACGTCAAGCATTTCTGACCCAAACCGAACCTCCGGCGCGTTCCAGGTGAACGCTGGCAATGCGGGACTTTGCTGCCGTTTGTCGCAACAGAGGGTCGCGCCCTCCCTCGGGCGGGCGCAACCGTCGCTTCCGCTGCATGGCTTTATACCCGAAGCCCCCGACGACCTCCGTGCTGTGCCAGACATCGCCAGTGCGCCCTCCCAAGAGGGAGGGAGGGCG
>JBKECG010000272.1:0-16485 GCA_047974395.1 Pikeienuella sp. | reverse complement strand
GAGGACCGGGTGATGGGCCGGAACGAGGCCGGCGAGGAGGTCTGGCTCAAATCCGGCCGTTTCGGCCCCTATGTCCAGCTTGGCGAGCAGGAGCCGGACTCCAAGGCGAAGCCCAAGCGCGCCTCGCTGCCCAAGGGGCTGGCGCCCGAGGCGCTGACGCTGGAGCGGGCGCTGGAGCTTCTGTCGCTGCCGCGTCTCGTCGGCGTCCACCCCGAGGATGGCGAGCCGATCGAGGCCGCGATCGGCCGTTTCGGCCCCTATGTCCGCTGCGCCAAGACCTACGCCAATCTGAAGGACCCGGATGACGTCTTCACCATCGGCATGAACCGGGCGGTGGAGCTGATCGCGCTCAAGCGCGCCAATCCGGGCCGCGGGCGCACCGCCGCCGCGCCGCTGCGCGAGCTGGGCGAGCATCCCTCCGGCGGCAGGATCGCGCTGATGGAGGGGCGTTACGGACCCTATGTGAAATGGGAGAAGGTGAACGCCACCATCCCCAGGGATTCCGACCCGGCGACGCTGACGCTGGAGACGGCGCTGGAGTTGATCGCGGCCAAGGCCGGCAAATCCGGCAAGGCGCCGAAGAAGAAGGCCGCGAGCAAGGCGAAGAAGGCTCCGGCCAAAGCGAAAACCGCGAAAAAGCCGACGAGAAAGAAAGCCGGCGGCGACGACGCGGTGGTGGAATAGGCCGGACGCGGCAGGCGCTCAGCCCCGCTCATCCAGCGCGATCGCCTCGTCGATCAGCGCCGCAAGCCCGGCCCGGTTCACCGCGCCGCCAAGCGGGATTTTCACATGCCGCATCCGGGCGCCGTCGCCCGCCAACAGGCCGGCGGCGCCCGTCATCTCGGCCCCGCGCGCGAAGCCCAGCGAGACATGGCGCTTCGCCTTCTGGATATGGCAGACCATTGAATTCAGGGTGTAACAGGGTTGGCCCCATTTCAGCGCCTCGCGCAGCCTTGCGTCGCGGGACAGGATCAGCGCCCTGAGCTCCGTCGCGATCAGGCGCTGTTCACCGTCCAGCGCCTTGAACCATCCAGAGATCTCCGGCCCCATTCCGCCCCCTCTCGCATCGGCTCAAAGCCGGCGGAACATCACCAGCGCGTCAACCTCGCCCTCGGCGGGGTGGCGAAAGGCGCCGGGCAGCCGGCCGACAATCTCGAAACCGTTGGCCCGCCATGTGGCGACGGCGCGGGTGTTGGTCTCGACCACGAAATTATACTGCATCGCCCTGAATCCCGCCACGCGGGCATGGTCCAGCGAATGGGCCAGCATGGCGCGGGCGACGCCCCGGCCCCGCGCTGCGGCGGCGGTGGCGTAGCCGCAATTGCAGACATGATCGCCGCCGCCGCCCTGATTGGGCTGGATGTAATAGGTTCCCAGAACCTCGCCCTCCGCCCCGGCGACGAAGGCCTCATGCGGCGCGCCGGTCCAATAGGCGAGCGCCTTCTCGCGCCCGATCGCGGGATCGACGGCGTAGGTGTCGCCGGCGCGGAAGATCGGTTCAAGGATCGACCAGATCGCGTCGCTATCCTCCGGTTTGGCGAGACGGATCAGCATGCGGGCGAGATTAACCGCCACGCCGCCCGGCGCCAGCGGAATCTTGCGCCCGCGCTTCACCGACCACATATTGATATGGTGCGGACGCCGCTGACGGGTCCGCGCGATGACGGTCGCTTTGACGAGGACTGACAAGATGAGCCGCCTGACCTTCGCCCAGCACCCGTTTCTTCTGGGTTTCGAACAGCTTGACCGCCTGGTCGAGCGCACGCAGAAATCCGGGAATGACGGTTATCCGCCCTATAATATCGAGCAGCGGGGCGAGAACGCCTACCGCATCACCCTCGCCGTGGCGGGGTTCGCCGAGGAAGACCTCGCGATCACCGTGGAGGACAACCAGCTCGTGATCCGTGGCCGCCAGGCGGCCGAGGAGGAAGGGCGCGTCTTCCTGCATCGCGGCATCGCCGCGCGGCAGTTCCAGCGCAGCTTCGTGCTGGCGGACGGGGTGGAGCCGGCGGGGGCGGATCTGAAGAACGGGCTCCTTCATATCGACCTCGTCAGATCGGAGCCGGAAACGGTGATCCGCAAGATCGCCATCGGCGCGAGGGCCTGAGGCCGCGCGCATATTGTCTCGCTTGCCAAAGGAGATACGGAAATGACCCATGATTTCCCCACCGAGACGCTGGCGCCCGAAGCCAGGCGCATCGTCTATGTCCGCCAGGTGCGGCCCGACGAGTTGCCGCAGGAAGCGCGCGGCGCGGAAGAGGCCGACCACCTCTATTCGATCCATGACGAGGCGGGAAACCGCATCGGCCTCGCGCCGGGCCGCGACCTCGCCTTCATCGCCGCCCGCCAGCACGAACTGACCCCGGTCAGCGTTCACTGAGGCCCGCGCCGGGGCGAAGACCGCGGCCGGTCCATCCAGCCGCGCCCTCGGGGGCCGGCTCCGGGCCTGCGCCTCGGCGAGCGCGGCGCCCAGATCCTGAAACCGCCGCGCTTCGAGAAGGTCGGAACTTTCGGGAAAGGGCCTGCCCGACACGAAGCCTCCGAGCGGCCGGATGGGCCCTGCTCCGAAAGCGCCGCCGGCCCTCGGCCGCCCTCAGGCGGCCTTCGAATCCACCGGGTTGGTGAGCACCGCGTAGATCGCCGCGGCGTTGTCGGCCGCGCGCAGCTTGCCGCAGACGGCGCTGTCGCGGAGGCTGCGGGAGATGCGGGCGAGGGCGCGGAGATGGTCCGCCCCCGCCTCTTCCGGCGCGAAGAGCGCGAAGACCAGATCGACCGGCTCGCCATCCGCCGCGTCATAGTCGATCGGCTTCTGCAACCGCGCGAAGACGCCGACGATCCGGTCCAGCCCTTCGAGACGGGCGTGGGGGATGGCGACGCCGCGGCCCATGCCGGTCGGGCCGAGGCGCTCACGCTCCAGCAGCGCCTCGAAAGCGGCGCGCTGGTCGATCTCATAGGCGTCGGCGGCCCGCTGGGCCAGCTCCTGCATGAGATGCTTCTTGCTCGTCGCGTTGAGCCCGGAATAGAGCGCGTCCGGCGAGACGATATTCTTAAGGTCCATGGTCGGGCCCCTGTCGGTCATGATCCGGCGCGGCTCAGGCCGCCAGGTTTTCCGGGTCGATCCAGCCGATATTCCCGTCCTCGCGCCTGAACACGATGTTCAGCCCGCCATGCGCGTTGTTGCGGAACATGAGGAAAGGCGCGTCCTCCAGCTCCATCCGCATGACGGCCTCGCCGACAGAGAGCGAGAGCAGCCTGGTCTTCATTTCCGCGATCACCACGGGGTTGAGCGATTCAGAGTGCTCATCCTCATCGCTGGCGCTGGCGATGACATAGGCTGCGGCGGGGATCTCCTCCTGCGCGGTCTCGCCGCGATGCTGGATCAGGCGACGCTTGTAGCGGCGCACCTGTTTCTCGATCTTCTCCGCCAGCCCGTCGAAGGCGGCGTAGATCTCCTGCGCCTTGTCCGAAGCCTTGGCCGTGAGACCGCGCGCCAGCTTGACCACCGCGTCGGCCTTGTAGGCGTGATGAGCGTCGCGGGAGAAGGTCACCTCCGCGTCGATCACCACGTCATGATATTTGGAAACCGCCGCCAGAAGCTCCGCCTCCACATGTTCGCGCAGCGCGTCGCCGATGTCGATCTGTCTGCCCGTAACCTGTATCCGCATGCTCAACTCCGTCTTCGCAGCCCGGCCCCGCCGAGGCGGCGCGGAACCTATGAGCCGGTCAATCCCGAGTCAACCTAGCCGCGCGGCCCAGTCAGCAGGGCTAAGTCACGGGCTCAGGGCCGCAGCCTGCATCCGTTTTCGTTGCGCGGAGGACGGGATGTTCATGGCCTCACGGTATTTCGCGACGGTCCGGCGCGCAACATCCACGCCGCTTTGTTTCAGAAGCGTGACGATGCGGTCGTCGGACAGGGCGCGGGCCTTGTCCTCCTTGTCGATCAGGGCCTTGATCCGGTGCCTGACCGCCGCGGCGGAGACCGCCTCCCCGCCATCCGAGGCGGCCAGCCCCTGCGAGAAGAAGAATTTCAGCTCCAGCACCCCTCGCTCGCAGGCGAGAAACTTGTTCGAGGTCACCCGGCTGACGGTCGATTCGTGCATGCCGATCTCCTCCGCCACGGATTTCAGCGTCATCGGCGTGAGCGCGCCGACGCCATCGTGGAAAAACCCCGCCTGCCGACGGACGATCTCCGTCGCCACCTTCAGGATCGTCTCCGCCCGCTGCTCCAGCGCCCGGATCAGCCAGTCCGCGTTCTGCCGGCAGGAGGCGGCGAAAGCCCGCGTCTCCACCACGCCCGAGGCGCTGAGCCGGTTCATATAGGCGCGGTCGAGGCTCAGCTTCGGCGACGCGTCGGCGTTCAGCTCCACGACCCAGCCGCCATGCGGCTGGCGGCGGACGAAGACATCGGGCGTCACCGCTTGGGCGATCTCCACGGTGAAGGCGGCGCCGGGGCGCGGGTCCAGTTCGCGGATCTCGGCGATCATGTCGCGCAGATCCTCGTCATCGACGCCGCAGGCGGCGCGAAGCCGCGAGATCCGCGCCGCGGCCAGATCCTCCAGATTGTCCAGAAGCGCGGCCATGGCCGGGTCGAGCCGGTCGCGTTCGCGCAGCTGAAGCGCCAGGCATTCCTTCAGGTCGCGCGCGCCGATCCCGGTCGGCTCACAGTTCTGGAGCAGCGCCAGCGCCGCTGCGAACCCTTCCGCCGGCGGCGTCTCGGGATCCGGCCTCAGATAGCCGCCCTCGTCAAGCTCATCGACCAGCAGCGCCGCCGCGGTCCTTGTCGCCTGCGGCGCGCCGGAAGCCGCGATCTGCGGCAGGAGGTGATCGCGCAGCGAGATCTTCGCCGCGGTCCGCTCGCCGATATCGGCGAGATCGCCATCGGCGCCGAGACCGCCGCCGCGCGCGCCGGACCAGGGCGCGTCATGGAGATTCTCCCGTCCCGAATCGAACCCGGTGTCGAGCGCCGCTTCCGCCCCGCCATCGGCAAGGGCGCGGTCCACCGCCTCCGCGCCCCGGGTTTCAGGCGGCGCGGGCGTCTCCGCCGCGCCGTCATCGACCTTCAGCAGCGGATTCTTCTCCACCTCCTCGGCGACGAAGGCGGCGGCTTCGAGATGCGACATCTGCAGGAGTCGAATCGCCTGCTGCAACTGGGGGGTCATCACCAGTTGCTGGCTCTGCTTCAATTCGAGGCGCGGCGCGACCTGCATCGCTTCCCTCCGAGTCCCCTCACTCGCCTATCGCGAGCGCGGGGCCTCGCCTCAGATGCGGAACCCCTCGCCCAGATAAACCTGCCGGACCATCGGGTCGTTCACGACCTCCTCCGGCTGACCGCTCATCAGAACCTGGCCATCATGCAAGATATATGCCCGGTCGATGATTTCCAGAGTTTCCCGCACATTGTGGTCGGTGATCAAGACTCCGATGCCGCGATCTTTAAGATGTTTGACCAGAACCCGAATATCGCTGACGGCGATCGGGTCGATCCCGGCGAAGGGCTCGTCCAGCAGCACGAAGGACGGGTTGGCGGCCAGGCAGCGCGCAATCTCCACCCGCCGCCGCTCGCCCCCAGATAGAGCCGTCGCCGGCGCATGGCGAAGGCGCGCGACGGAGAATTCCTCCAGCAGCGAATCGAGCCGCGCGCGCCGTTCGTCCCGGTCGCGCACCGAAAGCTCCAGCACGGCGAGTATGTTCTTCTCGACCGTGAGGCCGCGGAAGATCGACGCCTCCTGCGGCAGATAGCCGAGCCCCATCCGCGCGCGCCGGTACATCGGCAGCCGGGTGACGTCGCGCCCGTCGATCTCGATCCGGCCGTTATCCGGCGTCACGAGGCCGGTGATCATGTAGAATGTCGTGGTCTTGCCGGCGCCGTTCGGACCCAGAAGCCCGACCGCCTCGCCCCGCCCGAGATCCAGATCGACCCCGCGCACCACCTGCCTGCCGCGATAGGACTTGGCCAGCCCGCGCGCCGAGAGCCCCTCGCCCTCCATGCCGGCCCCCCTTCCGGTCACGCCGTTCAGTCCGCCGGCGCGGGCGTGAAGACGCTCTTCACCCGGCCCCCGCCGCCGTCGATCCGGCCTTCGCCGCTGTCGAGATTGATCGACAGCGCCTCGCCCTTCACCACATTGCCGCCCTGGGTCAGGGTGACGGCGCCGGTCATGCGGATGCGGCCGGCGGCGACGTCATATTCGGCGAATTCGCCGGCGGCGGTTTCGGCCTCGTTGGCGATGAACACCTTGCCGCGGGCCTCCAGCCGGCGGATCTGGCCCTCGCCGGCGCCGCCGTCGCCGTAATCGACCTTCAGCTCCTCCGCAGTCAGGCGCAGCGTGCCCTGCCCGGCGACCACGCCGCCGCGGAAGACGGCGACCTTCTCGCCCTCGCGCACCTCCAGGCTGTCGGCGGCGATCTCTATCGGCTGCGTGCTGTCATGGCGGAAACCGCCGAAAGGGCTCGGCGATTGCGCGCCGGCCCCGCTGGCGCATGCGGCCAGCAGCGCCGCCAGAACCGCCGCACGCATCGGAAACATCATCTCAATCGCCTCCCTGCCCCCTCCGGGGCGCCATGGCTGACGCCTCGATCCTGACCTTAACCCGGTTTTCAAACCATATGTAGGCGTCTTCGCCGCTTTGGCCTTCCGCCTCCGGCGCCCGCCTGGCGCGCATCTCGTCGGCGGTGATCCGGCCCAGCGCGCTTTCGGCCATGACATCGCCGGAGGCGGTGACCTCGTCGGCCTCCGGGTCGAAGGCGGCGGCGGCGGCGGTGAGGCTGTAGCCGTCCGAGGTGGTCAGCCGCACCCCACCCGAGAGCGTGACCGCCCTCGTCTTCGGAAGCAGCACGCCGGCGACCGCCTCCAGCGTGACCATGCGGCCGGATTCCAGCTCGATCTCGCCCTTCACCCCGGAAAGGTCCACCCGTTCCGGGTCCGGCCCGTCCGGCAGCGCCCATTCCGCGGCGACGGAGAAGGGCTCCCCCCGCCCGGTCGCGCCGGTGAAGCGCGGATTGGTCAGCTTCAGCCCCTCGTCCAGCGCCGAAAGATCGACCCCTTCGAAGCTGATCCCGCCGTCATAGCGCGCGCCGTTGAAGACGAAGAGCGCGGCGAAGACCGCCAGCGCCGCCGCCGGCAGGGCGATCTTCAGCGCGCGGACGATGAGGGCGCGCCGGCCGTCTCCGCCCGCGCCCGCGCTCACGACACCCCGGCGCGGAGCGCGTCATGCATGTGCAGGACGCCAAGGGGAACCCCGGTCTCGTCATCGGGATCGACGACGAAAAGACAGGTCGTGGGCCGGTGCGGGTCGTTCATCTGGCCGAGCGCGGCGCTGGCCAGCGCGTCCGGGGCGATGGTCGCGGGGTTGCGCGTCGCCACGTCGCCCGCCCTGCTCTCCAGCAGCCGGGCCATGTTGCGGCGCAGGTCGCCATCGGTGATGATTCCGACCAGCCTTCCGGCGCGATCCACGACGCCGGCGACGCCGAATCCCTTGGAGGTCATCTCGATCAGAGTCTCGCTCATCGAGATGTCCAGCCCCACCAGCGGCATCTCGGCGCCCCGGTGCATGATCTCGGACACTTTCACCAGCCGCGCGCCCAGCGCCCCGCCGGGGTGGAATTCGCGGAAATTCTCCGGCGTGAAGCCGCGCCGCTCCATCAGCGCGACGGCGAGCGCGTCGCCAAGCGCCATGGTCAGCGTCGTGGAGGTGGTGGGCGCCAGCCCCACCGGGCAGGCCTCCGGCGCCCGCGGCAGCAGGAGCGCGACCGAGGCGGCCTTCAGGAGCGCGCTTTCGGGCCGGCTGGCGACGCCGATCAGCGGAATCCGGTGGCGGGTGGCGTAGCGGATCACCGGCGCAAGCTCCGCCGTCTCGCCCGAATTCGACAGCACCAGCGCCACATCGTTCCGGGTCAGCATGCCGAGATCGCCATGCGCGGCCTCGGAGGCGTGCAGGAACTGCGCCGGCGCCCCGGTCGAGGCGAATGTCGCCGCCACTTTCCGCGCCACATGGCCGGATTTGCCGACGCCGCAGACGACGATCCGGCCGGGGGTGGAGAACAGCGCCTCCACCGCCTCGCCGAAATTCTCGCCGAGGCTTTCGGCGAAACCGGCCAGCGCCGCGGCTTCGAGGGCGAGCACCCTCCTTCCCGCCGCGATGGCTGAATCCCGGTTCATGGCGTGATGCTCTGTCATCAGGGTCTCAATGGCTCATTCATGCGAGAAGATGTCCACCCCGCCCCATCCGGCGAGATCGAGCGCGGCGCGATCCGGCAGATAGGCGAAGGCGGCCTCGGCCAGCCCGACCCGCCCTTCGCGCTCCAGCCGGCGGGCCAGCTCCTGGCGGAGCCGGTGCAGATGGAGAACGTCCGAAGCGGCGTATTCCTGCTGCGCCTCGGTCAGCGCAGCCGCGCCCCAGTCGCTGGATTGCTGCTGCTTGGAAAGATCAACCCCCAGCAATTCCTGCGTCAGCGCCTTCAGCCCGTGCCGGTCGGTATAGGTCCGCACCAGTTTGGAGGCGATCTTGGTGCACCAGACCGGGCGCGCCAGCACGCCGAGCCGATGCGCCATCACCGCGATGTCGAAACGGCCGAAATGAAAGAGCTTCAGGACGGCGGGATCGGCCAGCATCGCCGTCAGCCGCGGGGCCGGCCGGCCTTCGGCCCCGATCCTGACAAGATGCGCGTCGCCGTCGCCGGCGGAAAGCTGCACGAGGCAGAGCCGGTCGCGATGAGGCTGAAGCCCCATCGTCTCGGTGTCGATCGCGACGACGGGGCCGAGGTCCAGCCCCTCGGGCAGATCGTCCTGATGGATATGGATCGTCATCGCAAAAACCTCCGGCGGCGGGCCTGTCCCGCCGGTTGAGGGGCTTCTAGTGCGTAACCCCGCCCAAGCGCAACGGGCCGGGCGGTCTGGTGCGGGCGGCGGGGGTCGAACCCGCACGGCGCGAAGGCCTCCGGATTTTAAGTCCGGTATGTCTACCAGTTCCATCACGCCCGCGACGGGGCCGCCGCCCCGGCGCGGGCAGGATAAGCGCCCGCGCGCCGCACCGAAAGAGCGGATAGAGCGGGCCGGTCAAGTTGTTGCGTTTCCCGTTCCGACCGGTGATCCAGTCTGAACGGGAAACGCTTTAATTGCCTCTTGTCGCGCAATGAGGCAATTTTGGCGCCTGCGAAGGGGAATCAACGCATGACGCGACCGGTTATCGGCATTTCTGGCGGGACTCATCTGGTCAACGACGCCTATCGGGTGCAGGCGACGGGCGAACGGAACGTCTCCGCCATCGCCCGCGCCGCCGGCGGCCTGCCCCTGATCATTCCGGGCATGCCCTGCTCGCTCGATCCCGCCGAAATCCTTGACGTGATCGACGGGCTGTTCCTGACCGGGGCGCGGCCGAACGTGCACCCGACCCGCTACGGGCACGAACCCTCGCCCGCGCATGAACCCTATGACGAGGGGCGCGACGACATCACCCTGCCGCTCATCCGCGCGGCGGTGGAGATCGGCATGCCGGTCTTCGGCGTCTGCCGCGGGATACAGGAGATCGCGGCCGCGCTCGGCGGCGCGCTGCACCCGGAGATCCGCGACCTGCCCGGCAAGATGAACCACCGGATGCCGCCGGGCGAGACCGACCACGCGGTGATCTTCCGCAAGCGCCACAAGGTGCGCCTGACGCCGGGCGGCTGGTTCGCCCGGACGCTGGGGACGGAGGAGATCGTGACCAACTCCCTGCACGGGCAGGCGGTGGTCGAGCCCGGCCCGAATATCGAGATAGAGGGTCTGGCCGAAGACGGGGTGATCGAGGCGATCAGCGTTCCTTCGGCGCGCGGGCTGGTGATCGGCGTGCAGTGGCACGCGGAATACGAGGCGGATACGGACCCGGTCTCCGCCGCGCTCTTCAAGGCCTTTGGCGAGGCGGCGAGAAACTGGCGGCTGAACCGCGCCGCCTGAGCGGGCGGCGCGCTTGATCTTTCCCGCCCCGCGCCTTATCCGGGGATCACGTGGCGATTTGGTCGGCCGGCTTGCGGGCCACGTTAAAAAATCCGCTAAAGAGGTCTTGGGCGCGCCCCCGGACCGTTTCGGCCGGGTTTTTTATTACAAGGGCGAGCGCCATGCCGAAGGCTGAAAAGAAGACACTCTCCCCCCGCACCCGGATGGTCCATGCGGGGACGGAGCGCAGCCAGCATGGCGAGCTGTCGGAGGCGCTGTTCCTGACCCAGGGCTTCGCCTATCCCAGCGCCGAAGCCGCCGAGGCCCGTTTCACCGGCGAGGACGAAGGCTTCGTCTACGCCCGCTACGGCAACCCGACCGTGCGCATGTTCGAGGAGCGCATCGCCGCGCTCGAAGGGGCCGAGGACGCTTTCGCCACCGCCTCCGGCATGGCCGCGGTCAGCGCCGCGATCCTCTGTCAGGTCAAGGCCGGCGATCATGTGGTCGCCGCGCGGGCGCTTTTCGGCTCCTGCCTCTATATCCTCGAGACCCTGCTGCCGCGCTATGGCGTGGAGGTGACGCTGGTGGACGGCGCCGATCTCGACCAGTGGCGCGCGGCGATGCGGCCCGAAACGGTGGCGATCTTCCTCGAATCCCCCTCCAACCCGACGCTGGAGATCATCGACATCAGGGCCGTCGCCGAAATCGCCCACGGCGTCGGGGCTCGGGTCATCATCGACAATGTCTTCGCGACGCCGGTCTTCCAGCGCCCGCTCGCGCTCGGGGCCGATGTGGTGATCTATTCGGCGACCAAGCATATCGACGGTCAGGGGCGCTGCCTCGGCGGGGTGGTGCTGGGATCGAAGCCCTTCATCCGCGAGGCGCTGGAGCCCTATCTGAAACATACCGGCGGCGCGATGAGCCCGTTCAACGCCTGGGTGATGCTGAAAGGGCTGGAGACGCTGGACATCCGCGTCCGCGCCCAGGCCGCCAGCGCCGCCGAGATCGCCGAGCGGCTGGCCGCGCATCCGCTGGCGCGGCGCGTGATCTATCCCGGCCGGGCCGACCATCCGCAGCGCGCGCTGGCGAAGGCGCAGCTGGAGAGCGGCGGCACCATGGTCGCCTTCGACCTCGGCGATCAGGAGACGGCGTTCCGCTTCATGAACGCGCTGGAGATCATCCTGATCTCCAACAATCTCGGCGATGCGAAATCCATCATCACCCATCCGCGCACCACGACCCATCAGCGCCTGACCGAAGAACAGCGCGCCACGCTGGGGATCGGCCCCGGCCTGTTGCGGCTTTCGGTCGGGCTGGAGGCGGCGGAGGATCTGATCGCGGATCTTCTCGGCGCGCTCGACGCCGCCGGCGGGCGATAAGATCGACCGCCCGGGCCGCGAAACCAGGGGAGATTCGCCACAATCGAGCGCGAAGCCCGACAGCGCGGAGGAAAATCGCGCCAGATCATGCGATAATCATCGACGAGAATCGCGTCCGCTCCGGGCGTGAAAGCAAAGAGCCATGGACGGGGGCGGCGATCATCCCCATATTCCCAGCCGCCGCTCCCGGAGGAAGCCGCCATGAACATGATCGCGAAGCCAGCCGCCGAAGCACCCTCGCCCGAGGATGCGGAGCAGGCGCTCGACCTTCTGCGCCGGCTGGCGAAGGCGGATCCGCGCCGCGCCGCCGCGCTCGGCCTCTCGTCCCTGATCGGGTCGGAAGGGTTGAGCCGCGACTATCCGGAGGGCTTCCGCGCCGACGCCGCCTACAAGGCGACGCTGCCCGATCTTCAGAACGGGCCGGCGAGCCTGATCAAGGGCGCCCATGCCGGCATCCAGCATGTCGGCGTCTCCAATTTCCATCTGCCGCTCGGCATTCGCACCCGCGATGGCGAAACCCGGATGCTGGAGGTCTCCGTGACCGGCTCGGTCTCGCTGGAGGCGACCAAGAAGGGCATCAACATGAGCCGGATCATGCGCTCCTTCTACGCGCATGCCGGGGAGCCCTTCGATATCGAGGCGATGCTGGCGGTGCTCGACGCCTATCGCGCCGATCTCGAAAGCCTGGATGCGCGGCTCCAGTTGCGCTTCCGCTATCCGATGGTGATGCGCAGCCTGCGCTCGGGGCTGGACGGCTGGCAATATTACGACGTCGCCTTCGAGGCGGCGGAGCAGACGGGCGAGGTGCTGAAGGCGATCCATCTGGATTACGTCTATTCCTCCACCTGCCCCTGCTCCTTCGAACTCGCCGAGCACGCCCGGCGCACCCGCGGCCAGATCGCGACCCCGCATTCGCAACGCTCCCTCGCCCGCATCTCGGTGCAGCTCACCGGAGAGGGCATGCTCTGGATCGAGGATCTGGTGGAGCTTTGCCGCGCCGCGATCCCGACCGAGACGCAGGTGATGGTGAAGCGCGAGGACGAGCAGGCCTTCGCCGAGCTGAACGGCGCCAACCCGATCTTCGTCGAGGACGCGGTGCGGCTGCTGGCCGAGGCCATCGGCGGCGACGCCCGCATCGGCGATTTCCGCGTCGCGGCCAGCCATCAGGAATCGCTCCACAGCCATGACGCGGTCTCCGTGCTTTCGCGCGGCCAGACCTTCGCCGCGACCGGGCTGGACCCGCATCTCTTCGACAGCCTGATCCATCGCGGCTGAACCGGCCAGCGGCGCGATCACATCAGGCCCAGGCTTCGGAACGAGGCCTCATCCTTTCGCGCGATCACCACATGGTCGTGGATGACCAGGCCGACGGTTTCACATGCGGCGCAGATCCGCTTCGTCATCTCGACATCCGCCTGGCTCGGCGTCGGGTCGCCCGAGGGGTGATTGTGGACCAGGATCAGCGCGCTGGCGTTCAGCTCCAGCGCCCGCTTGACCACCTCGCGCGGATAGACCGGCACATGATCGACGGTGCCCTTCCCAAGCTCCTCGTCCGCGATCAGGATATTCTTGCGATCAAGGAAGAGAACGCGGAAATGCTCGATCTCCCGATGCATCATCACCGTGCGGCAATAGTTCATCAGCTCCGACCATGAGCCGAGAACGGATCTGTCCCGCACCGCCGCGCGCCCGAGCCGCGCCGCGACCGTCTCCATCAGCCGGCATTGCGTCACGACCTTCTCCGTCACGCCCTCCACCGCCAGCAGCCGGGCGGCCGGGGCGCTGAGCACGGCGCCGAGATCGCCGAACTCCGCCAGCAGCCTCTTCGCCAGCGGCTTGGTGTCGATCCGGCGGAAGGCGGCGAAGAGGACCATCTCCAGAATTTCGTAATCGGGCAGGCTCTCCGGCCCGCCGGCGCGGAAACGCTGGCGCAGCCGTTCGCGATGGCCCCAGTAATGCGGGCGCTGATCGGGCGCCGGGCGCCCGTTCGCGCGGGCGCCTTCGCGGTGAACCCGCTCATAGATCTCGGGCGGGGGCGTCCGCGCCTCCAGCGCCTCCAGCCCCCTGAGCGCCTGTTCGCTGAAACCCGATATTTCAGGCTCCGGGCCCCGCTTCGCCCCGCGCAGAAAACGCATCTCTCCGACCATCCCGTGAATGCGGCATTTTTCTCGCATTTTATCGGTTAACAAAGAGTTAACTCCCCGGATCGACCCTCGCGCCCCGATTCACGGCGACGCGCTCTCGCCGTTCGACAGAGCCGGCGCGCGCCGTTACTGTGGCCCCGCGAAATCACGGGGGGAGAGAGAGCCCATGCATCTCGTCGAAGCGAACGGCGCGCGGATCCCCGCGATCGGGCTTGGCACATGGACGCTGGACGACTCGGCGGCCGAGGCGATGGTGAAGGCGGCGATCAATGTCGGCTATCGCCATATCGACACCGCCGCCCGCTATGAGAACGAGACCGGCGTGGGCGCGGGGCTGAAATCCTCCGGCGTCGCGCGCGGCGATCTTTTCGTGACGACGAAGGTCTGGCCGGATCGGATCGGCGATGGCGAGCTTCAGGCTTCGCTGGGCGAGAGCCTCTCCCGGCTCGGGCTGGATCATGTCGATCTGGCGCTGATCCACTGGCCCTCGCCCACGATCCCGCTGGCCGAGAGCATCGGCGCGCTGAACGACGCGAAAAATCGCGGCAGGGCCCGCCATATCGGCGTCTCCAACTTCCCCATCGCCCAGTTGCGCGAAGCGGCGGAGCTTTCCGGGAGCAGGCTGGTCTGCAACCAGATCGAGAATCACCCGCATATCGACCAGCGACGCGTCATCGCCGCGACCCGCGCGCTCGGCCTCGCCGTGACCTCCTATTGCCCGCTGGCGCGGGGCGGCGATCTTTTCGCCGATCCGGCCGTCGCCGGGCCGGCGGCGCGGCTCAGCGTCAGCCCGGCGCAGGTGGTGCTGCGCTGGCAGGTGCAGAACGAGGGCGTGGTCGCGATTCCGCGCACCTCCAACCCGGCGCGGCTGCCGGAGAATATCGCCCTTTTCGATTTCGCGCTCACGGCCGATGAAATGGCGGCGATAGACGCGCTCAGAACCCGGAACCGGCGCATCTGCGACGGCGACGTCGCGCCGGTCTGGGACGCGCCCTGACCGCGCCCGGTCGAACCCGCCCGCTGAGATGAGCCTTCAGGAAACACCGGCGCGCAATCCGGCGCAGGCGATGCTGGACCCGCGCCCGGTCTTCTATGTGGTCGGGCTGTTCATCCTCGCGCTCGGCGCGGCGATGGCCGGCCCGGCGCTGGTCGAGGCGGCGCATCTGACCGGCAAGTGGCGCGTCTTCGCGGTCTCGGCCGCGATCACCATTTTCGCCGGCGGCGCGATGGTCGCCGCCTGTCGCGAGCGGCGCCGAACGCAGCTGTCGCTCCAGCAGATCTTCCTGCTCACCAATCTCGCCTGGATCGGGCTGCCGCTTTTCGGCGCGATCCCGTTCATGCTGGGCGAGCCGAACGCCCGGTTCGTGGACGCCTATTTCGAGGCGATGAGCGGTATGACCACCACCGGATCCACCGTCTTCACCGGGCTGGAGACCCTGCCCAAGGGCGTGCTGCTCTGGCGCGGCATACTGCAATGGATCGGCGGCATCGGCGTCATCGTCTTCGCCATGGTGTTCCTGCCGACCATGGGCGTCGGCGGCATGCAGTTCTTCCGCTCCGAGGCTTTCGACACGCTCGGCAAGATCCTGCCGCGCGCGGCCGAGATCGCGCAGTCGATCGGCTGGATCTATCTGACGCTCACCGCGGCCTGCATATTCTCCTATGTGGCGGTCGGCATGACCGCCTTCGACGCCACCGTCCATGCGATGACCACCATCGCCACCGGCGGATTCGCCAATTCGGACGCCTCTTTCGGGGCCTATCCGCCGGGGGCGGAATATGTCGGCTCCCTGTTCATGATTCTCGCGGCGCTGCCCTTTGTGCGCTATATCCAGATCGTCGCCGGACAGGTCCGCCCGCTGTTCCGCGATCCGCAGGTTCAGGCCTTCTTCGGCATCGTCGCCGTGGCGACCGGGCTTCTGACGCTCTATCTCGCCGCCGATTCCGGGAATTTCCGGGAATCGGACCTGCGCGAGGCCCTGTTCAATTCGGTCTCGATCATGACCGGCACCGGCTACGCCAGCGTCGATTATCAGGGCTGGGGCGCCTTTCCGGTGACGATCATCTTCATCATCGGCTTCATCGGCGCCTGCACCGGCTCCACCGCCTGTTCGATCAAGATCTTCCGCTTCCAGATCCTGGCGGCGGCGATCATGACCCAGATCCGGCTGCTGCACTCGCCGCACGGGGTCTTCACCCCGCGCTATGGCGGGCGGGCGGTGCCGGAGGATGTGGTCTCCTCGGTGATGAGCTTTCTCTTCTTCTTCCTGGTCGGCTTCGGCGTGGTCGCGGTGCTCCTGTCGATGATCGGGCTGGATACGATCACGGCGGTTTCGGGCGCGGCGACGGCGATCGCCAATATCGGCCCCGGACTCGGGCCGGAAATCGGACCGGCGGGCAATTTCGCCACCCTGCCCGACTCGGCGAAATGGGTGCTTTCGGGCGCGATGCTGCTCGGGCGGCTGGAGCTGCTGGCGGTGCTGGTGCTCTTCACCTCCGCCTTCTGGAGGGGGTGAGGAGCGCGCCGGCGTTGTCGCGGGAAAGCCGCTTCGGCAGCGCATCACCCGGTTCGTCCGGGGGCGCGCGGGGCCGTTCAGACGATCTCGTTCACGTATTTCTGCCCCTCGGTCGTCGTCACATGCAGGCTGGCGATCAGCGGGATCGAGGCGTTGTCATAGCTGACGTCCTGAATACGCAGCACCGCCGCCGGCGGCGTCAGCTTCAGGAGCCGGATATCCTCCTCGCTCGCCAGTTCGGCGGTGATCTCCTCGCGCACGGCCGAGGTGCGCACGCCGTATTCATCAGCGAGGTGATGGTAGAGAAGCTCGGGGACATCCTTCAGCCGGCTGGGAAAACCCGGAAACCGCTCGCATGAGAACAGGCAGATATCATGCATCACCGGCCGCTCGCCCACGACGCGCAGCCGGTGATAGCGATAGAGCGGTTCGCCCGTCGCCACGGCGAGCCGGGCGGCGTCCTCGGCCGTGGCGCTGACCGTGGCGAAGCTCAGCGGCTCCGACCGGGAATGCTGAAGCCGCCCATCGGCGCCGTGCAG
>JBKECG010000253.1:0-2713 GCA_047974395.1 Pikeienuella sp. | reverse complement strand
CCCCCCCCCCCCGCGCCCTCGACCCCGGCGAGGATCGCCTGCTCCTTCAGCGGGATGCCGAGCTTTTCATAGGTGCGCAGCAGCTCCGGATCGACCTCATCCAGCGATTTCGGCTTCGAAGCCGCCATCGAGGCCGGGCGCGCATAGTAATACTGCTTCTGGAAGTCGATCTTCGGATAGGAGACCATGGCCCAGTCCGGCTCGCGCATCTTCAGCCAGCGGCGATAGGCGTCGAGCCGCCAGTCGGTCATCCATTCCGGCTCGCCGTTCCTGGACGAGATCAGCCGCACGATGTCCTCGGACAGACCCATCGGCGCGAATTCGGTCTCGACCTCGGTCGAGAAGCCGTATTTGTAACGCTCGCCGACGGAGCGGACGGCCTCGACCGTCTCGTCATCGACGCCGTCCTTGACGCGCAGATCGTCTTTCACGCGCATGTCTTCAAGCGCCATCTTCAACTCCTTCCGGCCTTCAGGCCGCTTTCGCCTGACGTCGCCGCCATGCGGCGAGCCAGGCTTCGGCGAAGGTCATGACCTCCGCCTCATTCGTGGTCGGCCCGATCGAGACGCGGATCGCGCTCGACGCGGCGATTTCGTCGCGGCCCATCGCCATCAGCGCCCGGCTCGCCCGTTTCACCTTGCCCGAGGAGCAGGCCGCGCCGGCGCTGACCGCGAAACCGGCCAGATCCATCGCCATCACCTGGGTTTCGCCCCGCCATCCCGGCGTGACGAGGCAGGTCGTGTTCGGCAGGCGCCGCGCGCCCCGCCCTGCTATGTCGATCCCGGGCGCGCCGTCTTCAAGGGCGCCCTCCAATCTGTCGCGCAGCTTTTCGACCCGCGCCCAGATCCCGGATTCAAGCTCGCGCCGCGCGGCGGCGGCGGCGGCCCTGAACCCCGCGATCCCGATCAGGTTCTCGGTGCCGGCGCGCCAGCCCTCCTCCTGCCCGCCGCCGCGAATCAGCGGCCTCGGCGCCTCCCCGCGCCGGTGGATGAAGGCGCCGACGCCCTTCGGCCCGCCGATCTTGTGCGCCGAAAGCGCCGCCGAGGCCGCGCCGGAGCCGGCGAAATCGAACCCGATCCGCCCCGCGGCCTGAGTCGCGTCGCAATGCAGGCGCAGACCCGGCGCGCCGCCAAGACCGGCGAGATCCTCGATCACGCCGGTCTCGCCGCTGGCGGCGGCGACGGCGAAGAGGCCCGGCGCCTCGGGAAGCGCGCCACGCCGGATCAGCCCGTCGGCGCCCAGTTCCGGCGCGGCGTGGCGCGGCGCGGCGCGCGCCGCCTCCACCACGCTCTCATGCTCGGCCCCGGAGGCGTAGGCCGTCCCCTCCAGCCCGGCGAAGGCCATCGCGTTGGCCTCGCTCGCGCCCGAGGTGAAGACGATCTGGTCCGGGACGCAGCCCGCCAGCGCCGCGATCTCCTCGCGCGCGCCCTCGACGATCGCCCGCGCCGCCCGCCCTCGGCATGGACGGAGGACGGATTGCCGACCTCATCCATCGCCGCCAGCATGGCGTCGCGCGCCTCCGGGCGCAGCGGCGCCGAGGCGTTCCAGTCGAGATAGGCGCGCGATCCGGTCACGCGGAGGCCTCCTCCTCCTCCAGCATGGAGGTGAAATCGGGAACCGCCGGGCAGGGCGCCATCCGGTCCTCGATCACATCCGCCAGCGTGGTCTGGTTGAGGAAGACATAGACATGGGAGGAAAGCTGCTCCCACAGGCTATGGGTCAGGCAGTTCGCCTGCGTGCCGCCGCAGCCGCTGCCGGCCCCGCCGCTGTCGCAGCCCATGGCGTTCAACCGCTCATCGACCGCGCTCATCACCTCGGAGATTCGCGTGCCCGCCGCCCCCTTGGCCAGCCGATAGCCGCCGCCGGGGCCGCGCACGCTGTCGACCACGCCATGTTTGCGCAGCTTGACGAAAAGCTGTTCGAGATAGGCGAGCGAAATATCCTGCCGTTTGGCGATATCGGCGAGGCTGACCAGCGCGTCTTGGCCCTGCAACGCGATATCGGCCAGTGCGGTGACCGCGTATCTGCCCTTCGTGCTGAGTTTCATTCCCGGTCTCCTTGCCTGCGACAAACGCGCGCGAATAGTTGACCTTGGGCGCCTGCACCGCCTAATCAACGATTTCACATGCGGGGTCCGCCAAAACTTGGAACGTTTCTAAATTGGCTGAGCGCCCCAGTCAACGATTCCCCGCCGGTTTTGGACAGGACGACACATGCCCGAAGTGATTTTCCCCGGCCCTGACGGCCGCCTCGAAGGCCGCTATCATCCGCAGAAAGAACGGGACGCCCCCATCGCCCTCGTCCTGCACCCGCATCCGCAGTTCGGCGGGACGATGAACAACAAGGTCGTCTACAACCTTCACTACATCTTCCACCGGCTCGGCTATTCGGTGCTGCGTTTCAATTTCCGCGGCGTCGGGCGCAGCCAGGGCGAGTTCGACCAGGGCCTCGGCGAATTGTCCGACGCCGCCGCCGCGCTCGACTATCTACAGAGCCTGAAGCCCGATGCGAAGATCACCTTCATCGCCGGCTTCTCCTTCGGGGCCTGGATCGGCATGCAGTTGCTGATGCGCCGGCCGGAGGCTTCGGGCTTCATCTCGGTGGCCCCGCCGGCGAACATGTATGATTTCACCTTCCTCGCGCCCTGCCCCTCCTCCGGGCTGATCATCAATGGCGAGGCCGACCGCATCGCCCCGCCCGAGGATATCGTGAA
>JBKECG010000238.1:0-3796 GCA_047974395.1 Pikeienuella sp. | reverse complement strand
TCCTTCGTCACTACGACGAAGCCCAAATCCTCCTTAAATCACAACCTCAAATCTGTGCCATAGGTGCTGACGGGGGACAAAGGGAATGCCCGAGACGCGGAACGTCAGTCCCCCGGTGGCGCCGTCAAACGGCAAATTGGGTCAGGAATCTGACGGAAAGCCAAGAATATCTGACAGATGAGAAAAGATGAAATGGCGCGCCGAGGAGGATTCGAACCCCCGACCCCCAGATTCGTAGTCTGGTGCTCTATCCAGCTGAGCTATCGGCGCTCTCTCAGGGCTCATCACCGTGAAAGCCGCCGCTACTTAGCCGCGCCTGCGGGGCGTTGCAAGAGCGGATGGGCGGGGAAATGCGCGCCGTCGCGGCGCGGGCCTTGCGCAAAGGGGGCGGCGGGCGTATATGGCCTCGCAAATAGCGGCGTCCTCGCTGATCTCTCAGCGGGGGCCGAACCGGATACGGAGCGGGCCGCGAGGCCCGCTTTTTGCGTTTCAGGAGACTCTTTTGGCCGACATGCTCGCCAAATCGCCGATGGACCGGCGAATCGCCGGAATCATAAGCCCGACTGTCGCCGATATGGGCTTCGAACTGGTGCGCGTCCGGCTGATGAGCGGGCGCGTCGCCACCTTGCAGGTCATGGCGGAGCGGCCCGATGGCGGCATGGAGGTCGAGGATTGCGCCCAGCTTTCGCGCCGGATCTCGGCGGTGCTGGACGTGGAGGATCCGATCTCGGGCGAGTATAATCTCGAGGTCTCCTCCCCCGGCATCGACCGGCCGCTGACCCGGCCGGCGGATTTCGAACGCTGGGCCGGCTGGACCGCGCGGCTGGAGACCGAGGAGCTGATCGACGGGCGCAAACGCTTCAAGGGCGAATTGCGCGGCGTCGAGGATGGCGAGATCCTGATCGAGATCGAGCCGGATCAGGTGATCGGGCTGGAGTTCGACTGGCTGTCCGACGCCAAGCTGGTGCTGACCGACGAGTTGATCGCCGAGAGCCTGAAGGGGCGCAAGGCGCAGGGGTTCGACCCTGAAAAGGGCCCCGAGGGATTTGACGAGATCGAAGACGATATTGACGAAACCGACGGCCCCGCCCGGTTGGGCGGCGGCGAGCGAGAGGACGCCTGATATGAGCAACAGCGCCGTCAGCGCCAACCGGCTGGAGCTGCTTCAGATCGCCGATGCGGTCGCGCGCGAGAAGCTGATCGACCCCGAACTGGTGATCGAGGCGATGGAGGACAGTCTCGGCAAGGCCGCGCGCTCGCGCTACGGGGCCGAACTGGACATCCGCGCCCATATCGACCGCAAATCGGGCGAGATGACCATGTTCCGCGCCCGCGAAGTGGTCGAGGAGGTGGAGAATCACTTCGTCCAGATGACGCTGGAGGAGGCGCGCGAGAAGAACCCGGAGGCGGAGATCGGCTCGATCATCACCGATCCGCTGCCGCCGATGGATTTCGGCCGCGTCGCCGCGCAGACCGCGAAACAGGTCATCGTGCAGAAGGTCCGCGACGCCGAGCGCGAGCGCACCTACGCCGAGTTCAAGGATCGCGTCGGCGAGATCATCAACGGCGTCGTCCGCCGCGTCGAATACGGCAATGTCATCGTCGATCTCGGCCGGGGCGAGGGCATCATCCGCCGCGATCAGTTGATCGCGCGCGAGGCTTTCCGCGTCGGCGATCGCGTGCGCTCCTATATCCGCGAGGTGAAGGAGGAGGCCCGCGGGCCGCAGATCTTTCTCTCGCGCACCGCGCCCGAATTCATGGCCGCGCTGTTCAAGATGGAGGTGCCGGAGATTTACGATGGCGTCATCGAGATCAAGGCGGTGGCCCGCGATCCGGGTTCGCGCGCCAAGATCGGCGTCATCTCCTATGATTCCGGCATCGACCCGGTCGGCGCCTGCGTCGGCATGCGCGGCAGTCGCGTGCAGGCGGTGGTGAGCGAGCTCAATGGCGAGAAGATCGACATCATCCCCTGGACCGAGGACGCCGCGACTTTCCTCGTCAACGCGCTCCAGCCGGCCGAAGTCGCCAAGGTGGTGATGGACGAGGACGCCGGGCGCGTCGAGGTGGTGGTGCCGGACGAGCAGCTTTCGCTGGCCATCGGCCGGCGCGGGCAGAATGTGCGCCTCGCCTCCCAGCTCACCGGCTGGGATATCGACATCATGACCGAGCAGGAGGAATCGGAGCGCCGTCAGGCCGAATTCACCGAGCGCACGGCCATGTTCCAGGATGCGATGAATGTGGACGAGATGGTGGCGCAACTGCTGGTCTCCGAAGGCTTCGTCAGCCTGGAGGAGGTCGCCTTCGTCGAACTGGACGAACTGACCGCGATCGAAGGTTTCGACGAGGAGACCGCCGAGGAGCTTCAGGCCCGCGCCCGCGAGAGCCTGGAGGAGCAGAACGCCAAGGCGCTGGAGAAGGCGCGCGAGCTTGGCGTCGAGGAAGGGCTGATCGAATTCGAGGGGCTTTCGCCGCAGATGGTGCTGGCCCTGGCCGAGGACGGAATCCTCAGCCTCGACGAATTCGCCAAATGCGCGGATTGGGAACTGGCCGGCGGCTGGTCGACGGTGGACGGAAAACGTGTCAAGGATGAAGGGCTGCTGGAAAAATTCGACGTCAGCCTCGAAGAGGCGCAATATCTGGTGATGAACGCCCGAGTCGCGCTCGGCATCGTCGATCCGGACGACGTCGTCTATGACAGCGCCGTCGAGGAGGAGACGCCGGAGGAGCCGGCGGCGGCCCCGGCGAAGCCAAGCTCGGCGGCGGACGCGCTTTTCGCGCGGCGCTGAGCCCGGGGCCGGACCGGACCGGGCGATGACGCGGGGCGGAGCGCGGAAGGACCGCGACGGGCCGGAGCGGCGCTGCGTCGCCACCGGCGAAAGCGGCGGCGTGGAGCGGATGATCCGCTTCGCGCTCGACCCGGAAGGCCGGCTGACGCCCGATCTCGCGGCGCGGCTTCCGGGGCGCGGGGTCTGGCTTACGGCGGACCGGGCGCTGGTGGAGAAGGCGGTGACGAAGCGGCTGTTCTCGCGCGGGTTCCGCCAGCCGGTGGAGGCGCCGGCCGATCTCGCGGACCGGCTGGAGGCGCTGCTGGCGGCGAGGCTGGTGGAGGCGATCGGTCTGGCCCGCAAGGCCGGACTGGCCACGACCGGCTTCGAGAAGGTCCGCGCGCGGCTGCGCAAGGGGCCGGCGGGCGCGCTGCTCGCGGCTTCGGACGGGGCGGAGGACGGGCGGCGCAAGCTCGCCGCGCTCGCCGATGCGGTCGGGCAGGAGACAGGGCGCGATTCGCCATTGGTCGAATCGCTCAGGGGCGCGGAGTTGGGTTTGGCCTTTGGCCGCGATTCGGTGATACACGCCGTCCTTGACGAGGGCGGCGCCGCCGGACGGGTGGTCAGGGAGGCGCGTCGGCTGGACGGTTTCCGTCAGCCGGGGTAAGGAGCGTCCCGCAGAGACATGCGGGCACGACCGATACGAGATGAAATCGGGTGGGGACGGCCTCGCCCAGCGATATGGATGTCTGATGAGCGACAACGAAGACGACAGCGGCAAGGGCGGCAGGACGATCAGCCTGCGGGGCGCCGGCACGGAGACGAGCCGTGTCAGGCAGAGCTTCAGCCATGGCCGGACGAAATCCGTGGTCGTCGAAAAGAAACGCAAGCGGGTGGTCGCGCCGGCCCATGGCGGCGTGAAGCCGATCGTGCCGAAACCGGCGCCGCAGCCGCCTGCGCCGCCCGCCGCCGAGGCGCCGAAACCGGCCGCCGCGCCCGCCCCCAAGCCGGCGGCGCCGGTCGCGAAGGCC
>JBKECG010000038.1:0-5309 GCA_047974395.1 Pikeienuella sp. | reverse complement strand
CTCCTGAAACTGGATCGAGCCCGACGCGACCCGCATCGCCGGGGACAGGAGCCCCATGACCGTGCTGGCGGTCACCGATTTCCCGGACCCGGATTCGCCGATGATGCAGAGGATCTCTCCGTGCTGAAGCTCGACGGAGATATCCCTGACCGCATGTTTGCGGTCCAGCCCCGGAGGAAGCGCGATCGTCAGCCCGCGAACGCTCAGAACGGTGTCGGTCATGGGATGTCTCCTGTCTTTCTGCGGGGATCAGGGCTTGGGGATGACGAAGGCGGTCTTGCGGAAGGGCGTCAGCACTTCGAGCCAGGGCGCGACGCCCCTGGCGACCCGCACGATCGAGCCCGGCCCGATTTTCCGCGGCTCGCCCCCGCCAAGGCGCAGGATGGCTTCGCCTTCGACGACGACGAAGGTCTCCTCCAGATCGCGCGGCGGATAGGGGTAGACGCCCGGCTCGGCGATCCAGACGGCGACCTTGGCCGAGGTCTCGGCCGGGCCTTCATCCTCCCACACCATGCGGCGATAGGATCTGGCCTTGCCGTCCTCGGAAGCGGGGCCGGGGGTGAGATTCTCGTTCGAGGAGACCAGGGAGACGTCGCTCATGCCATGTTCCTTTTACGCATGCGGGGGCAGGGGGTCGCCGGCCCGGCGGGCGGCGAGATTGTCGGCCATGCGCATCTGGCGCAGGCGCAGGGCGGGGGCGAAGGACATCCAGAAGGGCGCCGCGCGCAGCGGCTCCACCCTCAGGTCAAGCTCGGCTTCGGGCTTGCCGAGCGCCCAGTCCGACAGGATCCCGCCCAGCATGGTTCCGGTCGGCACGCCGCGGCCCGAAAGGCCGGTCAGCGCGATGACGCCCGGCGCCAGCCCGTAGAGCCGGGGAACGGTGCGCCGCTGCATGTCCAGTTCGCCGAACCAGAAATATTCCCAGACCGGCTTCTCGCGCAGGTCGGGATGCAGCCATTCAAGACGGTCGCTCAGCACCTTGCGGGCGAAATCCCGGTCGCGCCCGCGCGGCCCCATCGGGAACATGGAGGCGACGATCCGGCCATCCCTGTCCCATTTGTAGACATAGATGTCGCCGCGCCCGTCATGCATCGTGGTGTTCCGCGGCAGGATGGTCTTGCGGGCCTCCTCCGACATCGGGCGGGTGGCGGCGACGAAGACCCGCTGGATCGCGAAGCTCCGGTCGAGGCGCGGCCAGCCGCCAACCGTATAGGCGCCGGTGGAGAAGATCACCCGCTCGGCCAGCACATGGCCCTGCGCCGTCTCGACCCGCCATTTCCCGCCCTGCCGTTCGCAGCCGGTGACGGCGGAGGCGGGATGGACCCGCCCGCCCTCGCGCAGGATCGCCCCGGCCAGGCCGCGCGCATAGGAGAGCGGTTGCAGATGCGCCGCCTCCTCATGAAACCAGGCGCCGAAATAGCGCGGGCTGCTGGTGATCGCTTCGGTTTCGGCGGCGGTCAGAACACGGGTCCGCGCCCCGACGGCGTTATAGCTGTCGCGCTTGGCCTTCAGGCTGTCGATCTGCGCGCGGCGCAGCGCGCCCATGACATAGCCCTGCTGAACCCAGTCGCAATCAATGCCGTAATCGCGAATATAACCGGCGGCCACGTCATTGGCGCGGGTCTGGCGGCGGATCAGCCGCTCGGCCCAGGGCGCGCCCAGAACCCGTTGCAGATCATCCAGCCCGTAATAGGTGAAGGTGGGCGTGCAATGACCGGCGTTGCGGCCGGAGCCGCCGAAGCCGATCTCCTCACGCTCCAGCAGAACCACGGAGGCGCCGGCCCGCGCCAGCTCCAGCGCCGTGGTCAGCCCGGTATAGCCGGCGCCGACCACGCAGATATCCGCCGTCGCCTCGCCGGCGAGGGGCCGCATCTCCGGCGCCGGCGCGGCGGTCGCATACCAGAGCGTGTCGCGGAACGGAGAGAAACGGGCGCTCATGCGCGTTGATCCGCACGGGCGTCGAGCGCGTCGCGAAGCCCGTCGCCGATGAAGTTGAACCCGGTCACCGCCATGGTGATGGCGACGCCCGGCACGATCGCCATCCAGGGCGCGGAGGCCAGATATTGCTGCGCCCCGTTCAGCATGTTGCCCCAACTCGGCAGCGGCGGCTGGATGCCGTAGCCGAGGAAGGAGATATAGGCCTCCATCAGGATGGCGCGGGCCACGGTCAGCGTGGCGGCGACGACGATCGGCCCCATCACATTGGGCAGGATCTCGCGGAACATGATATGAGACCGGCTCAGCCCCAGCATCCGCGCCGCCTGAACGAAATCGCGATCGCGTTGCGAGCGCACTTCGGCCTCGACGATGCGGGCGACCTCCATCCAACTGGTCACGGCGATGATGATCGTGATCATCGAGGCTGTGGGGCTGATGAAGGCGGCCAGCGCCAGAAGCAGGAAGATCGCGGGGAAGGCGAGGAAAGCATCGACCAGCCGCATCAGCGCCGCGCCGAGCCAGCCGCCGTTATAGCCGGCGACCACCCCGACCAGCGTGCCGATCACCGTCGAGATCACCATGGCCGCGAAGCCGACCAGGATCGAGGTCTGCCCCGCCACCAGCAGCCGCGCGGCGATGTCGCGGCCCAAGGGATCTGTGCCGAAGATATGCGCCCCGGTGCCCGGCGGGGCGAAACGCGCCCTGAGGTCGATGTAAAGCTCGTCATAGGGCAGAAGATGCGGGCCGACGAAAGAGGCCAGCGTCAGCCCGGCGATCATGAGCAGGCCGATCAGCGCCAGACGATTGCGGCGGAACCGGCGCATGGCGCGGCTGTTCCAGAAACTGTCACGGGGCGGCAGGCTGGCCGGAGGTGAAACTGTCGTCATCTTGACCTCTCAATCCAGACGGATGCGGGGATCGACCAGCGCGACCAGAATGTCGGCCAGCAGGTTCGACAGGAGGACGAGGACCGCCGAGAACATCAGCAGGCCCATCACCACCGGGTAATCATTGTAGCCGAGGCTGTCGAGGAACAGCCGCCCCATGCCGGGCCAGGTGAACACCGTCTCGGTGACCAGCGCGCCGCCGAGCAATGTCGGCAATTGCAGCCCCGCGAGCGTGATCATCGGCACCAGCCCGTTGCCGACGATATGCTTGAACAGGATGCGGCGCGGCGGCAGGCCCTTGGCCTTGGCGGTGCGGATGAAATCCTGCCCCAGCACATCCAGCGTCGCCGAACGCATGTAGCGGCTCCAGATCGCCACATTGACCAGCGCCAGAACCACCGAGGGCATGATCAGATGCAGCAGGTAGTCGCCGATCGACCCGTCGCCGATCGTGTACATGTTGCCGGCCGGAAGCAGTTCCAGCCAGAGAGAGAAGACATAGATCGCCACAAGGCCGAACCAGAAGGTCGGGATCGACAGGGCGACCATGGCGAAGACGGTGGCCACATAATCGAAGATCGAGCCTTCGCGCAGGGCGCTGCGGATTCCGATCCAGGCGCCGATGGCGACCGACAGCAGGGTCGAGGCGCCCATCAGCAGAAGCGTCGCCAGCAAATGGCCGCCGATGATTTCGAGCACGGGCTGCCCGTCGCGGAAGCTCTTGCCCCAGTCGCCCTGAAGCAGGCGGCCGAACCAGTCGAGATATTGCACGATCAGCGGACGGTTCAGGCCCATCTGCTCGGCGATCCGGTCCAGCGCCTCCTTGGTCATGCCCGGGGTCAGCGCATATTGCGACAGTGGTCCGCCGGGCGCGAGGTTGAGAACGAAAAATCCAATGAGGGATACGAGTATCAGCAGAATGAGGCTCTGCCAGAATCGTGAAAGCAGATAACGAAACATCTGTCTCTCCGGTCAGGAACGCGCCGGCGCGCCAACTGGCGGGCGTGGCGCCTTGGGGGCTGAGCGGGGGCTGAAAGGGCGGATGTCCGGCCCGCGGCGGGCGCGGGCCGGAACGATCAGCGGATCAGGTCCACTTCCAGCTTCGCACGTCCCAGGTGTCGATGCGGTTGTTGATGTTGGCGACATAGCCCTCAAGCCCGGCCTTCTTGCCGCGGATGGTCGCATACTGGAAGATCGGCAGGAAGGGCAGGTCTTCGCGCATGATCTCCTGAATCTTGCGATAGACCGGGATCCGCTCTTCCTGGGTCATCAGGCTGGCGCCCTCGATCAGCAGGGCGTCAACCTCCGGGTTGTTGTAGACCCAGGTGTTCTGCCCGTTGCCGCCCTTGACCGGGGAGGCGGTGGAGCGGAAATAGTCCGACGTGTCGGGATCGGGGCCGGCGAAGCAGTTCATGCCGACGATCACGGTGTCGAATTCCGACATCATCCAGTAGTCGCCCCACATCACCGCCGGCGGCAGGTTGGAGATGGTCATCTCCGCGCCGATTTCCTGGAAGGTCTGCTGGAGGAACTGCTGCGCCTGCTCGCGCAGGTGGTTGCCCGCCGTGGTCGAGTTGGTGAAGGCGAGGCGCACGCCGTCCTTCGCGCGAATACCGTCATCGCCGCGCACCCAGCCCGCCTCGTCGAGAATCTCGTTGGCGCGCTCGATATTGAATTCGTGCTTCGGCAGGTCCGGATTGAAATAGGGGTATTCGGGCGGCATGTAGGTCTCGGTCGGCTTCGGCACGCCGTAATAGAGCGCGTCGATGATCGACTGCTTGTCGATCGCCAGATAGAGCGCCTCGCGCACGGCCCGGTCCTGGAATTGCGGCCGCAGGTGGTTGAGGGTCATCGATTCGAACGTGGCGCTGCCGGCGACCTCGACCACGCGGTCGGAAAGGGTCTGGGCCTCGGCGTAATGGTCGGGGGTGATCCACTGGACGCCGACCGCGTCGATATCGCCGCTGCGGAACTGGGTGTAGAGAACGGTCAGATCCGGGATGTACTTGATGACGAGCCGCTCAAGATAGGGGCCGTCGCCGAAATAGTCGGTATTGGCCTCCATCTCGATATGGTCGCCCGCGACCCGGTTCTTCCATTTGAAGGCGCCGGTGCCGATCGGGGCGTTGTTGAACGGGGCCTCGTTCGGATCGACGCCTTCGAAGGCGTGTTTCGGCACGATGAAGGTGGTCGCCAGGATCGAGGCGTAGGGGGCGAAGGCCCGCTCCATCGTCCAGGAGATCTCGTGGTCCGAGATCACGTTGATCCCGGTGATCAGGTCATGCCCGGTGCGCCGCCAACTGCGGAAATCGGGATTGACCAGCAGTTCAAGGGTGAACTTGACATCCTCCGCGGTGAACGCGGTCCCGTCATGCCATTTCACGCCTTCGCGCAGCTTCACGGTCCAGGTCTTGCCGTCCTCGGAAATGCCGCCATTCTCCTTGGTCGGCACTTCGGCGGCCAGAAGCGGGAAGAAGTTGCCCT
>JBKECG010000452.1:0-1661 GCA_047974395.1 Pikeienuella sp. | reverse complement strand
GCGGCGCCAGCGCATCGGCGCGCGCCCCCGCGCCAGCGTATGGGCGATATCGGCGAGCGGGGCTTCGCTTCGCTCCAGATCCCGCGCCAGCGCCTCGGTCGAGGCCGAAAGCGCCGCGGCGCTGCGGGCGGAGACGACCAGCAATTGCGGCCCCTCGCCCGCCGCCGCCGGCGCCGCCGGCGCCTCCTCCAGCACCACATGCGCATTGGTGCCGCCGATCCCGAAGGAGCTGACCCCGGCCCGGCGCGGCCCTTCCGCCGCCCAGTCGCGCAGCCCGGCGTTCACGGCGAAAGGGCTGTCCGCGAAGTCGATCTGGGGGTTGGCCCGCTCGAAATGCAGGCTCGGGGCCAGTTGGCGATGGCGCAGCATCAGCACGGTCTTGATCAGCCCGGCGACGCCGGCGGCCGTGTCCAGATGGCCGATATTGGTCTTGACCGAGCCGAGCGCGCAAAAGCCGCGCCTGTCGGTTCCCCGGCGAAAGGCGCGGGTCAGCGCCGCGATCTCGATCGGATCGCCAAGCGCGGTGCCGGTGCCATGCGCCTCGATATAGGAGATCGTGTCAGGATCGACCTCCGCCGCCGCCTGCGCCGCCGCGATCACCGCCGCCTGCGCCTCGACATCGGGGGCGGTGAAGCTGGCCTTGCCGGCGCCGTCATTGTTGATCGCGGAGCCGCGGATCACCGCCTCGACATGATCGCCGTCGGCCAGCGCGTCCTCCAGCCGCTTCAGAACCACCAGCCCGACCCCGTTGCCCGCCACCGTGCCGTCGGCCCCGGCGTCGAAGGCGCGGCAATGACCGCCCGGCGACAGGATGCTTCCCCGCATGGCGCGATAGCCGTCCTGCCGCGACAGCGCGACGCCGCCGGCCAGCGCCATGTCGCATTCGCCGGCGATCAGGCTCTGCGCCGCCATGTGGACCGCGACCAGCGAGGAGGAGCAGGCCGTCTGCACCGTCACCGCCGGGCCGCGAAGGTTCAGCTTGTAGGCGGCGCGGGTCGCCAGGAAATCCTTGTCGTTGGCGGTGAATATCTCATAGGGCGTGACCGTCTCGCGCAGTTGCGCGTTGGCGTAGAGATTGAGAAGATAGCCGTTCATCCCCGCGGCGGCGTAGACGCCGATCGCCGGGCCGTCGGCGCCGGGGGCGTGGCCGGCGTTCTCCAGCGCGTGCCAGGCGCATTCCAGAAAGAGCCGCTGCTGCGGGTCCAGAAGCGCAGCCTCGGCCGGGGAATAGCCGAAGAATTCGGCGTCGAACATGTCGGCCCCGTCCAGGGGCGCGCCCGCAGCCACGAAATCCGGCGCGTCGAGCAGCCGGGCGGGAACGCCGCGCGCGCGCAATTCCTCGCGATCGAACCGCGCGACGCTTTCGACCCCGTCGCGGAGATTGCGCCAGAAACTCTCGATATCGGGCGCGCCGGGAAAGCGGCCGGCCATGCCGATGATCGCGATCTCCAGCCCGGTGGGCTCGGCCTCTCGGCGCTCAGACATGTTCTCTCCGTTCGTTCGCCATGTTCCGGGCGCGGCGGCGAAGTCGTTCCGCGCCCTGCGCGCGCGTCGCGGCGCGGCTGTCCTCGGCCGGGTGTCCGGCGGCGCCTTCGCGCAGCCGGGCGATATGGGCGCTCTGCGCGCCCAGCCCGGCGAAACGGAAGAGATCCGGGATCTCC
>JBKECG010000165.1:0-2433 GCA_047974395.1 Pikeienuella sp. | reverse complement strand
TCGTTGAGATCACGTTCAGGCCGGGAACCAGCGTGAGCCAGGCCCGCCCGGCCATCTTCGCGCCCTGCTGCACGATCTTGCGCCGCATGAGCTTCTCGACCTGACGCTCGATCGCCTTCTTCATTCCGTTGCTATCATAGATCTTGCGCGCGCCTTCGAAAAGCTCGTCCGCCGAGCCGAAGAAGGTCTTCTCGGCCGCGCCGAACCCGTTCGGAAACCGTGACCGCACGGCGCGATTCAGAGCCGAATTCCGGTTGTTCAATCTGGTGTCGACCTTGTCCTTGGCCAGGGTCGACGGTCGTTTGCAACCCGTTTTCTGGGTTCGCTTGCACTCGTGCCATTCATCCCGCGCCTCGCAAAAGACCTTGCAAAGCTCGCGCATGATCGGATCGGTGATCGAGGCTGGAACTTCATAGTGACCGCCGGACCCGCATATGCAGTTCTTGTTGTTCATGAACATCTTGTCAGACAATCGACAGATGTTCTTTCCCTCGACGAAGACATTGGGCGAATAGGTGATCCATGTGCTTTCATCGCCCACGGTCTGCGAGGCCACGCCCTTTCCCAGCCCCGGCTCATCGCCGAAGCAACGCGAATGGGCCGACCCCTTGATCGCGATGCTGTTGCCGCCATCGGCGAAGACGGTTCTGCTGCCGCGGACCAGATCGGCGGAAAAGGAAATGACGGAATAAGGCACGGGCTTCTTGCGCGTCTTGCAGACATCAGGGGTCGAGTTCATCTCGTACCCCCCTGTTCCCTTGTGGGATACGGTCAGCTTGTTGGCGACAACGGTATGGGCCATCAGGCGACCTCCTTGACCTGCTGCTTATCGCGCGCGGGATCGAAACAGGCGGCGTCCTCGCCGCGCACGAGGAACCCTTCATGGCTGCGCAGGGCCACGAAGGTCCGGTCCACCAGAACGTCATTCTGGGTCGCGCCGATCTCATGCGTCGCCATATAGGTCAAAGACAGGCGGCGGGTATCGGCGGCGATGAAGATCGACTGAAGCGCCATCTCACCTTGCACCCAGCGGCCGTCGAACCGGGTCGCAACCTCGAAGCCAAGACGCGGGATGGTTCCGGTGAACCGACCGTCAGGGCCGCTTTCATCTTCGGGAACCATGTTGGTCAACAGGATCCGATCCGCGATGGCGTCGCGGCTGATCCTCTGATCCTCCGGGGCCGATTGCCAGTATTCCGGATCGAGATCGGCCGGCAGGAGCGGCGAACGGCGGCGTGACCATTGCTCATCATAAGTGCCGCCGAGCCTCTCCCGCGCCGGCCATTGACGAGGGATCGCGCTGAAGGCCGCGGGCGGCTCGATCCTGTCCGGGCGCCGCGGACGCCGGTCGGGCGGCGCGAGGCGCGGCAGGGCTTTTCCTTCCGCCGCAGCCATATCGGCGTAATAGCCGACGCCGACAGGATTGTTCTCGACCTCCGCGCCGCCAAATGCGTTGGCGTAATCCAGCCTGACCGGCTCGGCGACAACGTCCCTGACGGGTTCGGGCTTGCCGCGCCGGGACCAGACGGAGGGGGGCGACACATCGACGCTCTTCCGCCAGTCGCCGATTTCCGCAACGCAGTTGAACATGCGCGAGGCGTCGCCACCCGGCGCGCGCCCGACCGCATCCAGAATCACATCGACCTGCGCGCGAGGCAAGGAGACATCGGTATCCGCGACCAGAACCTTGTCCGGATCTCCGTCAATGAAGAGCGGCGCCTGCCGAACGGGATCCTGATCAGCGACGAACAGGGAACGCCGGTCGTTTCGCATCTGGAAGGTAGCCTTGATCCAGACGCACCAGAACGTGCGCAGATCCTGATCCCGCATGAAAGAAGCATGGTGCGGAAACGGCGTGCTGTTGTCGATATCCCACATGGGTGAAGCTCAGTTCAGTTCGATGAAGGCGCCGGTGAGCCCCATGCGCCCGTTCGCTTCGAACTTGACGTCATCGCCCTTGATCCTGATGCGGCCATCGGCATGCAGCCGAAGCTCCGACCGGCCCGCCCGCAAGACGATGTCGGTCTCGACCTGAGGAGCCTTCACCACCTGCGTCACCAGTTGCGATGGCGACAGATAGCCCAGAACCGCCAGTTGCTCCATGTCGGAGCCGAAAGGCTTGCATACGGCGATCAGGCTATCGGCCAGAAGCGGCGCCGGCTCCAGCGCGACGACCCTACGACCGGCGGCGCCCTCAAGCTCCGGCGTGCCGTCGGGGCGGATTCCGGTGACGGCGTGAAGGGCCAGATTCGCGCTCGCGAGCCTTTCCGCGGGCGAGATCGCAGCCTGCTCCGACGCAAAGTCCGTCTGATGTTTCATGGTGGATTTTCTTCTATCAAAAGGATTTGACGCACTTGGAGATCTTGTGCGCCAGTTCAATAATTACAATACCCTAGGTGACTGAAAAATGGAACCGATCATGGCGGAAGACAC
>JBKECG010000354.1:0-3230 GCA_047974395.1 Pikeienuella sp. | reverse complement strand
CGGAGAAGACGCCGACCACGCCGACTTCCTGCGCCAGCACGTCGAGCAGCTCATACATCCGCCCGTCGCTCTTCACGATACCGTTGAGCGGGGCCCAGTACCAGCCGCCGCCGGCGGCGAGCGGGCCGGAACGCTCCAGCGACCAGGTGATCAGCTTCAGCCCGGCTTCCTTCGCGGCTTTCGCGTAGGCGCTTTCCGCGATCCGGTCGCCATCGGCGGTCACCAGCATGTTCATCGACGGCGCGAGATAGTTGACGCCGGCGGCTTTCAGCGCGGCGAAATCCTCTTTCCAGGTTGCGGGGTTCCGGCCGTCGAAATCGTCGGCCATCTCGACCAGATAGACAGCGTTGGCGCCGAATTCCGGCTCCGCCCTGATCCAGTAGAGAACGTCATCGAGGTTGAAGGACTGCGCGAAGACGTCCGAAGCCGGAATGCCCGCTTCCTTGTATTCGTCGATCAGCTTCTGGGCGTAATCCTCCTGGGTGAACCCGTCGAAGGGCATCTCCACGGCGGGCGCCTTCAGCTCCGGCGTGAACTTGGCGCCGAGCGACCTGAAAAGCGCGATGGATTCCGCATGGCTCATCAGCTTCGTCGGCTCCACCGCATAGAGATCGGTGCGCCAGGAGGGGGTGGCGTTCATATAGGCTTCGAGCGTGGTCGCCGCCTTGTCGCCGGCGTCCATTTTCGGCGTCAGCGACCTGAACTCCGCCAGCGTCAGCTCCGAGGTGCGGCACTCGGCCGCCGCGGGCTGATCGCCGGAGGCGGGAGAGAAGGCGGCGACGCAGGTCGAAGCCAGCGGGGTCGCGAGAATATTCGTCGTCGTGTGGAGATCGTCCTGCGCGTGGCGGCAGACCAGCTCCTTGTCCCTGGTGAAGGTCACATCGCATTCCAGCACCCCTGCGCCCATGCGCGCGGCGGCGACATTGGCTTCAACGGTATGCTCGGGGAACTGCATCGACGCGCCGCGATGACCGATGGAGAAGGCGGTGCGCTTGACCGGCTGGCCCATGCAGGCGGTCAGTTTCTCCTTCAGCGGACCGTCGGTCATCCGGTCGATCAGATAGAGCGGGCGCACCCCGGTCTCGACGATATCGGCGGCCATGGCGGGCGCGGCGGCGGCGATGAAGAGGGAGGAGAGGAGCAGGCGGCTGGGTCTTGTTTTCATGGAGGCGCATCCAGACGGGTTTCAGTTGACGCTCTGGATTGCGCTCCTCTGCAATGGTTTGGTGAGGGTTGGATGACTGTTTTGTGAGATCGCGCCGGCGCGCGCGGATCTCGGCCCCTCAGACCGGATCGCAAAGCGTCAGCCCGCTCAGATCCGCCGGGGTCCAGTGTTCCTTTTTCCCGAGCGCCGGCACGCCGAGATAGCCGCGCGCGCGAAGGCCGTCGCCATCGGGGGAGAGATCGAAATCGAACCGCTCGCCGGTCTTCGGGTCATAGACCAGCCCGTCGGTCCAGCCGCCATCCCCGTCGGGGCGCAGACCGGTGATAACCTCGATCCCGCACCATGGGCGGGCGCGGAGTGCGGGGTCCGGGTTGCGCTCGTCGATGCGCAGCGTGCCGTCCTTCCAGCGCGGCTTCTTCAGCCAGACGGTGCGGCCGCAAAGCGCGCCCTCGCCGCATTCATAGAGATTGACGACGATGCCCTTCTTCTCGGTCAGCCAATAGCCGGTCGGGGCGTCGGCCCTGGCCTCCAGCACGGCGGGCAGTGTCGCGAGAAGAAGCGCGGCGAAGAAAAGTCGGATCATCTGTCGTGTCCTTTGGTCTGCTCTCGACTGTTACGTATGAACCGGGCAGGGCCGTCGCAAAGCGCATAAATTCACATCATGTTTCCGCAAACGGGCGGGCGGCGCCGCGCATCGGCGACGCCGGTTTCCGATCGTGAACGAAAGGCGACGCATATCCGCCTGATTCCGTCATTTTTGCCGTTGACGACTCCATGGCGGCGACATATCCGGGCTGCGGGCAAGTCGCCGGGTATGGGCGAGCGGCGGCGGGCTCAGCAATTTCGCCCTGACGATGGAGCGCGTCGATGACGTTCCCGCAAAAGCCGCAGGCGAAGCCCCTGCGCCCCGAATTCTCCTCCGGTCCCTGTCCGAAACATCCCGATTGGTCCGCCGCCGCGGTGGTGGAGAAGGCCTTTCTCGGCCGCTCCCACCGCGCCGCCGCGCCGAAGGCGCAGCTGAAATCGGTGATCGACCGCACCGCGAAGCTCCTCGGCGCGCCCGAGGGTTATCGCGTCGGCATCGTCCCCGCTTCCGACACCGGCGCGGTGGAGATGGCGCTCTGGTCTCTTCTCGGCCCGCGCCCGGTCGATGTGCTGGTCTGGGAGAGCTTCGGCGCCGGCTGGGCGACCGATATCCAGAAACAGCTGAAGCTCGACGATGTGAATGTGCTGAAGGCCGAATACGGCGCGCTGCCGGATCTGACGCAGGTCCGCCCGAACGCCGATATCGTCTTCACTTGGAACGGCACCACCTCCGGCGCGCGCGTCGCCAACGCCGACTGGATCGCCGCCGACCGCGCCGGGCTGGCGATCTGCGATGCGACCTCCGCCGCTTTCGCGCAGGATCTGGACTGGGCGAAGCTCGATGTCGTCACCTTCTCCTGGCAGAAGGCCCTGGGCGGGGAGGGGGCGCATGGCGTCATCGTGCTTTCCCCCCGCGCCGTCGAGCGGCTGGAGAGCCATGCCCCCGAGCGCCCGCTGCCGAAGATCTTCCGCCTGACCAAGGCCGGCGCGCTGATCGAAGGCGTGTTCAGGGGCGAGACCATCAACACCCCGTCCATGCTCGCCGTCGCCGACTACGCCGACGCGCTGGACTGGGCGGAGCGGATCGGCGGGCTGAAGGCGCTGCTGGCGCGGGCCGACGCCAATGCCGGCGCGCTTCAGTCCTGGATGGACCGGACGGCATGGGTGGAGAACCTTGTGGCCGAACCGGCGCATCGCTCCAACACCTCCGTCTGCCTCCGGGTGGTGGACGCGGAGATCGCCGCGCTTGACGAGGCAGGCCAGCGCGGCTTCTGCAAGCGGATGGCGACCCTGCTGGATGATGAGGGCGCGGCTTTCGACATCGGCGGCTATCGCGACGCGCCGCCGGGCCTGCGCATCTGGTGCGGCGCCACGGTGGAGACCGCCGATATCGAGGCGCTGACCCCCTGGCTCGACTGGGCCTTCGCCGCCGCGAAGGCGGAACTGGCCGAAAAGGCCGCCTGACCCTGACCGCGCCCCT
>JBKECG010000329.1:0-22980 GCA_047974395.1 Pikeienuella sp. | reverse complement strand
CCATTGATCGGCCAGCCCTCGAAGCCGACGGCCTCATCGCCGGATACGGGCCGACCATCAAGGGCCGCCCGGTGGTGACCACGCTCGACAATGTCAGCTTCTCGCTGGAAGCGGGCAAGGTTCTGGCGGTGATCGGCGAAAGCGGCTCAGGAAAAACCACCCTGGCGAAGGTGCTGGCGGGCCTCCATCCGCCAACCCAGGGGCGCACCCTGCTCAAGGGAGAGGCGTTAAGGGCGCTTTCCGCTCAGCGCAGCCTGGAGGAGCGACGGCGCGTTCAGTTGGTCTTCCAGATGGCCGACACCGCGCTCAATCCGCGCCACATGGTCGGTCGGGTGCTCGGGCGCGCGATCCGTTTCTATCACGGCTGTTCGAAAGACGAGGCGCAAGCGGAGGTGCGACGCCTCCTGACCATGGTCCAATTGCCGCCGGATTACGCGGGACGACTTGTCCGCCGCCTGTCCGGAGGCGAGAAGCAACGCGTGAACCTGGCCCGCGCGCTCGCCGCCCAACCGGAAGTGGTTATCTGTGACGAGATCACTTCGGCCCTGGATACGGTCGTCGCCCGGTCGATCATCGAGTTGATCGACCGGCTTCGCATTGAAATGGGCCTCGCCGTAATTTTCGTCAGCCACGATCTGGCTGCGGTGGCCGATCTCGCCGACGATATCCTAGTCATGCGTCGCGGCCGCACCGTGGCCTACGGTTCCGCCGTGGAAATCCTCTCCAACCCCGCCGATCCCTATGTGCGGCTCCTGATCGCCTCCGCTCCCGAATTGCGGATCGGCTGGCTGGAGGAGGCCGCGGCGACACGCGTAGCCCTGCAGGACAAATTGAAGGCGATGTGACGCCAGGGGCCGCGCGGCGCGGATCTGCCCGACTACCGGCCGTCCTTTCAAAGCTGCGCCAGCACCTCCTCGCGCCGGGGGATCGGCGCCGTCGCGCCATAGCCGGAGACCGTGCCGGCTGCGACGATGGCGGCGCGGCGGGCGGCTTCCAGCGGGTCGCCGGTCTCCAGCCGCCAGGCGTGAAAGGCGCCGGAGAAACTGTCGCCGGCGCCGGTGCTGTCCACCGGGTTCGCCGGCGCGGGCGGGATGGTCGCGCGCGCGCCGTCGGTCAGGATGCGGCAGCCTTCGGCGCCCATGGTCACGATCACGGTTTTCGGCCCGCGCCCGGTCCAGAGATCGGCGATGGCGTCGGCCTCGGCCAGATCGAAAAGCGCCTCGCTGTCGTCGATCGAGGTCACCAGCACATCCGCGGCCGCGGCCGCGGCCAGCAGCGTCTCGCGCGCCTCCTCGCGCGACCAGAGCGCGAGGCGGAGATTGGTGTCGAGCGAGACCAGCGCCCCCGCCCCCCGCGCGACCTCCATCGCCGCCAGCCCGGCGGCGCGGAGCGTCGGCGAAACCGCGAGCGTGATCCCCGAAAGATGCAGCACCTTCGCCGCGCGGATCGCGCCATGGTCCAGATCCCCCGGCCCGTAAAGCGAGGCGGCGGAGCCCTTGCGGACATAGGTGAAGCGGCGCGCGGCCGGATCCGGCTCGACGAAATTCAGCCCGGTCGGCGCGGCGGGATTGCGCCTGACCGCTTCGGCGCTCACGCCTTCCCCGGCCCAGTGGGCGATGAAGCCGTCGCCGAAAAGATCAGCCCCGAGCGCGCCGAGATAGCCAACCTTCGCGCCCTGTCGCGCCGCGGCGATAGCGGCGTTGGACGTGTCGCCGCCATAGCCCATCCGCCAGCGCCCGTCGGGCTCGCGCACGAATTCGGCCAGAGGCTCGCCGAGGCAGAGGATATCCGCAGCCATCAGAGCGACGCCGTCACGCCGCCGTCAACGAAGAGCGTCTGCCCGTTGACGAAACTCGCGGCCGGAGAGGAAAGAAAAACGCAGGCCCCCACAAGCTCCTCCAGTTTGCCCCAGCGGCCCTGCGGCGTGCGTTTCGCAAGCCAGGCCGAGAAATCCGCATCCGCGACCAGCGCGGCGTTCAGCGGCGTGTCGAAATAACCGGGAGCGATGGCGTTCACGTTGAGCCCGTGTCTCGCCCAGTCCGTCGCCATGCCCTTGGTCAGGTTCGCCACCGCGCCCTTGGACGCCGTGTAAGGCGCGATCCCGGGTCGGGCAAGAGCGGTCTGGACGGAAGCGATATTGACGATCCGCCCCTCCCCCCGCGCGATCATGTGGCGCGCGCAGGCCTGCCCGACATTGAAGACGGAGGAGACGTTGACCCGCATCAGCCGCTCGAAATCCTCGGGGGCGAAATCCTCCAGCGGGCCGCGATGCTGCATGCCGGCGTTGTTCACCAGAACATGAATCGGGCCTTGCGCGGCCTCATAGCCGTCCACCGCCGCCCGCGCGGCGGCGTGATCGGCGACGTCGAAGGGCAGCAGGTCCGCCTCCGCGCCCTCTTCGCGCAGCGCCGCCGCCGCGGCCGCCAGCCGGGCGGCGTCGCGCCCGTTCAGCACGATCCGCGCCCCCACCCCGGCCAGGCCGCGCGCCAGCGCGAAACCGATCCCCTGCGAGGAGCCGGTCACCAGCGCCCTCAGCCCCTTCAGCGAAAAGAGGGTCTCCAGACTGTTCATTCACGCCTTCCCATATTCGATCCGGCGCATATTCGCGCCCGCGCCCGCGCATCGCAAGGGAGGTGGGCGCCGCAGCCCTCCGCCCCGATCCCGCGGGCGGGGCGCCATGGTCGCCGGGCCGGTTGGCGCTTGACTATCAAGCCGGGATACCCTGAACTGCCGGGGTGGATCGTGGTCTGCGACGCCAGCTCGCATGATTTCGCCGCATACCGAACCAGGCCTCCGACGAAAGACCTGCGGAAGGGAGATTCGCGATGGACGGCGACGCTCAGAACATTCTGGAGATCAGGAACCTGTCGATCTCGCTTCCGAAGGGAGCGGACCGGGCCTATGCGGTGGAGGATGTCTCCCTCACCGTGCGCAAGGGCGAGGTGCTTTGCGTCGTCGGCGAGTCCGGTTCCGGCAAATCGGTGATGACCAGCGCCATCATGAACGATGTGCCGCCCCCCTTGCGCATCTCGCAGGGCGAAGTCGTCTTCGACGGCGGCGACGTGCTGGAATATTCCGAAGCGGAGCTGAACGCGCTTCGCGGCGCCCGGATCTCCATGATCTATCAGGAGCCGATGGCGGCGCTGAACCCGTCCATGCGCATCGGGCCGCAGGTTGACGAGGTGTTCAAGCTCCACAGGCCCGAGATCGGGGCCACGGAGCGCAAGCGCCACACGCTGGAGCTTTTCGAGCAGATGCGGCTGCCGGATCCGGAACGCATCTACCGCAGCTATCCTCATCAGGTTTCCGGCGGGCAGTCGCAGCGCGTGGTGATCGCCATGGCGCTCGCCTGCAAGCCGGACGTTCTGATCGCCGACGAGCCGACAACGGCGCTCGATGTGACCACGCAGAAGGAGATCCTGAGCCTCTTCAACGAGTTGAAGACGGTCTACGACAACGCCGTGATCCTCATCACGCATGATTTCGGCGTGGTGGCCGAGGTCGCCGACCGGGTCGCGGTGATGTGCTGGGGCCAGTTGATCGAGGAAGGAGCCACCGAAGAGGTGCTCATGCGCCCGAAGGAGGGCTACACCAGGCTGCTCGTGGACGCGATGCCGCTGCTGGAGGCCACGCGCGCACCTGACGAGACGCGTCAGGAACCGCCGTCGATCGAGGCGAGGAATCTCCACAAGATCTACGGCGAAGGACGGAAACGGGTGCATGCGCTGAACGACGCCAGCTTTTCGCTGCGGCCGGGCGAAACGCTTGGCGTGGTCGGCGAATCCGGTTCGGGCAAGTCCACGCTCGCGAAGGCGCTGATCCGTCTGATCGAACCGAATTCGGGCTCGATCGTCCTGCATGATCAGGACTTTCTGTCGCTCAGGGGAAAGGATCTGGATGCGGCGCGCCGTCATATCCAGATGATCTTCCAGGACCCCTACGGCTCGCTGAACCCCAGCCAGACCGTGGGAACGATGATCGACCGGTCGGCGGAGCTGCGCGGCCTGACCAAAAGACAGGCGCGCGAGCGGACGCTGGAGCTTCTGGAAATGGTCGGACTGGGACCGGAAGCCTATCGCCGGAGCCCCCGCAACTTCTCGGGCGGTCAGCGCCAGCGCATCGGCGTGGCGCGCGCGCTGGCGATGGAGCCGGATGTGGTGATCGCCGACGAAAGCGTCTCGGCGCTGGATCTTTCGGTCCAGAAACAGGTGCTGCGCCTCATGAACGACCTTCAGAAGCGGCTGAACGTCGCGATCATCTTCATCACGCATGACCTGCGCGTGGCGGCGCAGATCTCGGACTACATCACCGTCATGGAGAAGGGCGTGATGGTGGAGATCGGCCCGGCCATGCAGGTCTTCGAGAACCCGCAGCATCCCTATACGCGCAGGCTGCTGGACGCGGCGCCGGGCAAGGGCTGGCATCCGCCGCGGCTCACGCCCGAAGAAGCGGACCGCATCGCCGCCAGCATCGCGCGGGACTGACGTTCGGAGCGGAAGGGATATCCGCCGGAACCGTCGCGAGGTCAACGTGATCGGCAAACGCCTGCCGGCGCGCGCGTTCCGCTTGCCGCAGAAGCGATTTTGCGCGACCCTCGGTTGAGCGAAGCGGGGGGAAGCGCCATGGAGATCCTCGAAGGGGCGGCGGCTTTCGCCGTGGTGATGATCGTGCTTTCGACCATCGTCACCGGCATCGCCGAGGCGTTCCTACGGCTGCTCGCGGTGCGCCAGCAGGTGCTGGCCGAGGCGATAGAGCGGCTGATCATCGACGAGATCGTGCCCTCGGCGAAGGAAAAGCTGAAGGGTCTTCTCGATCTGGACGGGGACGGGAAACTCTCCGCCGCCGATCTCGACAGGTTGATGGCGCAGATGACGCAAAGCCCGCTGGCCGGGCCGGGCCGGGCGATCCGGCTTTCGGCGATGCGTTTCGGCCATGAGCGCATCACCACCTATGCGCTGCTCCAGCGGCTGGCCAAGAGCGATCTCGGCGCGGCGCTGGCGAAATTCGGGCGGGCGGAGCTGCGCGCGCGGCTGCTGGATATCGGCCGCAGCTATGAGCGTTACGCCGCCGCCGCGGCCGAGCGTTACCGCTTCAAGGCGCATCGCTACACCGCCATCGCCGCAGTGATCTTCGCCTTCGCCGCCAATGTCGAGGCCGGCAGGGTCTTCACCTATCTGATGGACGATCCCGGCGCGCGCCAGGCGCTTTTCGCACAGGCCGAACAGGCGAAGGCGGCGCATGACGCGATGCTGGAGCGTCTTGACGCCGCGATGGCCGCAAACGCGCCCCCCGCCACGCTGGAGGAGCTTTCGGACAAGACGGCTGCGCTGTCGCGATCGCTCGCCGCCTTTCGCGAGGAGACCGGATTGCCGATCGGGCCGGATTATTTCCCCTATTGCGGCAAGGGCCTCCCCGCCATCATCGGCCTCGCCGACGAACCCGCGGCCGAGGATGCGGGGCCGGGCTGCGGGGGCGGGGCCGACTGGAGCAAGCGCGCCGGCTGGTTTCTCTACACGCTTCTCGCCGGCGTGCTGATCGGGCTTGGCGGGCCGTTCTGGTATCGGGTCTACGCCTCGCTCTCGCGGATCGTGGGCTTCGCCCGCTCCATCGGCGCCGGCGGCGAGGTGATCGACGAAAACGCCGCCGACCAGCCCGCCAGCCGCAAGGCGCTGACCGATGAGGATATCGTCGCGACATTCGAGATCGCGCGGGCGGGGAAAAGCTGAAACGGGAACGGCCAGCGCGCCCGCTGCGGGCGAATCGGCGCCTCGGCCCTTGCCGCGCGGCGGCGGATAGTGTTCAACTTATCCCCGATAAGCTGAAAAAGCGCGCCAACAGGGTGGCGAATGACGCAAACGAACGAGACGGGCTTGGCCCCCGTGCTCGATGTGAAGGGCCTTGAAACGGTCTTTCACGTCCGGGATGGTCAGGTGCACGCCGTCAACACTGTGAGCTTTTCGCTCCGCGAGGGCGAACTTCTCGGCGTGGTCGGGGAGTCAGGCTCCGGCAAATCGGTCACCATGATGTCGCTGATGGGCCTGCTGCCGACCCCGCCGGCGGAGATCACCCGCGGCGAAGTGCTGTTCCGGGGCCGCGACGTGCGAAAGATGTCGCGCGCCGAGATGCGCGGGCTTCGTGGCGGCGATATCGGCTTCGTGTTTCAGGACCCGATGACCTCGCTGAACCCGGTCTTCACCGTGGGTTTCCAGTTGATGGAGCCGCTGCGCGATCATCTCGGCCTGTCGAAACGCGCGGCGCGGGCGCGGGCGGCGGAATTGCTGGATCTGGTCGGCATTCCCTCGGCCTCGGCCCGGCTGAACGATTATCCGCACCAGTTCTCGGGCGGGATGCGCCAGCGGGTGATGATCGCCATCGCGCTGGCCTGCGATCCGAAGCTGCTGATCGCGGATGAGCCGACCACCGCGCTCGACGTGACCATCCAGGCGCAGATCCTCGACCTGGTGCAGCGGCTGCGGGCGGAGTTGGGCATGGGGGTGATCTGGATCACCCATGCTCTCGGCGTGGTCGCCGGCATCGCCGACCGGGTGATGGTGATGTATGGCGGCCAGGTGGTCGAACAGGCTCCGGTCGCGGAACTCTTCGCCCGCCCCCGCCATCCCTACACCCGCGCGCTGATGGAGACCCTGCCCGACATATCCGGCGCGCGCAGAGACCGGTTGCTGACCATCGCCGGGCAGCCGCCGATCCTGCATTCGACGCCCGCCTCCTGCCCTTTCGCGCCGCGCTGCGCGCATGCGCATGGCAAATGCCGCGAGGCCAATCCCCCCGTCGCCGCGACCGGTCGCGGTCACGAGGTCGCCTGCTGGTGGACGCCGCCGGAAACCGGCGGAGAGGAGGGCCGCGATGCCGCTTGACGCGAAACCGGGCGCACCTCTGGTCCGCGTGCGCGGGCTCTCGATGCATTTCCCGATCTACAAGGGAGTGTTTCGCCGCCAGGTCGGGGTGGTCAGCGCCGTGGACGATGTGAGCTTCGACATCAGCGAGGGCGAAACGCTCGGCGTCGTCGGCGAATCGGGCTGCGGCAAATCCACGACCGGCCGCGCGATCCTCAGGCTCTACGCCCCGACCGCAGGCGAGATCCATGTGAACGGCGAGAACATCACGAAGCTGGAGGGCGGCGCGCTGCGCAGGCTCCGCCCCGGCATGCAGATGATCTTTCAGGACCCGCAGGCCTGTCTCAACCCGCGCATGACCGTCGGTTCGATCATCGCCGAGCCGCTGGACGAGCATCGCCCCGGCATGAAGCGCCGCGAGAAACAGGAACGGGTGCGCGAGCTTCTGGATCAGGTCGGCATGAACCCCGATTTCGCCAATCGCTATCCGCATGAATTCTCCGGCGGGCAACGCCAGCGGATCGGCATCGCGCGGGCGCTGGCGCTCGACCCGAAATTCATCGTCTGCGACGAGCCGATCGCGGCGCTCGACGTCTCGATTCAGGCGCAGGTGGTGAATCTGCTGGAGGATCTTCAGGACCGGCTGGGCCTGACCTATCTCTTCATCAGCCATGACCTCTCCATGATCCGCCATATCGCCGACCGGGTGGCGGTGATGTATCTTGGCAAGGTGGTGGAGCTGGCGGATCGCGACCTCCTCTACGATTCGCCGCGCCATCCCTACACCAGGGCGCTGCTTTCCGCCGTGCCGACCGTTGCGGGCGGGGCGCGCGAGCGGATCATCCTGGCCGGCGACGTGCCTTCGCCCGCCAACCCGCCCTCGGGCTGCCGTTTCCGCACCCGCTGCCCGTCGGCGGCCGAACGCTGCGCCGTGGAGGCGCCCGAGTTTCGCGCGCTGGCCGACGGCCGGCGCGTCGCCTGTCACTTCGCCGGGGAAGAGGCGCCGGCATGACTTCCGCCCGCGATCGCCGCGCCAGCGGTCGATCAACCAGAAAGGAGCCTGCACAATGAACAGACTTCCACACATGCTCGCCGCAGGAGCGTCGCTTGCGCTCATGGCGGGTCCGGCCCTCGCCGAGCGGGGATCGGACGGGGAGCTGAAGATCATCTACTGGCAGGCCCCTTCGACGATGAACCCCTATCTTTCCGGCGGCACCAAGGAGGTCGAGGCCTCCTCGATGGTGATCGAGCCGCTGGCGCGCTATTCCGAAACCGGCGAGATCGTGCCGGCGCTGGCCGCCGAGATCCCGACCGTGGAGAATGGCGGCGTCGCCGCGGATCTGACCTCGATCACCTGGAAGCTGAAGGAGGGCGTGACCTGGGCCGACGGGACGCCCTTCACCGCCGCCGACGCGGTCTTCACCTGGAAATACTGCACCGACCCCGAAGGGGGCTGCGCCCAGTCCGCCTATTTCGACGGCGTCTCCGCCATGGAGGCGCTGGACGATCTGACGCTGAAGGTCAGCTTCTCGGAACCAAAACCCTTCCCCTACACCGCGCTCGTGGGCTCCGAGAGCCCGGTGATCCAGGCGAAGCAGTTCGCCGATTGCATGGGCGCGAAGGCGCCGGAATGCACGGATGCGAATTTCAACCCGGTCGGCACCGGGCCGTTCAAGGTGGTCGAGTTCCGCGCCAATGACGTCATCTCGCTGGCGGCGAACGAGAATTACCGCGATCCGGCCAAGCCCGCCTTCGCGAAGATCACCTTCAAGGGCGGCGGCGACGCCGAATCTGCGGCGCGCTCCGTACTCCAGACCGGCGAGTTCGACTACGCTTGGAACCTCCAGATCAGCCCCGAAGTGCTGAGCGAGATGGAATCCGCCGGCAAGGGCAAGGTCGCCGTCGCCTTCGCCACCTCGGTCGAGCGCATTCTGGTGAACTTCACCAATCCCGACCCCGCGCTCGGCCCGGACGAACGTTCGGTCTGGAAGGAGGACGGCTCCAACGCCCATCCGATCCTCGGCGATTTCCGCGTGAGGAAGGCGCTGGCCAAGGCGGTCGATCCGGTGATCCTGACCGAGATCGGCTACGGCGCCACCGGCCAGCCGACCTGCAACGTGCTGCCCGGGCCGGAGGCCTACGCCTCCACGGCGAACGAGGACTGCAAGACCCAGAATCTCGACGAGGCGAAGGCGCTTCTGGACGAGGCCGGCTGGGTCCCCGGCCCCGACGGGGTGCGGATGAAGGACGGCAAGCGCCTCTCCTTCCTCTACCAGACCTCGACCAACGCCGTGCGGCAGGAGTTCCAGGCCATCGTCAAGGAATGGTGGAGCCAGATCGGCGTCGAGGTCGAGCTGCGCAACGTCTCCGCCAGCGTCTTCTTCGGCGGCGACCCGAACTCGCCGGACACGTTCCAGAAATTCTACGCCGATCTGGAGATGTACACGAACAACTTCTCCGGCGTGGACCCGGAAGCCTACATGGCCCAGTGGACCTGCGAGAAGGCCCCCCGCCCGGCGACCCAGTGGCAGGGCGAGAACATCAACCGCTACTGCAACAAGGATTACGACGCGCTGGCGGTTCAGCTCTCGAAGACCGCCGGTCTGGCCGAGCGTGCCGAGATCGCCAAGAAGATGAACGATATCCTGATGCAGGATTACGTCATGATCCCGATCGTCTATCGCGGCGGCACCTCGGCCCATTCCAACACGCTGATCGGCGTGAGGATGAACGACTGGGACAGCGAGTTGTGGAACATCGCCGACTGGAGCCGGGCGAAGTGACGCGGCGGGAAAGCTGAGAAGATGAGGACGCCCGACATGCGCGGGCGCCTCCGGCCGGCGCGGCGGCGCGCGGCGGCCGGCGCGCTGGTCGCACTCGCCGCCCTCGCCGCAGGTCCGGCTTCGGCCATGCGCGGCGCCGACGGCCGGCTGAACATCGTCTACTGGCAGACGGTGGCGACGATGAATCCCTATCTCGCCACCGGAACCGCCGATATCGACGCCGCCGGGCTGGCGCTGGAGGCGCTGGCCCGTTTCGACGACAAGGGCGCGATCACCCCCTATCTCGCGGCCGAGATCCCGACGGCCGAAAATGGCGGCGTGGCCGCCGACCGGAAATCCATCACCTGGCGGCTGAAGCCGGACGTGCGCTGGTCCGACGGCTCTCCCTTCACCGCCCATGACGCGGTGTTCACCTGGGAATACTGCACCCATCCCGATTTCGGCTGCGCCCAGGAAAGCTATTTAGATAGCGTCGCCGGGATGGTGGCGCTGAACGACCATACGCTGAAGATCAGCTTCGACGGTCCGAAATCCGTCCCCCATATGGCGCTGGTCGGGGCCGAGGCCCCGATCCTGCAAAAGCGGCAATTCGCCGATTGCCTCGGCGCCGCGGCGCCCGCCTGCACCGCGCAGAATTTCCGGCCAAACGGCACCGGCCCGTTCCGGGTGGTCGAGTTCGCGCCCCATGACACGGTGCTATTCGAGGCCAATCCCCATTACCGCGAACCGGAGAAACCCGCCTTCGCCTCGGTCCTGTTCAAGAGCGGGGGCGACGCGGAATCGGCGGCGCGCGCGGTTTTGCGGACCGGGGAGTTCGACTACGCTTGGAATCTCCAGATCCCGCCCGCGATCCTGACGGAGATGGAGGCGGCGGGCCAGGGTGAGGTCCTGGTCGCCTTCGGCGCCGCGGTCGAGCGCATACATGTCAATTTCACCGATCCCGATCCCCGGCTTGGCCCGGATCTGCGTTCGGTCCGGCTGGCGGACGGCTCCAACCGGCATCCGATCCTGCATGACCGGCGGGTGCGGCGCGCGCTGGCGCGGGCCATCGACACGGAGGCGCTTGTCGAGATCGGCTATGGCCGGACCGGAAAGCCGACCTGCAATCTCATTCCGGGACCGGATATCTATGTCTCACGCGCCAACGACGAATGCCTGACCCGGAACCCGGAGGAGGCGCGCCAGCTGCTGGACGAGGCCGGCTGGATCCCCGGCCCCGACGGGGTGCGCGCGAAGGACGGGCGGCGGCTCGCGCTCCTCTTCACCAGCACCACCAACACCATCCGGCAGGAGGCGCAGAGCCTGATCAAGAGCTGGTGGGAGGCGATCGGCGTCGAGGTGGAGTTGCGCGCCGTCCCCTCCGGCGTATTCTTCGGCGGCGATCCGGCCTCGCCGGACACCCATGCCAGATTCTACGCCGATCTCTCCATGTACACGAGCAATTTCGCCGGGGTCGATCCCGAGGCCTATCTCGCCTCCTGGACCTGCGAAAAGACGCCGCTGCCGGAAAACCAGTGGCGCGGCGAGAACATCAACCGCTGGTGCGATGCGGATTACGACGCGCTGGCGGCGCAGCTGGCGCAGACCGCCGGCGAGGCGGCGCGCGCCGGGATCGTCCGGCGGATGAACGACATGCTGGTCGGCGAATATGTGGTCATCCCGCTGGTGCATCGCAGCCTGACCTCCGCCCGCTCGGGCGCGCTGGAGGGCGTGCGGCTGAACGCCTGGGACACCGGGCTCTGGAATATCGCGGACTGGCGCCGCGCAAGGTGATCCGGGGCCGCGACGCGACGGAACGCCGGGGGCGACGCTCCCGGACTACGGAGACGAGGAATTCATGCTGCGTTTCGCCATAAGACGGCTCCTGATCTCGATCCCGACCCTTCTGGCGATCAGCTTCATCGTCTTCGCCCTTCTGGACCTCGCGCCCTCCGACCCCACCGCGAATCTGCCGCTGACCATTCCGCCCGAAGTGCGCGAGAAGATCCGCGCCTCGCTCGGGCTCGGCGAGCCCTTCCTGATCCGCTATCTGAAATGGCTCCAGCAATTCCTGGTCAACGAGCCGCTCAGCATCCTCGAACAGATGACCGGCGCGACATTCGGCGATGGAGAGCGCATGCGCGTCCTGTCCTGGGCGACCCGCTCTCCGGTCACCGACCTGATCGCGGAGCGCCTGCCGCAGACGCTGTGGGTGGTCGGCATGTCCTATGTGATCGCGGTGGTGATCGCGGTGCCGATCGGGGTGATCTCCGCCTATCGGCAATATTCGCTCTTCGACCAGATCGGGACATTCGTCTCCATGCTGGGCTTCTCGATCCCGACCTTCTTCACCGGCCTCCTGCTGATCGTGGTCTTCTCGGTCTGGCTCGGCTGGCTGCCCTCGATCTACGACACCACCCACACCGTCACCGGCTGGGACAGTTTCGTCTTTCAGGTCAAGCAGATGGCGATGCCGACCATGGTGCTGGCCCTTGCCAACGCCAGCCAGATCAGCCGGTTCATGCGCGCCTCGATGCTGGACAATCTCAATCAGGACTATGTGCGCACCGCCCGCGCCAAGGGCGTGAGGGAGCGGACCGTGGTGCTCCTCCATGTGCTGCGCAACAGCCTGATCCCGGTGGTCACGGTGATCGCCCTCGGCGTGCCGACGATTTTCGGCGGGGCCATCGTCACCGAACAGATCTTCCGCGTGAACGGCATCGGCCAGTTGCTGATCGTCGGGATCGAAACCAACGACATCCCGCTGGTGCAGACGCTGACCTTCATCTTCGCGGTGCTGATCGTGCTCTTCAACCTGATCGCCGATCTTCTCTATGGCGTGCTTGACCCGAGGATCCGCTATGACTGACGCGGCCGCCGACGCCCCCGCCGTCGCGCATCGCTCGCTCTGGAGCGATGTCTGGCGCCAGTTCCGCGCCCATACCGGGGCGATGATCGGGGCCGGGATCTTCGTCTTCATCCTGCTGGCGGTCTTCGCCGGGCCGCTGGTCTGGACCATAGATCCCGGCATGACCGATATCCGCGCGCGCAACGCGCCGATGTCTCTGGCGCATCCTTTCGGCACCGACAATGTCGGACGGGACATGCTGGCGCAGGTGCTGGCGGGGGGGCGGACCTCGCTCGCGGTCGGAATCGTGGCGATGCTGGTCTCGATGCTGATCGGGGCGGTGGTCGGGGTGCTGGCCGGTTATTTCCGGCGGCTCGACGGGCCGCTGATGCGGCTGACGGAGCTTTTCCTGGCGCTGCCGATCCTGCCGCTGCTGCTGGTGGCGATCCTCCTCTTCCGCGATACGCTGCGCGCCGGTTTCGGGCCGGAGGCGGGGATCTTCGTGATGATCGTCACCGTGATCGGCGTGACCAGCTGGATGCACACCGCCCGCATCGTCCGGGGCGAGGTGCAGGCGCTGAAGGAACGCGAATTCGTCCTCGCCGCGCAAAGCATCGGCACGATCAGCCGGCGGATCATCACCCGGCACATCATGCCGAACGTGCTGTCGCCGATCATGGTCTCGGCCACGATCGGCATCGCCAACGCGATCATCACCGAGTCGACGCTCTCCTTTCTCGGGCTCGGCTTTCCGCCGGATTTCCCGACCTGGGGGCGGCTGCTCTATGACGGCAAGGATTTCCTGACCCGCGCGCCGGGGCGGGTGATCTGGCCGGGCCTCGCGATCAGCCTGACGGTGCTTTCGGTGAATTTCATCGGCGACGGGCTGCGCGACGCGCTCGACCCGCGGATCAGGGGGCGCTGAACCCTTCGCAGGCGCAACAATGCTGTTGTCGGGCGGATCGCGAAGGTCTAATTTCCGCCCGAATAATCTTCAGCAGCGGAGCCTCCCATGATCAGCAGGACCAATCGCCCGACCCGGACGCGCCGGCAGTTGATGCTTGGCGCCGGCGGCGCCTTCGCGGCGGCGTCTCTTTTCGGCGCGACGCGGCTTCGCGCCGAGGGGCCGGTCTCCATCGCCGGCGTCTACACCGTGCCGGTGGAGCAGCAATGGGTCAGCCGCATCCACAAGGCCGCCGAGGCGGCGAAGGCGGCGGGCGAGGCCGGCTACACGTTCAGCGAGAACGTCTCCAACACCGATTATCCGCGCGTTCTTCGCGAATACGCCGAAGGCGGCGCGCAACTGATCGTCGGCGAGATCTTCGGCGTCGAGCAGGAGGCGCGCGAGGTCGCGGCCGATTACCCCGAAATCGCCTTCCTGATGGGGTCGAGCTTCCCGCCCGACCCCGATCTGGCCAATCTCGCGGTCTTCGACAATTACATTCAGGACGCCTCCTATCTCTCCGGCATCATCGCCGGGGCGATGACCGGAAGCGCCAATATCGGCATGGTCGGCGGCTTTCCGATCCCGGAGGTCAACCGGCTGATGCACGCCTTCATGGCCGGCGCGCGGGAGATGAACCCGGATATCCGCTTCCAGGTCAGCTTCATCGGCTCCTGGTTCGACCCGCCCAAGGCGAAGGAGACCGCCTTCGCCATGATCGAGAACGGCGCCGACCTCCTCTATGCGGAGCGTTTCGGCGTCGCGGATGCGGCGCAGGAAAAGGGCGTGCTGGCGATCGGCAACGTGATCGACACGCAGGCCGACTATCCCGACACCGTGGTCGCCTCCGCGCTCTGGCATTTCGAGCCGACGCTGGCGGCGGCGATGAAGGCGGTGAGCGCCGGCGCGTTCACGGCCGAGGATTACGGCGTCTATTCCTACATGAAGGAAGGCGGTTGCGCCCTCGCGCCGCTCGGAACCTTCGAGGGCAAGGCGCCCGAAGCGGCGATGAAGCTGGTCGCCGAGCGCGAGGCGGCGATCAGGGCCGGCGAATTCACCGTCGAGATCAATGACGGCGAGCCGAAATCCTCGTGACCTCGTCCGAGACCGGAGCGGAGGCGCCCGTCGTCCTCCGCCTCTCCGGGATCACCAAGCGTTTCGGTCCGCTCACCGCCAATGACGGGGTGAGCTTCGATCTGCGTCGCGGCGAGGTGATCGCGCTCCTCGGCGAGAACGGCGCCGGCAAGACCACGCTGATGAACATCCTCTTCGGCCATTACACCGCCGATGAGGGTGAAGTGGAGGTCTTCGGCGCGAAGCTGCCGCCCGGCCAGCCGCGCGCGGCGCTGGCGGCGGGCGTCGGCATGGTGCATCAGCATTTCACCCTGGCCGACAATCTGACGGTCTGGGAGAATATCCTGCTCGGCGCCCGTCCGCTGTTCGCGCCCGGTCTGGGGCGAGGGGCTGCGCGGGCGCGGATCAGGGCGCTTTCCGCCGATTTCGGGCTGAAAGTGGACCCGGACGCCCGCGTCGGCGCGCTCACCGTCGGCGAGCGTCAGCGGGTCGAGATCCTGAAGGCGCTCTGGCGCGACGCCAGGATCCTGATCCTCGACGAGCCGACCGCGGTGCTGACCCCGCAGGAAGCCGAGGCGCTTTTCGCCACGCTCCGGCGCGCGGTGGAGCGCGGGCTTTCGATCATCTTCATCAGCCACAAGCTGCATGAGGTGACGGCGATCTCCTCCCGCGTTCTGGTTCTGCGCCACGGCAAACTGGTCGGCGAGGCGAAGACGGCGGAGACCGACCGCGCCCGCCTCGCCGCGATGATGGTCGGGGCGACGATAGAGCAGCCCGAACCCGCCCCCGCCGCCCCCGGCGCGGCGCTGATGGCGCTGGAGCGGGTCTCCTCCCCCGCGATCGGGGCGCGGCCGGGGCTGCGCGAGGTCGATCTGACGCTCCGCGCCGGCGCGATCACCGGGCTGGCCGGGGTCTCCGGCAATGGTCAGGGCGCGCTTTCGGCGCTGATCGCCGGGACGGCGCGGCCCGCTGCGGGCCGCATCCTGATCGGGGGCGCGCCGGCGGGCGCCGGCTGGTCCCCCCGCGCCGCGCTGGCCGCCGGAATCGGGCGCATCCCCGAAGACCGCCACCGCGCCGGCGCGGTCGCCGATTTCACTCTGGCGGAAAACGCGATCATCGAGCGCCATGACCAGCCCCCCTACAGCCGCGCCGGCTGGATGAACCACGCCGCCGCCGGGGCGCTGGCCGAAGAGATCATCGCCGATTACGACGTGCGCTGCCCGGGGCCGGAGGCGCGCATCCGGCTGCTTTCGGGCGGCAACATGCAGAAACTGATCCTCGGCCGGGCGCTTTCGGCCGCGCCGAAGATCATCCTCGCCGACCAGCCGGTGCGCGGGCTGGATGTCGGCGCGGTGGCCTATGTCCAGTCGCGGCTGATCGCGGCGCGGGACGCGGGCGCGGCGGTGCTGCTGATTTCGGAGGATCTGGACGAGATCATCGCCCTTTCCGACGAGATCCACGTCATTTCCGCCGGCCGGCTGTCGCCGGGCTTTGCGCGCGGGGAATTGAGCGCGGCCGAACTTGGCCTCTGGATGGCGGGCCAGGGTTTCGACGGGGGCGCGGATGCGGCTTGAACCGATTCCCTCCCCCGGCGCCGCGCGCCGTTTCGGCCTGCCGGCGCTGGCGCTGGCGGCGACGGCGCTGGTCGGATCGTTGCTGGCGCTGATCTCGGGCGCGGACCCTTTCGCCGTGCTCGGTCTGATCGCCAGCGGCGCGGCCGGATCGAAATTCGCCCTGCTGGAGACGCTGAGCCGCGCCACGCCGCTGATTTTCACCGGCCTCGCCGCCGCGGTCGCCTTTCGCGCAAGGCTCTGGAATATCGGGGCGGAGGCGCAGCTCTACGCCGGGGCGCTCATGACCGTGATGATCGGCGCGGGCGCGCCGCTTGTCGAAGGCCCGGCGCTCCTGCCGGCGATGGCGCTGGCGGCGGCGCTGGCCGGGGCGCTGGTCCTGCTTGGCCCGGTGCTGCTGAAAACCCGGTTCGGGGTGGATGAGGTGGTGACCACGCTCCTGATCAATTTCATCATGCTGCTCTTCGTCTCCATGCTGCTCGAAGGGCCGCTGAAGGACCCGATGGGCATGGGCTGGCCGAAATCCGAGGCGCTGGCGAAAGAGGCGCGCCTGCCGCGCATCGTCGCCGGGCTGCGGCTCCACTGGGGCTTCGCGCTGGCGCTGATCGCGGCGGTCGGCGTCTGGCTGATCCAGACCCGCACCGTGCTCGGCTACCGGATCCGCGCGGTGGGGCTGAATATCGAGGCCGCGCGCTACGCCGGCGTCCCCGTGAACGCGGTGCTGGCGAAGACGGCGCTCATCTCGGGCGGCCTGGCGGCGCTGGCCGGGTTTTCCGAAGTCGCGGGGCTGAAGGGGAACCTGACGACCGATATCTCGCCCGGTTTCGGCTATACCGGCGTCATCGTCGCCATGCTGGCGATGCTGCATCCCCTTGGCGTCGTCGTCTCGGCGCTTTTCGTCGCCGGGATCTTCGTCGGCGCCGACAGCATGAGCCGCGCCGCGAATGTGCCGACCTATATCGCCGATATCCTGCTGGCGACGGCGCTGTTGTTCATGGTGCTGGCGATCCTGCTGACCCGCTACCGGGTGGCGAGGGATTGATGGAGATCCTCGACATCCTGCTTTCCGCCAGTTTCTGGGCGGCGGCGGTGCGGATCGCCTCGCCGCTGATCTTCGCCACCATGGGGGAGCTGATCTGCGAGCGGGCCGGGGTGCTGAATCTCGGCATCGAGGGGATCATGGTCGCCGGCGCCTTCACCGGCTGGTTCGCGGTCTACGCCGGGGCGCCGCTCTGGCTCGGGGTCGGCGCGGCGCTGCTGGTCGGGATGCTTTTCGGCCTGCTGCATGCGGCGCTGACCGCGCCTTTCGGCCTCTCGCAGCATGTGGTCGGGCTGGGGGTGACGATGCTGGCGGCGGCGGTCGCGGCCTTCGCCTATCGGCTGGCGCTGCCCGAGGTCTCCTCCCCGCCGCGGATCGAACCCTTTCAGCCGGTCGCCATTCCATGGCTTTCGGAAATCCCGCTCATCGGCCCCGCGCTCTTTAATCAGACGGCGATGACCTATCTCGCCTTCGCCGTCGCCGGGCTGGTGGCGCTGTTGCTCTACCGCACGCCCCTCGGTCTCGCCATCCGCGCCGCCGGTGAAAGCCCGGAGGCGGTGGAGGCGCAGGGGCTTTCCGTCATCGCGCTGCGGATCGGGGCGGTGGTGGTCGGCTCGGGGCTGATGGCGGTCGGCGGGGCGTTTCTCACCATGTCGGCCTTTTCCTCCTTCTTCTTCGAGATGGTGAACGGGCGCGGCTGGATCTGCATCGCGCTGGTGGTGTTCGGGGCGTGGAAGCCGGGCAAGGCGCTTCTCGGCGCGCTTCTCTTCGCCGCTTTCGACGCCTTGCAGGTGCGCTTGCAGCAGACCCCGCTCGGCGCCGATCTGCCCTATCAGGTCTTCCTGATGGCGCCCTATATCCTCTCGATCCTGGCGCTGGTGCTGATGTCGCGCCGGGGCGCGGCGCCGGCGGCGCTGATGATCCCGTTCAACAAGGGGGAGCGATAGGCGATGTTCGACCTGGTGGTGAAAGGCGGCGTCCTGCCCGACGGCCGGCGCGCCGATATCGGCGTCCGCGAGGGGCGCATCGCTGCGGTGGAGCCCCTGCCGGATAACGTGCGGGCTGGAAGGGTGATCGAGGCCCCCGGCGATCTGATCTCCCCGCCCTTCGTCGATCCGCATTTCCATCTCGACGCGGCGCTTTCCTACGGGACGCCGCGGATCAACGCCTCCGGCACGCTGCTGGAGGGGATTTCGCTCTGGGGCGAATTGCGCGAGATCGACACGGTGGAGAGCATCAGCGCGAGGGCGCTGGATTATTGCGACTGGGCCGCCTCCATGGGCCTTCTCGCCATCCGCTCGCATGTGGATACGACCGACAGCCGTCTGCTCGGGGTCGAGGCGCTGCTTTCCGTGCGCGAAGAGGTGAAGGACCATATCGAGCTTCAGCTTGTCGCCTTCCCGCAGGACGGGCTTTACCGGAACCCGAAGGGGCTGGCGAACACGATCCGCGCGCTGGACATGGGCGTCGATATTGTCGGCGGCATCCCGCATTTCGAGCGCACCATGGCCGAGGGCGCCGAATCCGTCGCCGCGCTCTGCCGCATCGCCGCCGAGCGCGGGCTGATGATCGACCTCCATTGCGACGAGACCGACGACCCCATGTCCCGCCATGTCGAGACCCTGGCCCGCGAGACCCTGCGCCACGGGCTTCAGGGCCGCGCCGTGGGCTCGCATCTGACCTCGATGCATTCGATGGACAATTACTATGTCTCCAAGCTCCTGCCGCTGATGGCGGAGGCGGGGCTGGCGGCGATCCCGAACCCCCTGATCAACATCACCCTTCAGGGCCGGCATGACACATTCCCGAAACGGCGCGGCCTGACCCGCGTGAAGGAGATGCAGGCGGCCGGCATTCCGGTCGGCTGGGGGCAGGATTGCGTGCTCGACCCCTGGTATCCGCTGGGGACGGCGGACATGCTGGATGTCGCCTTCATGGGCCTCCATGTCGCGCAGATGACCAGCCCCGAGGAGATGCGACGCGCCTTTGACATGGCGACGGCGGAGAACGCCGCGATCATGGGGCTTCGGGGCCATGGGCTGAAGCCGGGCGATATCGCCTCCTTCGTCGTGCTCGACGCGGGCGATCCCGTCGAGGCGCTGCGCCTTCGCGCCGACCGGCTTTTCGTGGTGGCAAGGGGTCGGGTGATCGCCGAGCGCCCGCGCGGCGACGCGGCGCTGTCGCTGCCGGGCCGGCCGGCGCGGGTGCGGCGGCGGCGGACGGGGAACTGACCCCGGCGCCCCCCGGACGCCTTGCGCAGTTTTACGCAGAATCGCTGTCGTGCGCATCCGTTTTGTGCTCAGATACGAAATATGCAGCACGCCATATTCCCGCCAAGATCACCCGGACGGCGCGCCTCAGAGACGCTGCGATCTGCACAGGGAGCGGATATGACATTCGATGAAACGCGACGCGGTTCAAAGCGCGACGGGGTCCGCCTTGACTGAGGCGCAAACCACGAGCCAGATCCGCTTCGCCAGCATCTCCAAGACCTTCGTCGGCGCCAATGGCGAGGAGTTCAAGGCGCTGCGCGACATCAACCTGGAGATCGGCGCCAACGAGTTCTTCACCCTGCTCGGGCCTTCGGGCTGCGGCAAGACCACGCTCCTGCGCATGCTCGCGGGGTTCGAGGACCCCTCCTCGGGCGAGATCCTGCTCGATGGCCAGAACCTTGTCGGGATCGAGCCGAACAAGCGCCCGGTCAACACCGTGTTCCAGAGCTATGCGCTCTTTCCCCATATGACTGTCTCGCGCAACATCGCCTTCGGGCTGGAGATGCTGGGCTGGGATCAGTCCCGCGTCGCGGCGCGGGTCCGGGAAGTGATCGCGCTGGTGCAGCTTGAGCGTTTCGCCGACCGCATGCCCTCGCAGCTTTCCGGCGGCCAGCAGCAGCGCGTCGCGCTGGCGCGGGCGCTGGCGCCGAACCCGAAGGTGCTGCTGCTCGACGAGCCTCTGTCCGCGCTCGATCTCAAGCTCCGCAAGGAGATGCAGGTGGAGATGACCCGCATCCGGCAGGGCACCGACACCACTTTCCTGTTCGTGACCCATGATCAGGAAGAGGCGCTGACCATGTCCGACCGGATCGCGGTGATGAACGCCGGGCGCATCCAGCAGGTCGGCACGCCGGACGAGATCTATTTCCGCCCCGCGACCCGTTTCGTCGCCGATTTCATCGGCGAGATGAATTTCCTCGACGGGCGCGCCACCGCCGCCGACACGGTCGCATTGACCGATGGCGGCGCGCCGCTCGCGCTCGGCCCCGACGCCGGGCTGAAACCGGGCGAGCCGGCCACGCTGGCGATCCGGCCCGAATTCTGCCGCGTCGCCGACGAGCCGGACGCGGCGCGCAACCGCATCGCCGGGCGCGTCCGCCAGCGCATCTTCGCCGGCGCCCACACCACGCTGATCGTGGAGCTGCCGGGCGGCGAGCGGATCAACTGCCGGCTCGACGCGGAAACCGGCCGCTCCGACGCGCATGCGGAGGGAAGCGACATCCATGTGGAGCTGCCGGCGCAATATCTGCTCGCGGTCTCGTCATGAGCGCGATCGCGGAGCGCGAAGGACGCCGCCGGCTGCGCGGCCTCGCGCCCAGCCTGTTCATGCTGGTGGTCTTCTTCCTCGCGCCGCTGGCGATCATCGTCGCCTATTCGCTGATGACCAAGGGGCCCTATGGCGGGGTGATCCCGGAATTCTCGCTCGACGCCTATCGGAAGATCGTCCTTCAGGAGCAGCTCGACGGAAGTTTCCAGACCAATTTCGCGCTGCTGACCATTCTCGGCCGCTCGCTCGGGCTGGCGCTGATCACCACCGCGCTCTGCCTGCTGATCGGCTTTCCGACCGCCTTCGTCATCGCGCAGCAATCCGACCGGATGAAGACGCTGCTGCTGATCCTGATCATGGTGCCGTTCTGGTCGAACCTGCTGATCCGCACCATCGCCTGGATCATCCTGCTGCGCGACACCGGGCCGATCAACGGCTTCCTGCTCTGGAGCGGGCTTCTGGACGATCCGCTGTCGATGCTGTTCACCAACGGCGCCATCGTCGTGGGGCTGGTCTATGTCTACATCCCCTTCATGATCCTGCCGATCTACACATCGGTGGAGCGGCTGGACAAGAACCTGCTCGAAGCGGCTTTCGATCTCTATGCGAAACGCTCGCATATCTTCTTCAAGATCATCGCGCCGCTGACCGCGCCCGGAATCATCGCCGGCTGTTTCCTGGTGCTGATCCCCTGCATCGGCGCCTTCGTCACCCCCGATCTTCTGGGCGGCGGGCGCAAGCTGATGATCGGCACGCTGATCCAGCGCCAGTTCACCGAGGCGCGCGACTGGCCCTATGGCGCCGCGCTCTCGACGGTGCTGCTCTCGCTGGTGATGATCGCGCTCTTTTACCAGAGCCGGTCCGGCGGCAAGAAGAAGGCGGGCTGAGATGGCGAGCAGTTCCCGCAGGATGACGCGCTTCCCGCTTTTCCGCACGATCACCGCGGCGCTCTATGTGTTTCTCTATGCGCCGATCGCGATCTTCATCCTCTTCGCCTTCAACGATTCCGACGCGGTCAGCGTCTGGGGCGGCTTCACCTTCCGCTGGTTCGGCGTGGCCCTGGCCAATGACGAATTGCAGAAGGCCGGGATGAACACGCTGCTGATCGCCTTCTCGGCGACGATCTTCGCGGTGCTGCTGTCCATCCCCGCCGCGCTGGCGACCAGTTCTCCGGGGCGGAAGCGGCAGGCCTATCCCTGGTTCCTGCCGCTGGTCTCGCTGCCGCTGATCACACCGGAAATCGTGGTCGGCATCGCGCTTCTGTCCTTCTTCTCGCTGGTCGGGCTGGATCTCGGGCGGGTGAACATCATCATCGCCCATACGGTCTTCTGCCTGCCCTTCGCCTATCTGCCGATCGTGTCGCGCCTGCGCTCGATGAACCCCTCGATCATGGAGGCGGCGGACGATCTTTACGCCAGCCGCTCGGCGCGCTTCCGGCGCATCATCCTGCCGATGCTGGCGCCGGGCGTGGTGGCGGGCGGGATGCTGGCCTTCATCGTCTCCTTCGACAATTTCATCATCTCGTTCATGGTCGCCGGCGCCGGCGGCACCACGCTGCCCATGTTCATCTACGGGCTGGCGAAAACCCAGATCACGCCGGAGCTGAACGCGCTCTCGGTGATGGTGATGCTCGTCTCCCTCCTCCTGCTGATGATCGCCTATATCGTCAGCCGGGGCAGATTGCTGACCATGGGGACGGGCGATTGATCAGCATGAAAATCCACCGACAGCGGAGATGCGAAACATGAAAACCGGATTGGGAATCGTCACGACGCTCGGCCTCGCGGCGCTGGGCGGGGCGGCCATGGCCGAGGGCCAGCTCAATATCTTCAACTGGGCCGGCTACACGCCGCCGGACGTGGTCGAGCGGTTCGAGAAGGAAACCGGCATCGACGTCACCATGGACACCTATGACAGCAACGAGACGCTGCTGGCCAAGCTCCAGGCGGGCGGGGGCGATTTCGACATCATCGTCGCCGGCCACAGCTTCGTGCCGCTGATGGTCGGCGAAAAGCTGGTCCAGACGGTGAAGCTGAGCGAGATGGAGAATTACGGCAACCTGAAGCCCGAATTCATCAACCCGAGCTACGACCCCGAAGGCGAGTTCACCGCGCCCTATCAGGGCGGCAGCACCGCCTTCATGGTCGACACCGCCGTCTATGACAAGCCGATCGACAGCTACGAGATCCTGTTCAACCCGCCGCCCGAGCTGGAAGGCAAGATCGGCATGCTGAAAAGCGCGCCCGACGTGGTGATGCTGGCCGCGCAATATCTCGACCTGCCCTTCTGCTCGGACGATCCGGCCACGCTCCAGCAGGTGCTGGATCTGCTGATGGAGCAGAAGCCCGC
>JBKECG010000315.1:0-2465 GCA_047974395.1 Pikeienuella sp. | reverse complement strand
TATGATGCAGCGTGAAGAGAAGCACATGCGCGCCCTCGGCCCGGCGCAGCGCCAGGAGCCGCAGCGGCGGCTCGACGGAAAGATCGAAGCGGCGCGCGGCCTCCGCCGCGATCAGCGCGTCGATCTCCGCCTGATCCATCCCGGCGGCGTCGATCAGGCGAAACGGCGGTTCGGTCTCGGCCGCGATCCGCTGATGCGGCGCGCCATCCCTGACCTCGATCCTGAGACGCAACGCCTCATGGCGCGCCATGAGGCGGGAGAGCGCGCGCCGTAGCGCGTCGATCTCCAGCGCGCCTTCGGCCTCCAGCGCGAAGGGGATGTGATGCGCCGCTTCGGGGCGCATCCGCTCGACGATCCAGAGCCGGGTCTGGGCGGCGCTCAGCGGCGGCTCGGCCGCGTCCCGCGCCGGGATCGCCCCTTCGGCGGCCGCGCCCCGACCGGCCAGAAAGGCGATGATCTCCGGCTTTCGCGCCCTGATCCCGGCCCCGAGCGGACCCTGAAGCGCCTCGGCCGGGCCAACGCAGCGCAGCTTGCCCCCTGCGACGGAGACACGCACCCCGGCGCGGAAAAGCGCGGCCAGAAACGGCTCGACTCCCGCCGCCGCACTGGGTTCGGCGTCACATGAATCGGGCGCTGTCTGGCGACTCGGCATGACCATTTTCGTGCTGCTGCAAGCTTGTGCGGCCGGGTCCGGGTGGATGAGCGCCCCAACGCCAGCTTCAATTCTTGACTAAAATAGTATGCCAATTTACGCAAGGCGTGTTTACCGGAACCGGCAGTCGAAGCAGGCGATTCCGAAAGCGCGTATCCAGACCAGAACGCACCGCCCCGGCGGAATTCGATGAGAGAACGACCAATGGAGACGCACAATTCGCCAGCGCCGCCCGATCAGGGCCGGAACGCCGCGCGATCCCGTATGGATACCGGATTTATAAGCATTATCAATGAATTGGAGTCGCGTGCTGAGGACGCGAGTGAAGCGGAGGCGTTCCGCTTTCTTTCCGATGAGGCGCTGCGCGCCGGCGGGCCGGGCGCGGTCTGGACCTGGGCGGAGCTACGCGACCGGGCGCGGGGGGTCGCGCGCGAACTGGTCGAGTCGGGCGCGGTCGGGCGCGGAGCGCGGGTGCTTCTGGTCTATCCGGCCGGGCTGGAATTCGTCGCCGCCTTTCTCGGCTGCCTCTATCTCGGGGCGGTTCCCGTCCCCGTCTCGCCGCCGCGCCGGCGCGAAAAGCCGGGCCGCTGGGCGCATATATCGCAGGACGCCGGCGTCTCGGCGCTGCTCTCGGCGCCCGGCGTCATATCGGCGATGGCCGGCGACCCGGCGCCCGTCCCCTGCATCGTCTCGACCGCCGCCGATCCGGGCCGCGCCTGGCGCCCGCGCCCGGACGACCCGGCGCCCCGCCCGCTTCTTCCCCAGGACCTGGCCTTTCTCCAGTACACTTCCGGCTCCACCGGCGCGCCGAAAGGGGTGATGGTCACGCATGGGATGCTGGCCGCCAATCTGGAGCAGATCAGGAAAGCCTTCCGCTTCGGCCCCGAAGACCGGATCGCCGGCTGGCTGCCGCCCTATCACGACATGGGCCTGATCGGCGGCATCCTGACCCCCGTCCATCTTGGCGTTCCCAACGCGATGATGAGTCCGAGCGCCTTTCTGCGCGATCCGATCGCCTATCTGGAGCTGGCCGGCCGGCTCGGCGCCACGATCATCGGCGGGCCGAATTTCGCCTATGAGCATTGCCTGCGCCACGCCACGCCCGAGGCGCTGGCGCGGGTCGATCTCTCCGGCCTGCGCTTCGCCTTTTCGGGGGCGGAGACGATCCGCCCCGACACCCTGCGCCGTTTTCAGGAGGTCTTCGCGCCCTGCGGGTTCTCGCCGCGGCGCTGGGTCGGCTGCTACGGGCTGGCCGAGGCGACGCTCTGCGTCAGCGTCACCCCGCCGGGCGAGGGGCCGGGCGAGGGCATGCGGCCATTCGCGGCGCGTCCGGGCGAGAGCGCGGCGCCGGCCGAAAGCGGCGCCCCGGCCGAGGGCATGGAGATCGCCATCGTCGATCCCGCGACCGGCGCGCGCGCGCCGGCCGGCGGGACCGGCGAGATCTGGCTGCGCGGCCCGAATATCGCCCCCGGCTATTGGGGGAGCCCGGAGGCCGGCGCCGGGATGTTCGATCAGCTTCTGGACGGCGGGCGCGGCTGGCTCCGCACCGGCGATCTCGGCGCGCTTCAGGGCGGCCGGCTCTATGTCACGGGGCGGCTGAAGGAGCTGATCGTCGTGCGCGGGCGCAATCACCACCCGCAGGATATCGAGGAAACCGCCGCCGCCGCGCATGCCGATCTCGCGCCCGGCCGGGCCGCCGCCTTCGCCATGGAGGACGGCGACGGCGCCTTCGGGCTGGTTTGCGAACTGACCCGCCGCGCATGCCGCGACCCGCGGCCGGGGCCGGTCTTCGCCGCGATCCGCGCCGCGCTGG
>JBKECG010000295.1:0-4269 GCA_047974395.1 Pikeienuella sp. | reverse complement strand
CTATCCCGCTGGTCTGGGCGGCGCGAATCATGGCGGCGGACATCTCCGCCGGGTCGTCGTAAAACCCGCCATCGACCCGGTGATGCAGGTAATGGAACTCGCCGCTGGCGGCGAAGCCGGCCTCCAGCATCTCCACCTGCGCCAACGCGGCGATCGCCTCGGCCTCTTCGGGGCCGATCTGGTCGAGAAAGCGATACATCAGCCGCCGCCATGTCCAGAAACTGTCGCGCGGGTCCGGGCCGCGCCTCTCGGTCAGCCCGGCCATGGCGCGCTGGAAGGCGTGTGAATGCACGTTGGCCGGCGCGGGCAGCAGCGCGCCGACGCGATGGCCCTCGGGCGGGGCGCCGGGGGTCACGCGCTCTATGCGCCCTTCGGCGTCGATGACGACGGCGGTGTTTTCGCGCCAGCCTTCGGGCGTCAGCGCCTGCTCGGCCCAGATCCGCTGCATGATCGCTCCTTGACAGGGTTATTATATACAGACATAAAAATTATATGCATAGATATTAAAAGACTCAACGCCGATGAAGAGACTGCTTCTCGTCAACGCCGCCATCGCCACGATGCGCAACGGCCTTTCCGCCGACGGCGCGGCCTATGGGCTGGTGAACCGGGGCGCGATCGCCATCGAACATGGCCGGATCAAATGGGTCGGGCCGAGCGAGGAGGCGGACGCATTTCCCGATTTCGAGCGCCGCGATCTTGAGGGACGCCTGATCACCCCGGCGCTGATCGACTGCCACACCCATCTGATCCATGGCGGCCACCGCGCTTGGGAGTTCGAGATGCGGCTGAAGGGCGCGAGCTATGAGGAGGTCGCGCGCGCCGGCGGCGGCATCGTCTCCACGGTGCAATCGACGCGGGGCGCCAGCGAGGAGTCGCTGGTCAAAAGCGCGCTTCCCCGGCTCGACGCGCTGATTGCGGAAGGGGTCGCGACGGTGGAGATCAAATCCGGCTACGGGCTGGATATCGAGACCGAGCTGACCATGCTGCGCGCCGCGCGCAGGCTGGCCGCGCTGCGGCCGGTGCGGGTCAGGACCAGCTTCCTCGGCGCCCACGCCACCCCGCCTGAATACAAGGGCAGCCCGGAGGCCTATCTGCGCGAGGTCTGCCTGCCCGCGCTCGACGCCGCCGCCGAGGAGCGGTTGGTGGACGCGGTGGACGGGTTCTGCGAGGGGATCGCCTTCAACCCCGACCAGATCGCGCGGGTCTTCGCCCGCGCCGCGAAACATCACCTGCCGGTGAAGCTGCATGCGGAGCAGCTTTCCAATATCGGCGGCGCGCGGCTGGCGGCGCGCCACGGGGCGCTTTCGGCCGATCATCTGGAATACGCCGACGCCGGCGACGCCGCCGCGCTGGCCAAGGCCGGACCGGTCGCGGTGCTGCTGCCGGGGGCCTTCTACACCATCCACGAAACCCGCCGACCGCCGGTTGACGCCTTTCGCGAGGCCGGCGTGGCCATGGCGCTGGCGACCGACTGCAATCCCGGCTCCTCGCCGCTCGCTTCGCTGCTGCTGGCGATGAACATGGGCTGCACGCTTTTCCACATGACGCCGGAAGAGGCGCTGACCGGGGCCACCCGCCATGCGGCGCGGGCGCTCGGGATCGGCGACGCCGGCGCGATCGCGCCGGGAATGCGCGCCGATCTCGCCATCTGGGAGGTGGAGCATCCGGCGGAGATATCCTACCGGATAGGGTACAACGCGCTGCATGAGCGCCTGTTCGCGGGGGCGGAGACATGATCACCCTCATTCCCGGCCGGACCGGGCTTTCCGATCTGGAGGCGATCTGGCGCGGGTCGGGCGCGATGCTCGATCCCGGCGCGCGCGAAGCGGTGGAGCGGGCGGCGGCGCTGGTCGCGAAGGCGGCGGCCGAGGAGACGCCCGTCTATGGCGTCAACACCGGCTTCGGCAAGCTCGCCAGCCGCAAGATCGCGGCGAAGGATGCCGCGACGCTCCAGCGCAACCTGATCCTCAGCCATTCCGCCGGCGTCGGCGCGGCTTTGCCCGAGGCCGAGACGCGGCTGATGATGGCGCTGAAGCTCCTGTCGCTCGGGCGCGGCGCCTCCGGCGTCCGGTGGGAGGTCGCGGCGCTGATCGGGGCGATGCTGGAGCGCGGCGTGATCCCGATCATCCCCGAGCAGGGCTCGGTCGGCGCCTCGGGCGATCTCGCGCCGCTGGCGCATATGGCGGCGGCGATGATCGGGGCGGGGGAGGCCGTCTTCGACGGATGCCGCATGAAAGGTGCGGAAGCCTTGGCGAAAGCGGGGCTTTCGCCGGTCACGCTTGGCCCGAAAGAGGGGCTGGCGCTGATCAACGGCACGCAATTCTCCACCGCCAACGCGCTTTCGGGGCTCTGGCGGGCCTGGGACGCGGCGCGGGCCTCGATCGTGATCTCCTGCCTCTCGACCGACGCGATCATGGGCTCCGACGCGCCGCTGATCGAGGAGATCCACAGCCTTCGCGGCCATCGCGGCCAGATCGCCGTCGCCGCGGCGATGCGCGCGCTGATGCAAGGCTCCGCCATCCGCGAGAGCCACCGCGAGGGCGACGCCCGCGTGCAGGATCCGTACTGCATCCGCTGTCAGCCGCAGGTGCTGGGCGCCTGCGTCGATCTTCTGGCGCAGGCCGCGCGCACGCTGGAGGTGGAGGCCAACGCCGTCACCGACAATCCGCTGGTGCTGACCGGAGAGGGGCGGATCGTCTCCGGCGGCAATTTCCACGCCGAGCCGGTGGGGTTCGCCGCCGACCAGATCGCCCTCGCCATCGCCGAGACCGGGGCCATCGCGCAGCGCCGCGTCGCGCTGATGGTGGACCCGACGCTCAGCTTCGATCTGCCGCCCTTCCTGACCCCCGATCCGGGCCTGAATTCGGGCTACATGATCGCCGAGGTCACCACCGCCGCGCTGATGAGCGAGAACAAGCATCTCGCCAATCCCTGCTCCACCGATTCCACCCCGACCTCCGCCAATCAGGAGGATCACGTCTCCATGGCCGCGCATGGCGCGATCAGGCTCAGGCGGATGAACGACAATCTGGCGGTGATCCTCGGCGTCGAGGCGCTTTGCGCGGGGCAGGGGGTGGAGTTCCGTGCGCCGCTGGAAACCTCCGCCCGGCTTTCGCGCGCGCTGGCGCGGCTCCGCGCCGACGCGCCGGGGCTGGGCGAGGACAGATATCTCGCGCCCGAGATGGAGGCGGCGGCGGCGCTGGCGCGCTCCGGCGCGCTGGCCGAAGCCGCCGGGCTGGAATTCACCCTACGGGAGATGATGCGATGACCGATCCTCGCCACAACATGCGCGATGTCTTCCCGCCGACCGGGGCGGAGATCAGCGCCAAAAGCTGGCTGACCGAAGCGCCGATGCGGATGCTGATGAACAATCTCCATCCCGACGTGGCCGAGAACCCCCATGAACTGGTCGTCTATGGCGGCATCGGCCGGGCGGCGCGGACCTGGGAGGATTTCGACCGGATCGTCGCCAGCCTGAAGGTGCTGGAGGCGGACGAGACCCTGCTGGTGCAGTCCGGCAAGCCGGTGGGCGTCTTCCGCACCCATGAGGACGCGCCCCGCGTTCTGATCGCCAATTCCAACCTGGTGCCACACTGGGCGACCTGGGACCATTTCAACGAACTCGATAGGAAGGGCCTGGCCATGTACGGCCAGATGACCGCCGGCTCCTGGATCTATATCGGCTCGCAGGGGATCGTGCAGGGCACCTATGAGACCTTTGTCGAGGCCGGTCGCCAGCACTATGACGGCGACCTGAAGGGCAAGTGGATCCTGACCGCCGGGCTCGGCGGCATGGGCGGGGCGCAGCCCCTCGCGGCGGTGATGGCCGGGGCCTGTTGCCTGGCGGTGGAATGCGACGAGAGCCGGATAGATTTTCGCATACGCACCGGATATGTGGATGAAAAGGCGAAGACGCTGGATGAGGCGCTGGAGATGATCCGGCGCTGGACTGCGGCGGGGGAGGCGAAATCGGTCGGCCTCCTCGGCAACGCCGCCGAGATCTTCGCTGAACTGGTGAAGCGCGGCGTGCGGCCCGATATCGTCACCGACCAGACCTCCGCCCATGATCCCGTCAACGGCTATCTGCCGCTCGGCTGGAGCCTCGGCGAATGGCGGGCCAGACGCGAAAGCGAGCCGAAAGCGGTGGAGGCGGCGGCGCGAGCTTCGATGAAGGCCCATGTCGCGGCCATGGTCGAATTCTGGAACCGGGGCGTGCCCACCCTGGATTACGGCAACAATATCCGCCAGGTGGCGCTGGAGGAGGGG
>JBKECG010000287.1:0-8452 GCA_047974395.1 Pikeienuella sp. | reverse complement strand
TCTTCCAGCTCGCGCCGGAAGGGTTCGGCGCCTTCTTCCTGCGGCGAGAGCGCCATCAGCGAGCAATCGCGCAGGGCGCGCAGCCGGTCCTGCACCTCGGCCGGCATCTCCAGCTGGCGGCGGAGGCGAAGCTGCAACCCGTCCACGGTGAAGAGAAAGCCGACGATGTCGCGTCCGCCGCCAAGCAATATCGACGCATAGGCCGGATAGGCGAGGCCAAGCGCCGCCGCGCGGCGCACGCGGATGCGCACGATCTCGATGGGAACGCGCGCGCCGATCAGTTCTTTCCGCGCCTGTTTCCAGGCGTAGCGCCGCCAGCCGAAATCCTGCGCCGGCCCGCTGTTGTGGCCGATGCCGGGCGGAGGGCCGAAAGGGGATGTGGTCATGGCGATGTCCGCTACGGTTTCGGAGCAGCATGCTGCGGCGCGGCAAGCGCGTCAACGCGGCTCTTGAGCCTTCGGGCCCGCTCGCCTTACAACATGTGCGGAAGGCTCCAGCCGGGAGAGCGAGATGACCGCCCCAATCGTGACCATTTTCGGAGGTTCAGGCTTTGTCGGGCGCTATGTCGCCCGCCGGATGGCGAAGGCGGGCTGGCGCGTGCGCGTCGCCGTGCGCCGCCCGAACGAGGCGATCTTCGTCAGGCCCTATGGCGATGTCGGCCAGGTCGAGCCGATCCAGGCGAATGTGCGCGACGAGGCCTCCACCCGCCGTGCGATCGAGGGCGCGAGCGCGGTGATCAACTGCGTCGGCGTGCTGGTCGAGAACGGCAAGCAGAGCTTCAAGGCGCTTCAGGCCGAGGCGCCGGGCCGGATCGCCCGGCTGGCGGCGGAATGCGGGGTGGAGCGGCTGGTTCATGTCTCCGCCATCGGCGCCGACGCGGCCTCCGAAAGCGCCTACGCCCGGACCAAGGCCGAGGGCGAAGCGGCGGTTCTGGCGGCCTTTCCCGGCGCGGCGATCCTCCGCCCTTCGGTTATTTTCGGGCGCGAGGACGGTTTCTTCAACCGGTTCGCCGAGATGGCGCGCTTCTCGCCGGCGCTGCCGCTGGTCGGGCCGGAGACGCGGTTCCAGCCGGTCTATGTGGACAATGTCGCCGAGGCCGCCTGCAACGCCGTGACGACGGGCGCGGCGCCAGGCGTTTACGAGCTGGGCGGGCCGCGGGTCTACAGCTTCAGGGGGCTGATGGAGGTGATGCTGGCGGAGATCCGGCGGCGGCGGCTGGTGGTCGGCGTCCCCTTCTTCATCGCCGGGATCATGGCCTGGTTTCTGGACATGGCGCAGAAGCTCAGTTTCGGGCTGGTCGACAATTTCATCCTGACCCGCGATCAGGTGAGGATGCTCGCCCATGACAATGTCGCGACCGAAGGCGCGCGCGGGCTTTCCGATCTCGGCGTCGCGCCGGTCAGCGTGGAGAGCGCGATCGGCGACTATCTCTACGCCTTCCGGCCGAACGGCCAGTATGACGCGATCACCGAATCGGCGGCGCGGCTGAAAGGCTGAGCCGCCCGCGCCTCAGCCATAGGCGAGCAGCAGCAGCCCCGCGCCGAGAAGCAGCCGGTAGAGCGCGAAGACGGTCATCGACCAGTTGCGCAGCATCCGCATGAACACCGCGATCGCCGCCAGCGCGGCGAGGAAGGAAAGCGCCGCCGCCAGCGCCGCGTCCGTCGTCAGGGCGGAATCGCCCGATCCCGCGATCTCCAGCCCGATCAGCGCGCCGGCGGCGACGATGATCGGAATCGACATCAGCATCGAAAGCCGCGCCGCCTCCACCCGCTCATAGCCGAGCGCGCGCGCGGCGGTGATGGTGACGCCGGAGCGGCTCATGCCCGGAATCAGGGCGAAGACCTGCGCCAGCCCCATCGCCAGCGCGTCGCGAAAGCTCCAGTCCCCGCCGGTCTTTTCGCCGACGCCGAAACGGTCGGCGAGCCAGAGCAGCACCCCGCCGATGATCGTGGCCCAGCCGATCGAGGCGAGCGAGCGGAAGGTCTCGTCCAGATCCAGCAGCTTCAGCAGCGCCCCGCCGATCACCGCCGGAATGGTGGCGAGAATCAGGAGCAGCGCCAGCCGCGCCTCGGCGTCGCCGAGATCGCCGCGCAGGAGCCGGAGCCCGCCCCGGATCGCCGCGCCGACATCGGCGCGGAAATAGAGCATCACCGCCGCCAGCGTGCCGACATGCACCGCCACATCCAGCGCCAGCCCCTGATCCGCCGCCCCGGTCAGCAGCGGGTAAAGAGCGAGATGGCCGGAGGAGGAGATCGGCAGAAACTCGGTGATGCCCTGAATCAGGGCGAGAATGACGAGATGAAGCAGGGGCATGATGAGGTCCGGCGGCTCGCCGCGATCTGATTCGCGGCCGCGGGGACATTAATCCCTGCGGGCCGGCGGAGGGTAGGGCGCATTTGGGTCAATCATTATGACCCAATAAAGCGATCGCAGATCCTCTGGTTGTGAATTTATGTCGATATAGATAAAACAAGGTCATCAATACTGACTTTTCATCCCTGCGCGACTGCGATAGAGCATGAGCGCAAGGGACGACCGGCGCCAGCCGGGCGGACGCGTGTACCGGAACGGCGCCGCAGGCGCCAGGGAGGACGGCCGATGGCGCAGCGCATGCTCAAATTCGTCGATCTCGGGCGGCAGATGCCCGAAAAGCGCGGCGCGGAGGCGCGGCGGGAGGATTTCGACGAGATCTATCGCCAGTTCGCCGCCGAAAAGGCGGCCGAGCAGGCCTCGCGCTGTTCGCAATGCGGCGTGCCCTTCTGCCAGACGCATTGCCCGCTCCACAACAACATCCCCGACTGGCTGAAGCTGACCGCGGAGGGGCGGCTGCGCGAAGCCTATGAGTTGAGCCAGGCGACCAACACCTTCCCCGAGATCTGCGGGCGCATCTGCCCGCAGGACCGGCTTTGCGAGGGCAAGTGCGTGATCGAACAGTCCGGCCACGGCACCGTGACCATCGGCGCGATCGAGAAATACCTGACCGACACCGCCTTCGCCGAGGGCTGGGTGAACCGGATCGACCCTGTCGCCGAGCGGGCCGAAAGCGTCGGGATCATCGGCGCCGGCCCCGGCGGGCTGGCTGCGGCCGACCGGCTGCGCCGGGCCGGGTTTCAGGTGACGGTCTATGACCGCTATGACCGCGCCGGCGGGCTGATGATCTATGGCATTCCCGGCTTCAAGCTGGAAAAGGACGTGGTCATGAGCCGCAACGCGCAGATGCGCGAAGGCGGGATCGAATTCGTCCTCAACTGCCGCGTCGGCGAGGATATCTCCTTCGACGAGATCCGCGAAAAGCATGACGCGGTGATCATCGCCACCGGCGTCTACAAGACCCGCGATATCGGCGGGCCGGGCGCCGGCCTCGGCGGCATCCATCAGGCGCTGGATTACCTGACCGCCTCCAACCGCCAGAGCTTCGGCGACAGGGTTCCCGCCTTCGACAGCGGCGAGCTGAACGCCGCCGGCAAGGACGTGATCGTGATCGGCGGCGGCGACACGGCGATGGATTGCGTGCGCACCGCCATCCGCCAGGGCGCGAAATCGGTCAAATGCCTCTACCGGCGCGACCGGGCCAACATGCCCGGCTCGCAGCGCGAGGTCGCCAACGCCGAGGAGGAGGGCGTCGAATTCGTCTGGCGGACCGCGCCGAAGGGCTTCACCGGCGAAGGCGCGGTCAATGGCGTGCGCATCGCCCATATCCGCCTTGGCGCGCCCGACGCGACCGGGCGGCAGACGCCGGAGGAGATCTCCGGTTCGGAGGAGACGCTGAAAGCCGATCTCGTCATCAAGGCGCTCGGCTTCGAGGCGGAGGACCTGCCCCGGCTCTGGGGCGTCGCCGGGCTGGAGGTCACCCGCTGGGGCACGGTGAAGGCCGAGTTCCGCACCCATCGGACCGCGATGGCCGGGGTCTATGCGGTCGGCGATATCGTCCGCGGCGCCTCGCTCGTCGTCTGGGCGATCCGCGACGGGCGGGAGGCGGCGGAGGCGATCATCGAGGCTGCGGACGGCGCGGCGCGGATCGCGGCCGAGTGACGGGGCCAGGTGACGGGGGCGGGCGCGATGGAACGCTCCCGCCATTTCCTGTCGCGAACCCCGCCTATGGTCCGCACCGCGCGCTTGCGCGCGTTGAACGGAGAAGGAGACAGGATATGAGCCTCAAGGGAAAATGCCTCTGCGGCGCGGTGCGCTATGAGGTGGCGAAGGACGGGGTGGAGGTCGGCGTCTGCCATTGCGGCATGTGCCGGGCCTGGAGCGGCGGCGTCTATATCGGCTTCGAGGCGAAGCCGGGTGAGATCGCCTTCACCGGCGAGGAGCATGTCGGGACCTATCGCTCCTCGGACTGGGCCGAGCGCGGCTTCTGCAAGACCTGCGGGGCCTCGCTTTTCTATCGCGTGACCGAAGCCGGGCCGATGCAGGGGGTGATGCATGTCGCCGCCGGCGGGCTGGAGACATGGGACGGCGCGCGCCTGACCAGCGAGATCTTCGTCGATCAGAAGCCCGCCGCCTATGATTTCGCGGGCGATCACCCGAGGATGACGGAGGCGGAGTTCCTCGCCTCCATCGGCATGGCGCCCTGAGCCGCCATAAACCAGAACCGCCCCCCGCCGCCACGCGCGGCGGCGGGTCCAACGCCACCGCTGCGGGAGCCAGATGATGACCAGAGAGCCGAGCCTTGACGCCGATTGGGCCGAAACCCACGAGGCCGCCCGCAAGGCGCTCGCCGCGCGCGGCATGTATCGCGAGGAAGACGAGCATTCCTCCTGCGGCGTCGGGCTCGTTGTTTCGATCGACGGTCAGCCCCGCCGCGACGTGGTCGGCAAGGGCATCGCGGCGCTGAAGGCGATCTGGCACCGCGGCGCGGTGGACGCGGATGGCAAGACCGGCGACGGGGCCGGCATCCATGTCCAGATCCCGAAAAGCTTCTTCACCGACCAGATCCGGCGCACCGGCCATGAGCCGGAGCCGGGCGAAACCATCGCCATCGGCATGATCTTCCTGCCGCGCACCGATTTCGGCGCGCAGGAGACCTGCCGCACGATCATGGAGACCGAGGTGCTGCGCCTCGGCTATTACATCTATGGCTGGCGGCAGGTGCCGGTGGATATCTCCTGCCTCGGCGAGAAGGCCAACGCCACAAGGCCCGAGATCGAGCAGATCATCATCGCCAATCGCAAGGGCGTCGATGAGGAGACCTTCGAGCGCGAGCTTTACGTGATCCGCCGGCGGGCGGAGAAAGCCGCGGCGGCGGCGCAGGTCGCGGGTTTCTATGTCTGCTCGCTCTCCTGTCGTTCCGTGATCTACAAGGGGATGATGCTGGCCGCCGATGTTTCGGTCTTCTACCCCGATCTTCTCGATCCGCGTTTCGAGAGCGGCTTCGCCATCTATCACCAGCGTTATTCGACCAACACCTTCCCGCAATGGTGGCTGGCGCAGCCCTTCCGCATGCTGGCCCATAACGGCGAGATCAACACGCTGAAGGGCAACCGCAACTGGATGCGGAGCCATGAGATCCGCATGGCCTCCAGCGCCTTTGGCGACATGGCCGACGAGATCAAGCCGATCATCCCCGCCGGGGCCTCAGACAGCGCCGCGCTCGACAGCGTGTTCGAGGCGATGGTCCGCGCCGGGCGCAACGCGCCGATGTCGAAGACCATGCTGGTGCCGGAGGCCTGGTCCAAGGCCGCCACCGACATGCCCGACGAATGGCGGGCGATGTACGCCTATTCCAATTCGGTGATGGAGCCCTGGGACGGGCCGGCGGCGCTGGCCGCGACCGACGGGCGCTGGGTGCTGGCCGGGGCGGACCGCAACGGGCTGCGCCCGATCCGCTATCTGGTCACCGGCGACGGGCTGCTGATCGCGGGTTCGGAAGCCGGCATGGCGCCTTTCGATGAAGCCACCGTGCGCGAGAAGGGCGCGCTCGGCCCCGGCCAGATGATCGCCGTGGACATGGCGGAAGGCCGGCTTCTGCATGATGTCGAGCTGAAGAACGAACTGGCCGCGGCCGAACCCTTCGCCGAATGGATCGGCAAGATCACCGATTTTGACGAGACCGTCGCCGGCCAGGCCGAGCCGCGCCTGTTCGAGCCGGCCGAGCTTCGTCGCCGTCAGATCGCCGCCGGCTATTCCATCGAGGACCTGGAGGCGATCCTGCATCCGATGGCCGAGGATGCGAAGGAGGCGATCGGCTCCATGGGCGACGACACGCCGGTCGCGGTGCTTTCCGACCGTTACCGGCCGCTCTCGCATTTCTTCCGGCAGAATTTCAGCCAGGTCACCAACCCGCCGATCGACAGCTTGCGCGAACACCGGGTGATGAGCCTCAAGACCCGGTTCGGGAACCTGAAGAACGTGCTGGACCAGTCCTCGGCCCAGACCGAGATCGTGACGCTGGAAAGCCCGGTCGTTTCCAACGGCCAGTTCGAGGCGATGCGCGCCGCTTTCGGCGATCAGTCGGCCGAGATCGACTGCGCCTTCCCCGCCGATGGGCCGGATGATGCGCTGCGGCAGGCGCTGGAGCGCATCCGCTACGAGGCCGAGCAGGCCGTGCGCGCCGGGGCCGCCCATGTGATCCTGACCGATGAGCGCGCGGGCGCCGAAACCATCGGCATGCCGATGATCCTCGCCACCTCCGCCGTCCATAGCTGGCTGGTGCGGCAGGGGCTGAGGACCTTCGCCTCGATCAATGTGCGCTCCGCCGAGTGCATCGACCCGCATTATTTCGCGGTGCTGATCGGCGCCGGGGCGACCACGGTCAACGCCTATCTGGCGCAGGAGAGCCTGGCCGCGCGGGTTGACAAGGGCCTGCTGGAGATGTCGGTCGAGACCGCCGTCGCCCGCTATCGCGAGGCGGTGAACCAGGGCCTGCTCAAGATCATGTCGAAGATGGGGATCTCGGTGGTCTCCTCCTATCGCGGCGGGTTAAATTTCGAGGCGGTCGGGCTTTCCCGCGCCATGGTGGCGGAATATTTCCCCGGCATGCCCTCGCGCATCTCCGGCATCGGCGTCTCCGGCATCCAGAAGAAGCTGGCCGCCGTCCATGCGGCCGCCTATCGCTCGGCGACGGAGGTGCTGCCGATCGGCGGGATCTACAAGTCGCGCCGGCGCGGCGAGACCCACGCCTGGGGCGCGAATGTGCTGCATCTGTTGCAGGCGGCGGTGGACAGCGGCTCCTATGAGCGGTTCAAGACCTATTCCGAAGCGATGCTGACGCAGCCGCCGATCCACTTGCGCGACCTGATCGACTTCAAGCCGCTGGGCGAGCCGGCGCCGCTGAACGAGGTCGAGAGCATCACCTCGATCCGCAAGCGGTTCGTCACCCCGGGAATGAGCCTCGGCGCGCTCAGCCCCGAGGCGCACAAGACCCTGAATATCGCCATGAACCGGATCGGCGCGAAATCCGACAGCGGCGAGGGCGGCGAGGATCCGAAGCATTTCCACCCCGAGGCGAATGGCGACAATCCCTCGGCCAAGATCAAGCAGGTGGCCTCCGGCCGGTTCGGCGTCACCGCCGAATATCTGAACAACTGCACCGAACTGGAGATCAAGGTGGCGCAGGGCGCGAAGCCCGGCGAGGGCGGGCAGTTGCCCGGCTTCAAGGTCACCGAGATGATCGCCAAGCTCCGCCATTCGACGCCGGGCGTGACGCTGATCTCGCCGCCGCCGCATCACGACATCTATTCGATCGAGGATCTGGCTCAGCTCATCTACGACCTGAAGCAGATCAACCCCGAGGCCAGGGTCTGCGTGAAGCTCGTCGCCTCCACCGGCGTCGGCACCATCGCCGCCGGCGTCGCCAAGGCCAAGGCCGATGTGATCCTGATCGCCGGCCATAATGGCGGCACCGGGGCCAGCCCGCAGACCTCGATCAAATATGCCGGCCTCCCCTGGGAGATGGGCCTGACCGAGGCGCATCAGGTGCTCTCGCTCAACAAGCTCCGGGACCGGGTGACGCTGCGCACCGACGGGGGGCTGCGCACCGGGCGCGATATCGTCATCGCGGCGATGATGGGGGCGGAGGAATTCGGCATCGGCACCGCGGCGCTGGTGGCCATGGGCTGCATCATGGTCCGCCAGTGCCAGTCCAACACCTGCCCCGTGGGCGTCTGCGTGCAGGACCCGCGCCTGCGCGAGAAATTCACCGGAACGGCCGACAAGGTGGTCAATCTCTTCACCTTCATCGCCACCGAGATCCGCGAGATCCTTGCCGAGATCGGCGCCCGCTCGCTGGAGGAAATCATCGGCCGCGCCGATCTTCTGGCCCAGGTCAGCCGCGGGGCCGAGCATCTCGACGATCTCGACCTCAACCCGATGCTGGTCCGGGTCGACGAGGGCGCGGCGCTGACCTATCCGATGGGGAAGGCCCGGAACGAGGTGCCGGACACGCTGGACGCGCAGATCGTCGCCGACGCCCAGCCCTTCTTCCGCGACGGCGAGAAGATGCAGCTTTCCT
>JBKECG010000200.1:0-5719 GCA_047974395.1 Pikeienuella sp. | reverse complement strand
CGGGGTGAAGAAAGCGGGTGAGATCGTCATCGCCGGCGACGGGCAGGTCTCCGTCGGGAACACGGTGATGAAGGGCACGGCGCTCAAGGTGCGCCGGCTCTCGCCCGGCGGGCGCGATGTGGTCGCCGGTTTCGCCGGCTCCACCGCCGACGCCTTCACGCTTTTCGAGCGGCTGGAGAAGAAGCTGGAGGCCGCGCCCGGCCAGCTGGCCCGCGCAGCGGTGGAGCTTGCGAAAGACTGGCGCACCGACAAATATCTCCGCAATCTCGAAGCCATGCTGGTGGTGACGGATGGAAAAGACCTCCTGATCATCACCGGCGCCGGCGACGTGCTGGAGCCGGAGGACGACATCGCCGCCGTCGGCTCCGGCGGCAATTTCGCCCTCGCCGCCGCCCGCGCCCTGATCGACAGCGAGGCGTCGGCCGAGGAGATCGCCCGGAAGGCGATGAAGATCGCCGCCGGCATCTGCGTCTTCACCAATGACGAGATCGTCCTGGAGACGATCCGCGCGGCGGACTGATCCGCCCCGAACCCGCCGAGGAAGAATGACCGACCTGACCCCCCGCGAGATCGTTTCCGAGCTGGATCGTTTCATCATCGGCCAGAAAGAGGCCAAGCGCGCCGTCGCCGTGGCGCTGCGCTCGCGCTGGCGCCGGCAGAGGATCGACGGGCCGTTGCAGGCGGAGGTGACGCCGAAGAACATCCTGATGATCGGACCGACCGGCGTCGGCAAGACCGAGATCAGCCGTCGCCTCGCCAAGCTGGCCAGCGCCCCGTTCATCAAGGTCGAGGCGACGAAATTCACCGAGGTCGGCTATGTCGGCCGCGATGTGGAGCAGATCGTCCGCGACCTCGTGGAGGCCGCCATCGTCATGCTGCGCGAGAGCCGCCGCGAAGGGGTCAAGACCCGCGCCCATGACGCCGCCGAGGAGCGGGTGCTGGACGCGATCACCGGCGAGAACGCCAGCGAGGCGACCCGCGCCGCGTTCCGCAAGAAGCTCCGCGAAGGCGATCTCGACGGGAAGGAAATCGAGATCGCCGTCGCCGACACCGCCAACCCGCTGAACATGCTCGACCTTCCCGGCGGGGCCGGGCAGATGGGCATGGTCAATATCGGCGACATTTTCGGCAAGGCCTTCTCCGGGCGCACGAAGAAGCGGCGAATGAAGGTCGCGGAGAGTTACGAATTGCTGATCGCCGAGGAGGCCGACAAGCTGGTCGATCAGGAGGAGATCACCCGCGACGCGATCAAAGCGGTGGAGGAAAACGGCATCGTCTTCCTCGACGAGATCGACAAGGTCTGCGCCCGCGCCGAGGGCGGCGCGCGCGGCGCCGATGTCAGCCGCGAAGGCGTGCAGCGCGATCTTCTGCCGCTGATCGAGGGCACCACCGTCTCCACCAAGCATGGCGCGGTGAAGACCGACCATATCCTCTTCATCGCCTCCGGCGCCTTTCATGTGGCGAAACCCTCGGATCTGCTGCCGGAATTGCAGGGGCGGCTGCCGATCCGGGTGTCGCTCCGCGACCTCACCGAGGAGGATTTCGTCCGCATCCTGACCGAGCCGGACAATTCGCTGGTCAAGCAATATGAGGCGCTGATGGCGGCGGAGAAGGTGACGCTCGCTTTCACCGATGACGGTATCGCCGCGCTCGCCCGCATCGCCGCCGAAGTGAACCGCGCGGTGGAGAATATCGGCGCCCGCCGGCTCTATACGGTGATGGAGCGGGTTTTCGAGGAGATCAGCTTCACCGCCCCGGACCGCGAGGGCGAGACCGTGACCGTGGACGCCGCTTTCGTCGAGGCCCATATCGGCGATCTCGCCGCCTCGGCCGATCTCAGCCGCTATGTGCTCTGAGCCATGCGCCTGATCCTCGCCGCCGCGACAGCCGCCTTCATCGTCGATCAGGCGTCGAAGATCATCATGATCTCCTGGGTCGATCTTCTGGGCAAGGGGGTGATCGACGTCTTCCCTCCCTTCCTGCGCTTCGTCATGGCCTGGAATCGCGGGATCAATTTCGGCGTGCTCGATTCGGATGTGGATCTCGCCCGCTGGGGGCTGGTCGCGCTCGCCCTCGGCATCTCGGCCGCATTGTTCGTCTGGGCGTCGCGGCGGGGCGGGCGCTGGCTCCATATCGGCGCCGGGCTGGTGATCGGCGGCGCGCTCGGCAACGCGCTGGACCGCATCCGGCTGGGGGCGGTGGCGGACTTCCTGAACATGTCCTGTTGCGGGATCCAGAACCCCTATGTCTTCAATCTCGCCGATGTCGCGATCTTCGGCGGCGCGGCGCTGATGATCCTGGCCGGCGATCAGGGAAAGAAACGACGCGGATAAGAGCGCGCGAAACGGAGGGAATTCGCATGAGCATCCGAAAGATCGCCTTCATCGGCGCGGGCAGCATGGGCGCGCCGATGGCGCGGCGGGCGGGCGCCGCAGGGTTCGAACTGATCATCTGCGACCGCGCCCCGGCGGTGCTGGAGGCCTTCGCCGCCGAGGGCGCGACGGTGACGCAAAGCGCCGCCGATTGCGCCGCGGCGGACGCGATCGTCGTGCTTCTGGCCAATGACGCGCAGATCATGGCGGCGATGACCGGCGAAGACGGCGTCGCCAGCGCCATTCCCGCCGGCCACAGCCCGCTGATCTGCATGATGAGCACCACCCTGCCCCGCACCCTGCAAGCCATCCGCGCGCCGCTGGAGGCCGCCGGCGCCCGGCTGATCGACGCCCCGGTCAGCGGCGGCATCGTCGGCGCCGAACAGGGCACGCTCTCGATCCTGATGGGCGGCGAGGCGCGCGATGTGGAGGCCGCGACGCCGCTGATGCGCGCGATGGGAAGCAACATCTTCCATTGCGGCCCGCTTGGCGCGGGCGAGGTGGTCAAGGTCGTCAACAACATGATCTGCGTGACCAACATGTTCCTGACCGCCGAGGCGATCCAGGTGGCGGAGGCCCATGGCGTGACGCTGGAGCAATTGTCGCCGATCCTGTCGGTCAGCACCGGGCTGAACTTCCTGACCGCGGACCCCGCCATCGGACGGGCGCAATACCGCGCCTGGGCGCGCTCGGACGCGGCCTACAAGGCGATTCACGACGTGGTCGCCAAGGACCTGCGCCTGGCGCTGGAGCTGGCCTGCGACGCCGATCTGGCCCCCGGCCTGCTCAGGGCGGTCTCCGCCTATGCCGACCGGAACGACCCCGAGGCGATGGACCGCTGGGTGGCGGCGGGCGGAGGCCGGCCCGGCTGAGCCCTCCATCGCCCGCCGGAACGGGCCGCCTGTCAGGACTCGGGGGCGCCATAGGGGGTTTTCCCGGCCTTCGCGCCGGGCGGCGTCGGCTTGATCACCGGCCATGGATCGCCCTCGGATCCGCGCTCGACCGGCACATGGATCAGCGACGGGCTTTCCAGCGAAAGCGCCTGTTCAAGCGCCTTGCGCAACGCGCCGGGGTTCTTCGCCCGGAAGGCGGCGACGCCGAAACTCTCCGCCAGACGCAGGAAATCGGGATTGACCAGATCGCTGCCGATCAGGCGGCCGTCATAATGCGTCATCTGATCCCGGCGCACATTGCCATAGGCGCCGTTGTCGAACACGATCGCCACGACCGCAATCCCGTGCTGCGCGGCGGTGGCGAGTTCCTGCGCGCCGAACATGAAACCGCCATCGCCCGAAATCGAAACCACGGGCCTGTCGGGATTGGCGACCTTGACCCCCAGCGCGGCGCCGTAGCCAAAGCCCAGATTCTCCTGAAACCCGCAGGTCACATATTGGCGCGGCGCATAGACCGGCAGGCCGAACCGCGCGGCGAAGCCCATCTGGCTCACCTCCTCGACGAAGAAACCGTCGCGCGGCAAGACTTCGCGGATCGCCCGCAGGTAATCCATCTGCGGCTGGATCCCGTTTATCCTCTCGGCCATGCGGCCGCGTATCCCGCGCAGCTCCTCGGCGCGGCTCCCGACCCCATGGCCGGTTTCGAGCGCCGCGATCAGCGCCCGCGCGCCGTCCGCCGCATCGGCGACAATGCCGATATCGGGCTTCAGCCGGACGAATTCGGTCGGATCAATGTCGATCCTTATGGTCTTCATCCCCTCCGGCAGCCATTGCCAGAGCATGTATGGCAGGCGCAGCGCGCTGCCGACGCCGATCAGCAGATCGGCGGTTTTCCAGTATTCGAAGGCGGAAGCGCTATCCAGCCAGAGCGGATCATCCCCCGGAATCACCCCCTTGCCCGAGCGATAGGAAGTGACCGGCGCCTGCAAACGCTCCGCCAGCGCGCGGATCTCTGCCGAGGCCCCCAGCGCGCCGGCGCCGACGACGATCAACGGATTCCGCGCGCCTTTCAGCAGCCTCGCCGCGGCCTCGAGCCGGTCTGCGTCGACTTCGGGCGGGGAAAGCGGCGCGCCGATGACCGGCTCGCCCGCCGGCCCCTCCTGCCCGAACACGTCCCAGGGCGCCTCGACCGCGACTGGCCCCTGACGGCCGGAGGTCATCTTCGTGAACAGCTCCGCCATGGTCGAATAGGCGGAGGAAGGATGCTCGATCCGCTCCGCCGCCTTTGTCAGCCCGCGCAAGGTGGCGAGTTGGTCCGGCAATTCATGCAACTGCCCGCGCCGGAGGCCGATCAGATGCGACATGATATTGCCGGTCACGCACATCACCGGCGTATCGGCGCCCCAGGCCGTGCACATCGCGGCGCCCGCGTTCAGCACCCCGGGCCCCGGCACCACGGAGAAGACACCCGGCCTCCCCGAGGATTTCGCATAGCCGTAAGCCATGTATCCCGCGCCCTGCTCGTGACGGGTATGGATGAAACGCAACCGGTTGCGCTCGGCGTGGAACGCGTCCGCCAGATCATAGGTATGCGCGCCGGGAATGCCGAAGACGGTATCGACGCCATGAGCGACCAGCGAACGCGCGATCTTGCGTCCTGTCGTCTCCATCCGCATGGAGGCGCTCCGCATACCGTTCTCCTTCGCCGACCCGCCGTTCCCCGGACCGAGTCGTAGATCAGGAGGGCTTCGCTGGCAAACGAGTTGCTGGGGACAGTCGCCCGAACGGAGCCAATCGGTAGGTTCCAGACCGTATCAAGGCTCCGGAGCGCCCGTGGCCGAAATCACGATTGAACGCCACATCCATACATTCCGGCAGCGAAACCGATAAATTCCGGAGCTGCTTCGAAATGGTGAATTTTTAATTCACTATTTAATCAGAAAACCGATATGACTTGAAAATCTATCCCGTAATCAATTGTGAGGGGCCAGCCTGTTCATGTCACGAAAGTCCGGACGGCATTTCCTCCAGATCCCGGGGCCAAGCCCGGTGCCCGACCGCATCCTCCGCGCGATCTCCGCCCAGACGGTGGACCACAGGGGGCCTGACTTCGCCGAGATCGGCGCCGCCGCTCTCGATGGTATGAAGACCATTTTCAAGACCCGGCAACGCGTTGTCATCTACCCCTCGTCGGGGACCGGCGCGTGGGAGGCTGCGCTGGCCAACACGATGTCTCAGGGCGCGCGCGTACTGATGTACGAAACCGGCCATTTCGCCATGCTGTGGATGAAGATGGCCCGGCGTCTGGGGCTTGAGCCGGAATTTATCGAGGGCGACTGGCGCGGCGGCGCCGACCCGAACCGGATCGAGACCCGGCTTCGCGAGGACAAGGCGCATGAGATCAAGGCGATCTGCGTCGTCCATAATGAAACTTCGACCGGTTCGGTGTCTCCA
>JBKECG010000166.1:0-1873 GCA_047974395.1 Pikeienuella sp. | reverse complement strand
CAGTTCAGCAACCGGGTCCATGTCTGGTCCACGCCGCATGCCAGCGGGGAAACCATGCCAAGTCCGGTTACAACAACCCGTCGCATCTCACGCACGCTGCTCGATCCCTTTTTTTCACGCGCCGTTTGTTACACGCACCCTATCGGGGGCGCAATCTGGACGCGGGCCGGCGGGCGCGGAACGGCTCATCCCGCGTCGAAACGCAACAAAGCGGCGCCCGGCATGGACGCCGCTTCTCACCTTCCGACAGGCGAAAAGACCCTACTGGGCTTCCTTGATGAATTTCACCGCATCGCCGAAGGTCTGGATCGTTTCCGCCGCGTCATCGGGGATCTCGATCCCGAACTCCTCCTCGAAGGCCATGACGAGTTCGACGGTATCCAGGCTGTCAGCACCAAGATCGTCGATGAAGGAGGCGCTTTCCGTCACCTTGTCTTCCTCGACGCCAAGATGCTCGACCACGATCTTGCGCACGCGATCTTCAATGTCGCTCATGTATTGTCCTCACGTTGACCGGGATCTTTGCCCGCAGTTCTCGTCCCTAGCCGACCGGCTCCCGTAAACCGTAGCAGCTACTCGCATTTTTAGGCCGAAACCGGCCCGAAGGCCGCAGGGTCCGCCGCCTATAGCATATCGGTCCGGCAGCGCAAACCGAAACGCACCTCCGTTCATGGCATTGCCATCCCGCCGTTCACATGCAGGACCGTGCCCGTCACATATGACGCACCCGGCCCGCTGAGATAGGCCACCGCTTCGGCCACGTCGTGCGGGTCGCCCAGGCGTGCCATCGGGATCGACGTCAGAATCCCTTCCTTCTGCACGTCCGTCAGCTTGTCGGTCATCGCAGTCGCGATGAAACCCGGCGCGACGCAGTTCACGGTGATTCCGCGGCTCGCCACCTCCAGCGCGAGGCTCTTGGACATGCCGACGACGCCTGCCTTGGTCGCAGCGTAGTTCGTCTGGCCCGCATTGCCAACGGCCCCCACAACCGAGGTGATATTGACGATGCGTCCCCAGCGGGCCTTCATCATTCCCCGCAGGACGCCCCGGCTCAGTTCCATGACGGCCGTGAGGTTGACGCGCACCACCGCCGCCCAGTCCTCGTCCGACAGCCGCATCAGCAACTGATCGCGGGTCAGTCCGGCATTGTTGACAAGGATGTCGACGCCGCCCATCTCCTCCCCCGCGCGCCTGATCAGCGCGGCGACAGAGGCCGGATCGGTCAGGTCGCAGGGCAGCACATGTGCCCTTTCGCCCATACGTCCCGCAAGTTCCTCCAGCGGTCCCTCGCGCGTGCCCGACAGACCAACCGTGGCACCAAGCGCGTGGAGCGTTTCGGCGACCGCGCCGCCGATGCCGCCCGACGCCCCGGTAATCAGCGCCGTCTTGCCATCCAGCGTCATCCCGCCTCCTTCGTGGCCATCTCTATGTCCGCCGGGCTCGCGATGGCCCGCGTGTCAGCGTCTCGTGCGATGCGGCGGATCATGCCCGACAGGGCCTTGCCCGCACCGACCTCCCAGAACTCGTTTATACCCTGCTCCGTCATCCAGATCACGCTCTCGCGCCAGCGGACGGAACCGGTGACCTGCTCCACCAGCAGGGCGCGAATGCGCTCCGGATCGGTCTCGGCCTGCGCCGAAACGTTGCTGACCACCGGCGCGCGGGGCGCCGCGATTGCCACATCCGCCAGCGCCTCCGCCATGCGGTCGGCGGCGGGCTGCATCAAAGCGCAGTGGAACGGGGCGGAGACCGGCAGCATCACCGCCCGCCGTGCGCCGCGACCCTTGGCGATCTCCACCGCACGCTCCACCGCCGCCCGGTGGCCGGACACGACCACCTGAGCGGGGTCGTTGTCGTTCGCGGCCTGACAGAC
>JBKECG010000152.1:0-5383 GCA_047974395.1 Pikeienuella sp. | reverse complement strand
GCCCTCGGCGGCGAAGGCCGGCGCCGCGCTCAGGCCGGCCACGGCGCCGCCGGCGATCAGGATATCGACCCCCTCACCCATCACAGAGCACCGAGGCGCGGGTCTTCGCGTCCAAGCCGACCTGGACCGCGCCCGCATTCTCGATCACCGGGCGCCTGGCCAGCGCGGGGTTGGCCGCGAGCAGCGCCGGCGCGCCCGGCCCCTCCGCCGCCGCGCGCGCGGTCTCGTCCAGCCCGCGCCATGTGGTGGAGCGGCGGTTGATCAGCGCCCCGGCCCCGGCGGCGTCCAGCCAGCGTTTGAAATCCGCCTCCGCCGCGCTTTCGCGGATATCGACGAATTCGACCGCGCGCCCGGCCGCCTCCAGCTCCTTCAGCGCCTTGCGGCAGGTGTCGCAGTTTTTCAGGCCGAACAGACGCATCGTCATTTCCCACTCACCATTTGCAGAAATCCGGCCAGATCGCCGGTATGGGCGTCGGCATGCTCGCCCGGCCCGTTCTCCTCCGTCACCCAGAGCGTGCGCATGCCCATGGCGCGGGGCTGGGCGAGATTGCGCAGGTCGTCCTCCACCATCACCGCCCCTTCGGGGCTGAGCCCGTCGGCGGCGAAGACCCGCTCGAAGGCCGCGCGTTCGGGCTTGGGCGTGAAGCCGGCGTCCTCCACCCCGTAGCGCGCGTCGAAAAGCCGCTCCAGCCCCCGCGCCTTCAGCACCCGGTCGGCATGGCCGCGCGAGCCGTTGGTGTAGACGATCTTGCGCCCGGGCAGCGCCGCGATCGCCGCGCCGAGCGCGGCGTCCGCCGTCAGATGCGAGAGGTCGATATCGTGGACATCGTCCAGATAGGGCAGGGGGTCGGCGCCATGGATCTTCATCAGCCCGGCCAGCGTGGTGCCGTATTCGCGCCAGTAGCGCGCCCGCAGGCGATTCGCCTCGGCCTGGTCCACCCCGGCGACGCGCATCACATAGGCGGTCATCTTCACCTCGATCTGATCGAAGAGCCGCGCCGAGGGCGGATAAAGCGTATTGTCGAGGTCGAAGACCCAGGCGTGCGCGGCGCGGAAAAGAGCATGAGGCATGGCGCAGTCCTATCGGATAGGCTGGCCTCTCGGCAATGAGCGAAACGGGAGCGCGACAAATGGCGGAGATAGCGGACTGGCGCGGCGCGCTCGGTGAGAAATGGGCGCGCCGATCCTCGATCATGGAGCGGCTGCTCGGCCCTTTTGGCGCGGCGGCGATGGACAGGCTTGGCGATATCGCCGGCAAGCGGGTTCTCGATCTCGGCTGCGGCGGCGGGGCCAGCACCCTGGCGCTGGCGCGGCGGGGCGCGACGGCGCTCGGGGTCGATGTCTCGCCCGACCTGATCCGGCTGGCGGCGATGCGGCGGGCGGCGGCGAAGGGCGGGGCGCGCAGCGCCGGCTTCCTGCTGGCCGACGCCGCCAACGCCCGGTTCGGCGCGCCGATGGACGCGCTCTTCTCCCAGTTCGGGGCGATGTTCTTCGACGATCCGGGCGCGGCTTACGCGCATCTGCGCCGGGCGATGGCCCCCGGCGGGCGGCTCTCCATCGCCTGCTGGCGCGCGCCGAAGGAGAACGAATGGGCGATGCTGCCGCTCGCTGCCGCCAAACCGCATCTGCCGCCGCAGCCGCCGGCGATTCGCGGCGCGCCCGGCCCTTTCGCCTGGTCGATCCCGGAGGAGAGCTTCGCCCCGATGCTGGCGCGCGCCGGCTGGCGCCGCGTCGCCTGGGCGCCTGTCGATATCGAGGCCGAACTGGGCGCGGGGATGGAGGCGGATCACGGCGGCGACCGCATCGCCGCGGCGATCGCCTTCGCGATGGAGATCGGCCCGCTGGCGAGCCGGCTGCGCGACGCGCCGGAAGCTGCGCGGAAAAAGGCCGAAGCGGCGGTCGCGGAGGCGATCCGGGCCAGGGCCGCGCGCGGCCGGGTGATGGCGAAGGCCGCCGCCTGGGTGGTGACGGCGGAGGCCTGAGCGGGGCCGGAGAAAAGCGGTCCTACTCCGCCTCCGGCTCGAATTTCATCGCGACGCCGTTCATGCAGTAGCGCAGCCCGGTCGGGCGCGGCCCGTCGGGAAAGACATGGCCGAGATGGGCGTCGCAGCGGGTGCAGAGCACCTCCGTCCGGCGCATCATGTGGCTCAGGTCCTCCTTCTCCTCCACCGCGCTTTCCTCGATCGGGGCGTAGAAGCTGGGCCAGCCGCAGCCGCTTTCATATTTCGTCCCGGCGTCGAAAAGCGGCGCGTCGCAGCAGGCGCAGCGGAAGGTGCCGGCGGCCTTCGGAAAGCCGGGATGGCTGCCCGGCGGCTCGGTGCCGGCCCTGCGGGTGACGCGATAGGTTTCGGGGTCGAGCGCGGCGCGCCATTCCGCGTCTGACTTCACGATCTTGGTCATGAGAAATTTTTCTCCCGTCTCACGTCACGTTTCTGTCTTGCGTCTCCATATAATGGGACGAAGGGGACGCTGAAACAGTCTTGAGAGAGACCGACAGATGACACCATTCGAGCGCGGCGCCTACCGGGCGCGACTGGCCATCGGCCCTGCGGATCTGGAGGCGGCGCAGCGCCTGCGCCATCTCGGCTTCATCGAGAGCCGGGGCCTGGCGACCGAGGGGGCGCAGGGGCTGGATGCGGACGATCTGGATGCGCTTTGCGAACATGTGCTGATCGAGGAGACCGTCTCCGGCCGCCTCGTCTGCTGTTACCGGATCATGCCGCTAAGCTCGGGCGCGGAGATCGACCGGACCTATTCGGCCCGCCATTACGATCTCGGCGGGTTGCGCGACTATCCGGCGCCGATGATGGAGATGGGGCGCTTCTGCGTCCATCCCGACTGGCGGCGCGATCCGAACGTGATCCGGGTCGCCTGGACCGCCATGGCGGCCTATGTCGATGCGCGGGGGGTCGAGATGCTTTTCGGCTGCTCCAGCTTCATGGGCGCGGAGGCCGAGGCGCATATGGACGCTTTCGCCTTGCTGAAGGCGAGGCATCTGGCCCCGAAACGCTGGCTGCCGCGGGTGAAGGCGCCGCTGACCTTCCCCTTCGCGCGGCTTCTGCGCCGCAAGCCCGACCTGAAGGCGGCGATGGCGAAGCTGCCGCCGCTTCTGCGCGCCTATCTGGCGATGGGGGGCTGGGTTTCGGATCATGCGGTCGTGGACCGGGATCTGAACACCATGCATGTCTTCACCGGGCTGGAGATCGGGCGCGTGCCGAAAATGCGCGCGCGGCTCCTGCGCGGCGCGTAAGGCTCGGGGGGGCGAGGTCAGCCCTCGCCCCCCCGTCCTCAAGCCGGCGTGACGGCGAATTCCGTCATCATCCCGCTTTCCAGATGCGGCATGTGGTGGCAATGCAGCATCCAGCGCGCGGCCTCGCCGGCGTCCAGCGCCACGGTCGCCATCGACATCGGCGGCACATGGAGCGTGTCGCGCATCGCCCCGCCGAAGCGCCGCCCGTTCAGCTCCACCACCTGAAAGACATGGCCGTGGAGATGCATCGGATGGCTCATCATCGACATGTTGTGAAAGGCGATCTCCACCCGCTCGCCTGAACGGGCCTCCAGCGGGACATGCTCGCCCCAGACCTGGCCGTTGATGGTCCAGCGATAGGGCCGCATCGCGCCGCCGAGCATCGCCACATGGCGGCGCTCCGCCTTTCGCGCCGGCGGCGGGTTGAGCGCGGAGAGCCGCGATTCCTGCGCCAGATCCCGGTCAAAGGCGGGCGCGGGCGCGTCGGAGACGGGCGCGATCTTCCGCACCTCCGCGCCGGCGGTGGCGAGGATCAGCCCCGCGCGCTCGCGTCCGCCTTCGCGGAGCGCGAGGATCGGCCATGCCCCCTCGCCGGGCAGGTCGATCTCCAGATCCAGCCTTTGCGCCATGGCGACGCCGAAACGCGCGCCGGCGACCGGCGCGACGCCATGGCCGTCCACCGCGACCAGCCGGGCCTCCAGCCCGCCGGTGTCGATCCGGAACACGGTCGCGGCGGCGGCGTTGACGATGCGCAGCAGCACCCGGCCGCCGCGCTCGACCCGCGTCGCCTCCGGGTCCCGGATGGTGCGGTCATTGGCGAGATAGGCGTCCCATTCGTAATCGTTGAGATCCATCGCCATGCCGGGCATGGCCCCATGCCCCATGCCCGGCATGGGGCCCTGATCCGGCGCGGCGTGGCCGCCCCCGGCGATCTCGGCCATCACCTCCTCGGGGGGCGCGAAGGCGAAATCATGCAGGAACATCACCACCTCCTGCCGGTCGGCGGCGAGATCAGCCTCGCTGCGCACGATCAGCGGCGCGGCCAGAAGACGCATCTCATGCAGCGGGATATGGGCGTGCATCCAGAACGTGCCCGGAATGGTCGCGAAATCATAGCCGCGCGTCTCGCCGGGGGCGAGCTTCGGGCGCGGCATGTCGGGAACGCCATCCTGCGCGTTGGGCGGGATCTGGCCGTGCCAGTGGATCAGCGTCGGCTCCGGCAGATCATTGGTCAGATCGACGCGAAATCGCTGTCCGGGATCGAGCGTCAGCCCCTGCCCGCCGGGGCCGGAAAGGCCCCAGACCGCAGCCGCGCGCCCGTCGATATCCAGCACCCGCGTTTCGGCGCGAAGCCGCAGGGCCGGGTCTTGCGCCGCGCCGGCGCGCGGAAACTGCGTCATCGCCGATGCGGCGACGCCTGCGGCCAGAAAGCCGCGTCTGGTGAGAATGGTCATGTTCGTCTCCATGGAGGCGCATCGGCCTCCGTTCCGAAATCCGTGGATCGCGCGCCGCGGCGCGCGGGGTTCAGAGGAGACGGGTCTTCGGCGGCCGCTCGCCCAGCGGCGGGGCGGCGCCCTTGCGGAGCGGGATCGACAGGGGCGCCGGAAGCTTGCGCGGCGGCGCGGCGGCCATGAGGGGCGCGCCCGGGTCGATGGCGGTCAGACCGGCGCAGACCGAGGCGCAGACAGGCCCGCCCATCGCGCAATCGCCCTGCTGGCCGCAGGGGGCCGTCGGGTCCATGGCGGCGCCCATGTCATGGGCCGCCCCCTGATCCACCGCGATCCGCGCCCCGATCTGCATCGCGGCCATGCCGGCGCCATGCGCCGCCGCCGCATAGGGCGCGAGGCCCAGCGACAGGATGGCGACGATGATCATGGCGAAGCGGATCATGGCCGATAGCTAGGCGCCCGGAAGGGCGATGTCCATCCGGCGCGGCGGTTTGACCACGCTCAGCCCAGTATCCGCCTGATTTTCGGCAGGGCGAAGGCCCGGTCCTCGTGAAAGTCGATGATTCCGCCGAAGCGCCCGTCGGGGCGGAACAGGAAAACCCCGGCTTCGTGGTTCATGGTGTAATCGCCATCCTCGCGCGGGACTTTCTCGTATTCCACGCGAAAGGCGTCGGCCGCGGCGGCG
>JBKECG010000114.1:0-10524 GCA_047974395.1 Pikeienuella sp. | reverse complement strand
ATGTTGAGCGCGGCGACGGCGCCGATGGTCGGCTCTCCGGCCGAGCCCAGGAGCCTACGATGGTCCATCGGCTCGAAGGGGAGCCGCTGGCCGGCGGCGGCGAGCGTGGCCTCGATCTCGGCCAGAGGCGTGCCGGCGCCGGCGACAAGGGTCAGCGCGCCGGGCTCATGGAGGGAGATCCCGCTCAGCCCCGCCGTGGAAAGCGCCCTCCCCGCCACCGGCCGGCCGAGCCCCCGACGCGTGCCGCCGCCAACGATCTCCAGCGGCGCGCCTTCATCATGGGCGGCGCGGATCTCCGCCGCCAGCGCCGCCTCGGCGCCGGTATAGGCCGCGTCCAGCATCAGGCCGCCTCGCGCCGCGGCGCGGTGACATGGATCGGGAAGACCTTGGCCGGGTTCAGCAGCCATTTCGGATCGAAGGCGTCCTTCACCCGCAACTGCGCCTCCAGATCGCCGGGGGAATACTGGTGCAGCATCAGATCGCGCTTCTCGACGCCGACGCCATGCTCGCCGGTCAGGCAGCCGCCGACCTCGACGCAAAGTTTCAGGATCTCGGCCCCGAAAGCCTCGCAGGTCTCCAGATCGCCGGGCTTGTTGGCGTCGAAGAGGATCAGCGGGTGCATGTTGCCGTCGCCGGCATGAAAGACATTGGCGACATCGAGGCCGAATTCGCGGCTCATCTCGCCGATCCGGTTCAGCACCTGCGGCAGGGCGGAGACCGGGATGGTGCCGTCGAGGCACATGTAATCGGCGATCTGGCCCATGGCCCCGAAGGCGGCTTTCCGCCCCTTCCAGATCAGCGCGCTTTCCTCGGCGCTCCGGCTCTCGCGCATCTCGCGCGGGGCGTGAGCCTCGGCGATGGCGCGGATCTTCGCGAGCTGGTCGTCGATCTCCGCCTCGGCGCCTTCGACCTCGACGATCAGCAGCGCCTCGACATCGGGATAGCCGGCCCTGGCGAAGGCTTCGCAGGCGCGGATGCAGGGGCGGTCCATGAATTCGATCGCGACCGGCAGCACGCCGGCGCGGATGATGTCGCTCACGCAGGCCCCCGCAACCTCGTTGGAATCGAAGCCCAGCAGGATCGGTCGCGCGCCCTCGGGCTTCGCCAGTATCCGCAGCGTCGCCTCGGTCACGACGCCCAGCTGCCCTTCCGAGCCGCAGATCACCCCGAGAAGATCGAGCCCGCCGGCGTCAAGCCATGGCCCGCCGATCTCCAGCACCTCGCCCTCCATCGTCACCAGCGTGACGCCCATCAGGTTATTGGTGGTGACCCCGTATTTCAGGCAATGCGCCCCGCCCGAGTTCATCGCCACATTGCCGGCGATGGCGCAGGCGAGCTGGCTGGAGGGATCGGGCGCATAAAAGAACCCGTCCGCCTCCACCGCGCCGGTGACGGAAAGATTGGTGCGTCCGGTCTCGACCCGGATGAAGCGATTGGCGTAATCTGTCTCCAGCACCCGGTTCATCCGCGCGACGCCGAGGATCACGCAATCCGCCGTCGGCAGCGCCCCGCCGGCGAGCGAGGTGCCGGAGCCGCGCGGCACCACCGGCGCGCCCATCTCGTGACAGATCCTCAGAACGGCGGCGACCTCTTCGGTGGAGCCCGGCAGGACGGCGGCCAGCGGCGGGCAGCGATAGGCGGTGAGCGCGTCGCATTCATAGACCCGGACTTCTTCGGGGGCGGAGATCACCGCGCCTTCGGGCAGCGCCGCCTCCAGCCTGGCGACGATCCGGTCGCGATCCGCGAGGACCCTTCGGTCCGGCTCCGGCATCTCCATCGGTACAAGCTCCTCGGGCGCTCCCTACTGATCCTGTCCTATGACCAATCGGCCCATTGTGGAAGGGCGGAACGCAGGGCAATCTCGCGCGATGATGAACGAATACGCCCACTGGCTCGGCCCTTTCACACTCTGGGACGCGAGCGCGCTCGCCTGGTTCGCCATCGCCTTCTGGGCGACGGGGCGGATGGTCAACCACCACCCCAAAGCCTGGCTCGCGACCGGAGAGATGGTCGCCGCCTATCGCATGTTATGGATGCGCCGCGCCGCGCGGCGGGAGGTGCGGGTGACCGACATCACCCTGCTGGCGACGCTGAGGAACAGCGCGACCTTTCTCGCCTCGATGACCATCTTCGCGCTTGGCGGCGCGGTGGCGCTTCTGGGGCAGATGGAGCTGCTGGAATCGGTCGCCATCAGCGTCGCCGGCGGGCTGGAGGCGCCCCGCGCCGCGCAGCAGGGCAAGACGCTGATCCTGATCGGGGTGCTCGTCTACGCCTTTCTGAAATTCATCTGGTCGGTCAGGATCTTCGGCTATTGCGCCATCGTCATGGGCGCCATGCCCGGAGACCGCGAGGAGGACGCCGAGGAGGAGATCGAGCGCGAAGCCGCCCGCGCCGCCGCGCTCAACCGGATCGCCGGGCGGAATTTCAACGCCGGGCTGCGCGCGCTCTATTTCGCGCTGGCGCTTCTCGCCTGGCTGCTCGGCCCGATCGCGCTGGCGGTTTCGACCACCCTGACCACGGCGATGCTGGCGCGGCGGGAATTCGCCTCCGAAACCCGCGCCGCGCTCCGCTTCAGCAGTTTCCGCTGAACGGCGCGACATTGAGAACGGCTTGACACAAAAGGGGAACATCTATAGAACGCTGAAAACAGCGAGGGGAAGCCGGCAATGCTGACGCGCAAGCAGCTCGATCTTCTGAAGTTCATTCACGAAAGCGTCCGCAAGGATGGGGTTTCTCCCTCCTTCGACGAGATGAAGGCGGCGCTCGACCTGCGCTCCAAATCCGGCATCCACCGGCTGATCACCGCGCTGGAGGAGCGCGGCTTCATCCGCCGGCTCGCCCATCGCGCCCGCGCGATCGAGATCATCAAACTGCCGGAAGGGATGGAGCCTGCCTCCGGCGGCGGGGCCAATGTCATCCGCCATGATTTCCGCCCGCGCCCCGAACCCGCGGCGATGATCGACAGCGACGCCGGCTCGGTCCCGCTTGTCGGCCGGATCGCCGCCGGCTCGCCGATCGAGGCGCTGGAGCACACGATCGACCATGTCACCGTCCCCCGCGCCATGCTCTCGCCGCGGGCGCAGCATTACGCGCTGGAGGTGAAGGGCGATTCGATGCTCAACGCCGGCATCTTCGAGGGCGATATCGTCGTGGTGCGCCGTCAGGATCAGGCCAATGACGGCGATATCGTCGTCGCCCTGGTCGAGGATCAGGAAGCGACGCTGAAGACCCTGCGCCGCGACGGGCGCGCCGTCGAGCTGATCGCCGCCAATCCCGCCTATGAAACACAGCGCTACGACGCCCGGCAGGTAAAGATCCAGGGCCGGATGGTCGGACTGATCCGCACCTATTGAGCGCGCGCCGCCCCCGGCCTGAATCCGTGGGCGCTATTCCGCGATGAGGCCGACGCGCGCGCGTTCATTCCGCCCCGCGGCTTCGGTCCAGGGGCGTCGGCCAGCCTCCCTGAGCGCGGATCTGATCGCGATATCCTCGCCATCCGCCTCGACCGCCAATGCGCCGAGATGGGTGAGGTTTTCACCGATCAGCGCCTGGCAGGGGCCGATCGGGGTCATCTCCGCATGAGGGGCCAGCAGCAGCACCCTGTCCCCGCAGAGCGCCGAAAGCCGCTGCGGCTCTGGCCGCCGCGCCAGCACGCTGGCGACGCGCCAGCCATTTGAGAGCGTGGCGGCGTAGCCCTCGTAAACAGGCGCGAAGCCGGGGCGCGCGGCCGCCGCCTCCTGATCGGCGACATCGCCGTCGCGTTGCAGCCAGTTCCGCGCCGCATAGGACCGCCCCCGCGCATGGTCGAGCGCCCTGCCCTCGCCATCCGGGCTGATCACTCCCATCAGCCGCCCCTCGGGCGCGATCAGCATTTCGGGCCGCGCATCCACCGCAGCCCAGAGCAGCAGCCCCGCCGCCGCCAGCCCCGCGCCCAACCGGCGAAACCCGCGCCGGCCGAGGCAGAGCCCGAGCCCCCCCGCCGTGAGCAGCGTCATCGCCGCCGGAAGGGGCGCGGCGACCCCGCGCGCCGCCCCGTCCAGCCCGGCGACGAATCGCGCCACCGCCATGATCGCGTCGATCCCCCGGCCCATGACCTGAAGCGCCCATCCCTCCAGCCCGAAGGGCGCCAGCGCCGCCGCCGCCAGCCCCGAAGGCGCGACCCAGAACCCCATCGCCGGCATCGCCGCCAGATTGGCCAGCAGCCCGTAATTCGCGACACGATTGAAATGATAGGCGGCGAAGGGCGCGGTCGCGAGCCCGGCGAGAATGCTGGTCGCGGCGAGCGCGACGACATAGCCCGCGATCCGCCCGCCCAAACTGCCGCCGATCCGCGCCGACCAGCCGCGCTCGCGCGCATATTCGAACCCGGCGATCAGCGCGGCGGTCGCGGCGAAGGACATCTGGAACCCGACATGCACAAGGCTCTCGGGCCGGAGCAGCAGGATCAGCAGCGCCGCGACCCCCAGCGCGCGCAGGCTGATCGCCGGCCGGCCGATGATCACCGCGACAAGGGCGACCACCGCCATGACATAGGCCCGCTGGGTCGCGACCGAAGCGCCGGAAAGCAAAAGATAAAGCGTCGCCGCGACCAGCGCGACCACCGCCGCCACGCGCTTCGTGCGCCAGCGCCGCGCGGTATGGGGAATCGCCGCGAGCGCAAGCCGCGTCGCCCCGAAGACCAGCCCGGCGACCAGCCCCATATGCAACCCCGATATCGCCAGAAGATGCGCGAGACTGGAGACCCGCAGCGCCTCGTTCGCCTTCTCGTCCACGGCGGCGCGATCGCCGACGCTCACCGCCGCGGCGAAGCCGCCGGTCTCCCCCGGCAGCCGCGCCCTGATCGCGGCGGAGATATCCGCGCGCAACGCCGCGACCCCGAGCGAGAAGCGGCGCAGGAAGCCCGGCGCGCCCTCGGCCTCGATCACGACGGGGGCGCCGCGCGAATAGCCGACAGCGCCCAGCGACTTGAACCAGGCGTCGCGCCGGTAGTCGAAACCGCCCGGCTCCACCGGTCCGCCCGGCGGGCCGAGCCGGGCGAAGATCGAGACCCGCATCCCCGGCTTCAGCCCTTCAAGATGCCGTTCGCTCAGCAACGAAACCTGCGCCCGCTCGGGCGTCGCGTTCATCTCCACCCCGAAAATGACCAGCCGGTCCAGCACCAGCCGCGGCCGCCCCGCGGCCGAACGGGTGATCTCGCGGATCACCCCCTCCACCGTCGCATCCATGGAGGCGGAGAGCGCCGGCGCGGCGACGACCCGCTCGCGCGCGCCGGCCGCGCAAAAGCCGATCGCGATCAGCAGCAGCGCCGCGCCGAGCATGCTGACAGGCTCCAACGCCCGCCAGAACAGCGTCCAGATCAACACCGGCCCCGCCAGCGCCAGCGTGAAAACCCAGCTCGGGGGCTCCACCGGCGACCAGAAATAGATCTGCACGCCCAGCCCGACAAGGACCGGGGTCCAGAGCGACAGGGCGGGCCTCTCGTCCAGCCAAAGCCTCGCGAGGCGCCGCATAAGCCCTCCGACTTGTCCTTACTCCCGGCGCAAGCCATAAAGGCCCCGCCTTTCCGGCGCCATGTTTTTCCATTCAGCGGGACCACATCATGACCGCAGCTCCGGCCGGAACGCCGCCCCGGCAGATCGTCACCCGTTTCGCGCCGTCGCCGACGGGGTATCTCCATATCGGCGGCGCGCGCACCGCGCTTTTCAACTGGCTCTACGCGCGAGGGCGCGGGGGGAAGTTCCTGCTCCGCATTGAGGACACCGACCGCGCCCGCTCCACGCCGGAGGCGACCGAGGCGATCCATGAGGGGCTGAAATGGCTCGGCCTCGAATGGGATGGGGAGGCTGTCAGCCAGTTCTCCCGCGTCGCCCGCCACCGCGAGGCGGCCGAGGAGATGCTGGCCTCCGGCGGCGCCTATCGCTGCTTCGCGACGCAGGAGGAGATCGCCGCCGCCCGCGAGGCCGCGCGCGAAGCCGGCCGCCCGCCGCTTTTCCATTCCCCCTGGCGCGACAAGGGGCCGGAGGACTGGCCCGACGCCCCATATACGGTCCGCCTGAAGGCCCCGCGCGAAGGCGAGATCCGCATCGACGATCAGGTCCAGGGCGAGGTGGTCTTCGCCGCCGAACAGATGGACGACCTGATCCTGCTGCGCTCGGATGGCGTGCCGACCTATATGCATGCGGTGGTGGTGGATGATCACGACATGGGCGTCACCCACGTGATCCGCGGCGACGATCACCTGACCAACGCCGCGCGGCAGACGCTGATCTATCGCGCGCTCGGCTGGGCGCCGCCGGTCTTCGCCCATATCCCGCTTATCCACGGGCCGGACGGCGCCAAGCTCTCCAAACGCCATGGCGCGCTCGGGGCCGAGGCCTATCGCGAGATGGGCTATCTGCCGGAGGCGATGCGCAACTATCTGGCCCGGCTCGGCTGGTCGCATGGCGATGACGAGTTCTTCACCACCGAAGAGGCGCTGGAATGGTTCGACCTGCCGCAGGTCGGCCGGTCGGCCGCGCGGTTCGATTTCGCCAAGCTGGAGAATCTCAACGGCCGACACATGCGCGCGAGCGATGACGACGCCCTGACCAAAGCCGCGCTCGATCTCGCTGCGCTGCAACAGCGCCCCATCGCCGCAGCGACCAAACGCGCATCATTGCGGGAGGCCATGTCCGGCCTGAAGGAACGCGCAAAGACATTGGTGGAATTACTTGATTCTGCTTATTATATACTGGCTGATCGACCGCTTTCCCTTGATGAAAAAGCCGAAAAACTGCTGGATTCCGAGGCCCGCGCGCGCCTCTCCAGATTGACCGTGCGCCTGCGCAATGCTACCGATTGGCAAGCTGGGGCGCTGGAAATTCAGGCCCGCGCCTTCGCGGATGAAGAAGGTTTGAAACTCGGCAAAGTCGCGCAGCCCATGCGCGCCGCCCTCACCGGACGGGCCACGTCTCCGGGGGTGTTCGACGTGCTGGTCACGCTCGGCAGGGAGGAAAGCCTCGCGCGGCTGTCGGATCAGGCGATCTGACCCGCTCCAACGCCGCGCCGTTTCCGGCGCGAACATTCATCAGCGGCGTCCGCCGCCAGACAGGGGACATCATGCCTGAAACCAATCGCAAGGCCACGCTGACGATCGAGGGGAAGAGCTATGATCTTCCCATTCTCTCGGGCTCCACCGGCCCCGATGTGATTGATGTCGGCTCGCTCTACAAGCAGACTGGGGCCTTCACCTATGATCCGGGCTTCACCTCGACGGCGGCCTGTTTCTCCGACATCACCTTCATCGACGGCGACAAGGGCGAATTGCTCTATCGCGGCTATCCGATCGACCAGCTCGCCGAGAAAAGCCACTATCTGGAGGTCTGCTATCTCCTGCTTTACGGGGAATTGCCAACCGCCCAGCAGCTTGAGGATTTCGAAAGCCGGGTGACGCGGCATACGATGCTGCACGAGCAGATGCAGTATTTCTATCGCGGTTTCCGCCGCGACGCGCATCCGATGGCGGTGGTCTGCGGCGTGGTCGGCGCGATGTCGGCCTTTTATCACGATTCCACCGACATCAACGACGCCTGGCAGCGGGAGGTCGCGACCCTGCGGCTGATCGCGAAACTGCCGACGATCTGCGCCTGGGCCTATAAATACTCCATCGGCCAGCCCTTCATCTATCCGCGCAACGATCTCGACTATGCGTCGAACTTCCTCCACATGTGCTTCGCCACGCCCTGCGAGAATTACGTGGTGGATCCGATCCTCAGCCGGGCGATGGACCGTATCTTCACCCTGCATGCGGATCATGAGCAGAACGCCTCCACCTCCACGGTGCGGCTGGCCGGCTCCAGCCAGGCCAATCCCTTCGCCTGCATCGCCGCCGGGGTCGCCTGTCTCTGGGGTCCGGCGCATGGCGGCGCCAATCAGGCCTGCCTGGAGATGCTGCGCGAGATCGGCACGCCCGACCGCATCCCCGAATTCATCGCCCGGGCGAAGGACAAGAACGACCCCTTCCGCCTGATGGGCTTCGGCCACCGGGTCTACAAGAATTTCGACCCGCGCGCGAAGGTGATGAAGGAGAGCGCGGACGAGGTGCTCGGCCTTCTCGGCATCGAGGACAATCCCGCGCTCCAGGTCGCCAAGCAGCTGGAGAAGATCGCGCTCGAAGACGACTATTTCATCGAGAAGAAGCTCTACCCGAATGTGGACTTCTATTCCGGCGTCATCCTCGACGCGATGGGCTTCCCGACCTCGATGTTCACCCCGATCTTCGCGCTGGCCCGCACCGTGGGCTGGATCGCGCAGTGGAAGGAGATGATCGAGGACCCGGTGCAGAAGATCGGCCGCCCGCGCCAGCTCTACACCGGCGCCACCACCCGCGATTACGCCGAGGTGGAGACGCGCTGAAGGGCGCTGGAAGACGAAGAGAAGAAGGCGCGCTTCGGTCGCGCCTTTTTTTCTTGCGCGGCGTAACCCTTGTCGCGATAGATTTCATGTATGGATTACACGCAGTTAAATCCCGGCGAGATTGACGATAAAGTCATCCTCAAGGGCGGAGTCGAGGAATGGGACGCCGACACGGCCATTTCCCGGATCGAAGCGATCAGCGCCAACGCCCGCGCGACATGGTTCGCGCTTCTCGGCCTTCTCGCCTTTGTCGGCGTAACCCTGATGGGGGTGACGGACGCGGATTTCTACACCCATGACCGGCGGACGGCGCTGCCGCTGATCGGCGCCTCGATGCCGACTGACATCTTCTTCTGGGCCGCGCCGCTGCTTACCGCGTCGATCTACACCTGTTTCCATTTCCACCTGATGAAGCTCTGGGACGCATTGGGCCGCGCTCCGGCGAAGATCTAGGGCGACCCGCTGGGGGAGCGGATCCACCCCTGGCTGGTTTCGGACGCGGCGCTGCTGATGCGGCGGGGCGAGGGCGCGGCGCCGAAACGGGCGTTGCGCTGGGTTTCCGCGGTGATCTGCGTGGCGCTGACCTGGGGTTTCGGCTGGCTGGTGCTCGGCTATGCGCTGCTGCAATCCTTCCCGGCGCGGAACGAATGGCTCAGCCTGCTGACCGCCTTCGCCCTGCTTTTTGCGATCTGGGTCGGGCTGTCGGGCCTGCTGGCGGCGCGGGTGCGGGTCGGGCGGCGGGATTTCGGGCGCGATACGCGATTCATGTGGCGGATGGCCCGCTTCCGCTATCCGTTCATTCTGCTTTCGATCCTCGTGTTCGGTTTCGCCTGGATCAGGACCGAAGGCGGAATCGAAGGGTATTTCGGGAAGCTGGCCATCGAGATCAGCAGCAACCGCATCAGCTTCGAACAACTCATACGCGAGAGCGCCGCCGAGAGATTGGCGCGCCATCGCGCGGCCCTGCCCCGGTTCCTTACGACACGCGCATTTGGCGAAGATGATCCGGAAACCCCATTCAAGGACGAGTCCATCTCCGGCATCCAATCGGTTCTCTCCGATGTGAACCTCGCCGGCGCCCATCTGACCGAGAAACCCGCCAACTGGATGGATCGCGAAACCGCCGAACTGGCCGCCCGCCGCGCATGGTGCGACCGGCGGGACATGACCTGGGATCTCTGCGTCCAGAACCCGGAGCCCTATCAGATCGCGGCGCGCAAGGAATGGTGTGGGGAAAATACGTCGGAGCCGAAAACGTTCTCGCCATTGGATGGCGGCTGGGCCCGTTCCTGCGCCGGGTTCTTCGCTGGCGCTGAACGCGCCTTTCAGTCGGAATGGAGCGCGCAGCGCGCGGATTATCTCTCCGTTCTCGCCAAACCCGACCTCCGGGGAAAAGACCTGCGCGGCGCGATGCTCGCCAGCAGCTTTCTCCCCGGCGCGAATCTCGGGCGGGCGCGGATGGAGGGAGCGGATCTCAGTAGGGCGCGTCTGGAGGGGGCGAACCTCGCCGGGGCGCGGATAGAGGGGGCGGACATCAGCTGGGCGCGGATGGAGGGCGCGGACCTCAGCGACGCACGGATGGAGGGAGCGAAGCTCGAAGAGGCGCAGATGGAGGGCGCAGACCTCGGCGGCGCGCGGATGGAAAGGGCGTACCTAAGGTGGGCGAAGATGAAGGGGACGAACCTCACCCGCGCGCGTCTGGAGGACGCGAACCTCGAGGAGGCACAGATGGAGGGAGCCGATCTCAGTTGGGCGCGTCTGGAGCGGGCGAACCTCGGGACGGCGAAGATGAAGGGGACGGACCTCCGGAAGGCGCGGATGGAGGGGGCGTATCTCGGGCATGCGCAGATGGAGGGGGCGGACCTCCGGAAGGCGCAGATGGAGGAGGCGAACCTCAGATGGACGCGGATGGAGGGGGCGGACTTCAGGGGAGCGTCTTTAAGATCAACCGAATTCAGCGGCGCCACAATCAGCGCCTCGCTGCTGAATTCAGCAGATTTTACCGATGCGCAGGGCCTGACACAGTCACTGCTTGAATTCGCTATCGGCGATCAGGAGACAATATTGCCGCTTGATGCAGAAACCGGGAAACAGCTTTTCGTCTGGTCATGCTGGCCGGAAAAGAGTGAA
>JBKECG010000478.1:0-9905 GCA_047974395.1 Pikeienuella sp. | reverse complement strand
GATGACCGCCCGCTGGCAGGCGGAGCGCGATAAGCTGGCCGGCGCCCGCGAGGTGCAGGAGAAGCTGGACCGCGCCCGGATCGAACTGGAGACGGCGAAGCGCGAGGGCGATCTCGCCCGCGCGGGCGAGCTTTCCTATGGCGTGATCCCGGATCTGGAGAAGAAACTGGGCGACGCCGAAAACAGCGAGGATGTGATGGTCGAGGAGGCGGTGACGCCCGAACATGTCGCCTCCGTCGTCAGCCGCTGGACCGGCGTGCCGGTGGACAAGATGCTGGAGGGTGAGCGCGACAAGCTCCTGCGTATGGAGGAGGAGCTTGGCAGGCGGGTCATCGGCCAGCGCGAGGCGGTGACCGCCGTCTCCAACGCCGTGCGCCGGGCGCGGGCCGGGCTTTCCGATCCGAACCGGCCGATCGGCTCCTTCCTGTTCCTTGGCCCCACCGGCGTCGGCAAGACCGAGTTGACCAAGGCGTTGGCCGGGTTTCTCTTCGACGACGATCAGGCCATGGTGCGGATCGACATGTCGGAATTCATGGAGAAACACGCGGTCTCCCGCCTGATCGGCGCGCCGCCGGGCTATGTCGGCTATGACGAGGGCGGTGTGCTGACCGAAGCCGTCCGCCGCCGGCCCTATCAGGTGGTGCTGTTCGACGAGGTCGAAAAGGCGCATCCGGATGTCTTCAACGTGCTGCTTCAGGCGCTCGATGACGGGCGGCTGACGGACGGGCAGGGGCGGACGGTGGATTTCAGGAACACGCTGATGATCCTGACCTCCAATCTCGGCTCCGAGGCGCTCTCGACCCTGCCCGAAGGCGCCCCGGCCCGGCAGGCCGAAGGCGCGGTGATGGGCGCGGTCCGGGCGCATTTCCGGCCCGAATTCCTGAACCGGCTGGATGAGATCGTGCTTTTCGACCGGCTGAGCCGGGCCGATATGGACGGGATCGTCGAGATCCAGCTTCGCCTGCTGGAGGCGCGGCTTGCGGCCCGCAAGATCGCGCTTTCGCTCGACGAGGCGGCGAAAAGCTGGCTGGGCGACAAGGGTTACGACCCGGTCTATGGCGCCCGCCCGCTGAAACGGGTGATCCAGAAGGCGCTTCAGGACCCGCTGGCCGAGGCCCTCCTTGGCGGCGGGATCCGCGATGGCGAGACCGTGGAGGTGAGCGCCGGCGAGGACGGGCTCACCATTGGCGGCGTCGCCCGCCCCTATGGCGCGCGGCCGGGGGCGGAGCCGCCGGCGGCCACGGTGCATTGAACGGGAAGCCATGAAAAACGCCCCGCCCGGTCGGAAGATCGGGCGGGGTTTTCGCGCCGAGCGGCGGCGCGGCGTCAGCAATCAAGCGTCGGTTCCGGGATGCGCACCGGCCGGTCGAGCGCCTCGCCCAGACGCGCCGCCAGATCGTCGAGCGCATCCATCTCGGCGAAGGCGTCGGAGAGCGTGAGACAGCTTTCCCTGTCGGAACCCATGGGCTGAAAGACGAGCGAGAGATAGGCCCCGCCGCCGCCCCTGGCCGGGCGCACCTTTTGCAATTGCAGCGCCTCGATCCGCGCGACAGGGACGATATGGAGTTGCCAGGCGCAGATGATCAGCGCCGCGCCATCGGCGGAGAGGCTGATCCGGCCAAGGAAATCCCCGCTTTCGGCGGGGGGCTCGCGCATGAATTCGCGGTTTCCGCTCGTGGGTTGGCTGGCCCATAGCGCGGTCAGCGTCGGCGCTTTCGCGCCGCGAATCTCGGCCAGGGGGGCTGCGCTCCGGAGCCAGGCGCTTTCCTGCTCGCTCATCTTCCGGCGATAGCCGGTCTCGATGCTGATCGAACAGGCGGTTTTCAGCCGTTTGTCGCGCGCATGCGCGTCGTTTCTTGTCGGATAGGTCTGCAACTCCTTCGGCCATATGGTCAGCGAGAGTTGCGCCGGCCCTGCGGTCCAGCGGGAAAAGACGGTGTTGCTCGCCCGTATGATCGGCGCCGGGCCGAGCTTCGCCGCGATCTGCGCATGCGCATGGCGAAGATTGGCCATCGGGTCGCGCCCGATCCAGATCGAGCCGCTGAATGACAGCGGCGCGTCATCCGGGCGCGGCATGGTATGGACATCCGGCGAGACCGGGTAGATCAGCCCGGAAAGACCGAAGGGCGCCGGCGTGATCGGGATCTGCGCCCGGCGATAGGCGGGGTGGCTTGTCTCTCCGAACCGTTCGATCAATTCCCGGCGGTTCAGCCGCCAGGGGAGGCCTTCGCGGTCCAGCAGGTCCTGTATCGTGTTGGCCCCGCCCGGCGCCCAGGGGAGTTCGCTCGACGCCGGGCCTTCGGCGCGGTCCTCCGGCAGGGGTTCCTTCGGGCTGAGAAGCGGGCGCAAGCGCCGCCAGAGTCGGGATGGTGACGGCATTGGACTGTCTTTCCTGACGGCCGGCCACAGCGTGACGCGCTGGATGGAATCGCGAATGCGAAGCTCTCTACCGCGTTTGGCGCGGCCGGCACAGGCGCCCCGGTCGCGGGGCGCCCGGCGCCTGGCGCGTCAGCAGGCGGCGACGGCGCGTTTCGTCATCACCTTCACCAGATGCGCCCGGTATTCCGGCGAGCCGTGGAGATCCCCGATCATGCCTTCGGCTTCGGGGGCGTCCGGCGTGGCCTCGGGCGAGAAATTCGCGGAAAGAGCCTCTTCCGCCGCGGTCCAGCGAAAGACGCCGCCTTCGGAAGCGCCGGTGACCGCGACACGGACGCCGTCGGCGAATTTCGCCACGAAAACGCCGACCAGCGCGAAACGCGAGGCTGGCTGGAGGAATTTCTGGTAATTCGCCGCCTCCGGTATCGGGAAGCTGACGCCGGTGACGATCTGGCCCTCCTCCAGCGCGGTGTCGAACATGCCGAGGAAGAAATCATCCGCCGCGAAATCTCCGCCCGAACTGTGGATTGTCGCGCCGAGGGCGAGGCAGGCGGAGGGGTAGCAGGCCGAAGGGTCGTTATTGGCGACCGAACCGCCGATCGTGCCCTTGTGGCGCACCGCCGGATCGCCGATATGGCCGGCGAGCGTGGCCAGCGCCGGGATCGCGCTTTTCACATCGGCGGATTCGGCGACCTGGTGATGGGTGGTCGCGCCGCCGATCCTGATCCGGCCGTCGCCGACGGAGACGCCCTTCATCTCCCCGATCCGGCTCAGATCCACCAGCGCCGAGGGCTGGCCGAGCCGGGCCTTCAGCGTCGGGAGCAGGGTCTGCCCGCCGGAGATCGGCTGCGCGTCCTCCGCCTGAAGCGCCGCCACGGCCTCGGCGATGGAGCCGGCCTTCACATAGTTGAAATCATACATGGCTCTCTCCTCACTTCGCCGCCTGGATCGCCGACCAGACGCGGGCCGGGCTGACCGGCATGTCGATATGCGCCACCTTGATCCCGCCTGTGTTCAGCGCGTCCAGAACCGCGTTGACCACGGCGGGGGGCGAGCCGATCGCCCCGGCCTCGCCGCAGCCCTTCACCCCGAGCGGGTTATGGGTGCACGGGGTCTGGCAGGAATGATCGACGATGAAATTCGGCAGATCGTCGGCCCGCGGCATGGCGTAATCCATGTAGGAGCCGGAGGTGAGCTGGCCTTCGTCGTCATAGACCGCATGTTCCAGCAGCGCCTGTCCGACGCCCTGGGCGATGCCGCCATGCACCTGTCCCTCGACGATCATCGGATTGATGACATTGCCGAAATCATCGGTCGCGGTGAAGGCGAGGATCTCGACCTCGCCGGTCTCCGGGTCCACATCCACTTCGCAGGCATAGGCGCCGGATGGGTAGGTGAAGTTGGAGGGATCGTAAAAGGCCGTCTCCTCCAGTCCCGGCTCGATGCTCTCCAGCGGGTAGTTATGCGGCACATAGGCGGCGAGGGCGATCGAGGCGAAGTCGATCTTCCTGTCGGTGCCGGCCACGGTGAATTCGCCATTGGCGAATTCGACATCCTCGGCCGCCGCCTCCATCAGATGGGCGGCGATGCGCTTGGCCTTGGCGATGATCTTCTCCGCCGCCTTGACCATGGCGGAACCCCCGACCGCGAGAGAGCGCGAGCCATAGGTGCCCATGCCCATCGGGCCGCGCCCGGTGTCGCCATGGACGATCTCCACCATGTCCTCCGGCACGCCGAACATGTCGGCGATCACCTGCGGAAAGGTCGTCTCGTGGCCTTGCCCATGGCTGTGGCTGCCGGTCATCACCACGATGCCGCCGGCGGCGTTCACCCGCACCGTCGCGCTCTCGTAAAGCCCGGCGCGGGCGCCGAGCTGGCCCACGAGTTGCGAGGGGGCGATGCCGCAGGCCTCGATATAGGAGCAGATCCCGAGCCCGCGCAGCTTGCCGCGCTTCGCGCTCTCGGCCCTTCGGGCGGCGAAGCCCTTGAAATCGGCCAGTTCCTCCAGCTTGTCCATCGTGGCGTGATAATCGCCGGTGTCATAGGCGACCGCGACCGGGGTCTGATAGGGGAAGGCGTCCTTGGGGATGAAATTCCGCCGGCGCAGCTCCACCGGGTCGATCCCCAGCTCCCGCGCCGCCTTGTCGATCACCCGCTCAAGCTGGAAGGTCGCCTCCGGCCGCCCGGCGCCGCGATAGGCGTCCACCGGCACGGTGTTGGTGAAGATCGCCCTCACATTGCAGTAGACCAGCGGCGTCGTATAGGTCCCCGCCATCAGCGTCCCATGCAGCCAGGTCGGCACCGAGGTGGAGAAGGTGGAGAGATAGGCCCCCATATTCGCCAGCGTGTCGGTGCGAAGGGCGAGGAATTTCCCGTCCTTGTCCAGCGCCAGTTCGATCTTCGTCACATGATCGCGGCCATGGGCGTCGGAGATGAAGGCCTCGGCCCGGTCGGAAGTCCATTTCACCGGCCGGTTCAGCGCCCTTGCGGCGAAGGTGCAGAAGGCTTCCTCCGCGTAATGGAAGATCTTCGTGCCGAAGCCGCCGCCGACATCGGGGGCGATGACCCGGAGCTTGTGCTCGGGGATGCCGAGCACGAAAGCGCCCATCAGGAGCCGGATCACATGCGGGTTCTGGCTGGTGGTGTAGAGGGTCGACTCGCCCGAGGCGCGGTTATAGTCGCCAAGCGCGACGCGCGGCTCCATCGGGTTGGCGATCAGCCGGTTGTTGACCAGATCCAGCGTGGTGACGTGATGGGCGCCCCTGATGGCGGCGTCCACCGCCTCGCGGTTCTCCTCTACGAAGCCCCAGTCATAGCAGATATTGTCCGGGGCCTCGTCATGCACCGGCGTATCGCCGCCTTTCACCGCCTCCGCCATGTCGATGACGGCGGGAAGCTCCTCGATATCGAGTTCGATCGCCTCGGCGGCGTCGCGGGCTTCGGCGAGGCTGGTCGCCACCACCGCCGCGACCGGGTCGCCGACATGGCGGACCTTGCCATGGGCGAGGATCGGGTGTTTCGGCTCCTTCATCGGCTCGCCGTCGCGCGAGGTGATCAGCCAGCCGCAGGGCATGCCGCCGATCTCCGCGAAATCCGCGCCGGTGAAGATGCGCAGCACGCCGGGCATATCGGCGGCGGCGGCCACATCGACCTTGTTCAGCTTCCCGTGCGCCACGTTCGAGCGCAGGAAATAGACATAACTCTGCCCGGCGATGTTGATGTCGTCGGTGTAATTGCCGGCTCCGGTCAGGAACCGCACATCTTCCCGGCGCTTCGACGAGGCGCCGATTCCGCTATCCTTGGCCATGGTTTCCTCCTCCCCATCGTCGCCGTTATTCGGCTGCGATCTTCTGGCCCGCGAGCGTCGTCGCCGCAGCCATGATCGACTTGACGATGTTGTGGTAGCCGGTGCAGCGGCAGATATTGCCCTCAAGATAGGCGCGCACCTCGGCTTCCGACGGGTTCGGGTTGCGCTTCAGGAGGTCGGCCGCCGTCATCACCATGCCGGGGGTGCAGAAACCGCACTGGAGCCCGTGATTGTCCTGAAAGGCCTGCTGGATCACGCCGAGCGAGCCATCCGCATTGGCCATGCCCTCGATCGTGGTCACCTCCGCGCCGTCGGCGGCGACGGCCAGCATGTTGCAGGTCTTCACGCTGTCGCCGTCCACATGGGCGACGCAGGCGCCGCATTGCGCGGTGTCGCAGCCGACATGGGCGCCGGTGAGGCCGAGATGCTCGCGCAGGAACTGGACCAGCAGCGTCCGGCCCTCCACCTCGCCGGAGACCGCCTGTCCGTTCACCTTCATGGAAATCTTGGGCATTTCATCCTCCCTGGATCGGTCCGGCGCGGGCGCCGGCGTCTTGGTTCCGCCCCTTGGGGCGCGATGTCATGCGGTCCGGCGCCCTATCCCGTCAGGCGCCTGAACCATGATTTCTTCTCTTCCTCCGGGGCGTCGGCGGCGGGGGGCTCCTCATCCGCTTCGCCCTCGACGACTTTCTGGAAGGTTTCGAAGAACTGGTCGGCCATCTTTTTCGCGAATCCGTCGATCAGCCGCGCGCCAAGCTGCGCGATCTTGCCGCCGACCCTGGCGTCCACATCATAGGAGAGAAGCGTGCCGCCCTCGGTCTCGGCCAGTTTCACATCGGCGCCGCCCTTGGCGAAACCCGCCGCGCCGCCCTTGCCCTCGCCGGAGATGCGGTAGCTTTCGGGCGCGTTGATCTCGGAAAGCTCGACCACGCCCCTGAAAGTGGCCGAGACCGGGCCGACCTTCTGCTTCACGGTCGCCTCGAATGATCTGTCGGAGGTCTTCTCCAGTTCGGAGCAGCCCGGAATGCAGGCTTTCAGCACCTCGGCGTCGTTGAGCGCCGACCACACCACGTCGCGCGGGGCGGAAATGGTTCTCTCTCCGGCAAGCTGCATGAACGGGCCTCCTCATGTCGCTGACGGAACGCTACCCGAAAGCGCGCGCCGGGAACAAGCGCCATTCGTGGAAATGACGCTCAGCCGGTGATGGCGTAGGGGGTGGCGAAGCGGCGGTGGTGATCCACTTTCAGCGCCTTCTCGATCGGCGGGACCGAACGCTGATGACAGTCGGCCCGCGGACAGATCCGGCAGGAGACCCCGATCGGCTGGTAGGCGGCGTCATTGCCGAGATCGAGATCGTCGGCATAGGTCAACCGCCCGGCATGGGCGACCTCGCAGCCGAGCCCGATGGCGTAGCGGCGCATCGGGGCGCGAAAGGCGCCGCCGGATTTGGTCACGTCCCGCGCGAGACAGAGATAACGCGCGCCGTCGGGCGTTTCCGCCAGCTGCCGGATGATCCGCCCCGGCGTCTCGAACGCCTGATGCACGTTCCAGAGCGGGCAGGCCCCGCCATAGCGGGCGAACTGGAGCCTTGTCGCCGAATGACGCTTGGTGATCGTGCCGCCCTGATCGACGCGGAGAAAATAGAATGGCACCCCCTTCGCCCCTGGCCGCTGGAGGGTGGAGAGCCGGTGGCAGACCTGCTCCTCCGAGGCGCCGAAACGACTGGCGAGGCGCTGGATGTCGTGGCGCTCCTCATCCGCCGCCGCCAGAAATCGGCCATAGGGCAGGAGCGCGGCGCCGGCGAAATAGTTGGCGAGGCCGATCTTGGCGATCTCCCGCGCCTCCGCGCTGCGGAAATTGGCCAGATCCAGCGTCGCCTCGATCAGCTTGCCCTGCTCCATCAGCGCGACCTGATGGGCGAGTTGAAAGGCGTGGCTGGCGGCGCCCGCGTCGGGCGCGAGAGTGAGGGCGCGCCGCGACGGGTCGAAGGACCGGAGCGCCGCGCCGCCGATCCTGAGCGCGACGCCGTGCCGGCCCTCCAGCCGCGCCGCCAGCGCGGCGGAGAGATCGCCCTGCGGCAGGGTCCCGGCGAAACGCTCCGCCGCGCGGTCGATCGCGTCGATATAGTTGTCGCAATAATGGAAGAAGTCGCGCACCTCCTCCCACGGGCTGGGGGCGAGGGCGAGATCCTCGCGCCCGATCCGGTCGTCGAGCGCGGCGAGACGTTCATTCGCCGCCCGGTGCGCGCGATGCAGCGCGAGGAACGCCCTGGCGAGGCGCGGGGTGTTGGCGGCCAGGATCTCCAGATCCGCCGCGCCCGGCTTCAGGTCGAAGACGGGATCGGCCAGCGCCTCGCGCAGATCGGCGACGAGGCGGATGGTCTCCTCCGCGTCGAAGATATCGAGATCGACGCCGTATCGCTCCGCCAGCGCCACCATGGCGGCGCGGGAAAGCGGGCGGTGATTGCGCTCCATCTGGTTGAGATAGGAAAGCGAGATCCCCAGCCCGCGGGCGAAGGCGGTCTGGGTCAGCCCCAGATGCTGGCGAAGCTCCCGGAGCCGCGCGCCGGCATAGGTCTTGCGGCTGGTCGCCGGCGCGTTCGGCATGAAAAACGGCTCCCTGACGCGGTTGCCTTCGCAGTTTCGCAAAAAATCTTCGCAATTGCCATTCCCTTTGCAGCCGCGAATTCGCAAAAGCGTCATGCAACCGACCGGAGGATTCGCATGACCGACGTTCTCGCCGAACTGGATCGCCGTCGCGCCGCGGCGCGGCTGGGGGGCGGGCGGAAACGCATCGACTCGCAGCACGCCAAGGGCAAGCTGACCGCGCGCGAGCGGATCGAGTTGCTGCTCGACGAGGGCAGTTTCGAGGAATACGACATGTTCGTCGCGCACCGGGCGACGGATTTCGGCATGGATGCGGAGCATATCCCCGGCGACGGCGTGGTCACCGGCTGGGGCACGGTCAACGGGCGCATCGTCTATGTCTTCAGCCAGGATTTCACCGTCTTCGGCGGCTCGCTCTCCGAGACCCACGCCCAGAAGATCTGCAAGATCATGGATATGGCGATGCGCAACGGCGCGCCGGTGATCGGGCTGAACGATTCCGGCGGCGCCCGGATCCAGGAGGGCGTGGCCAGCCTCGCCGGCTATGCCGACGTGTTCCAGAAGAACGTGCTGGCCTCGGGCGTGGTGCCGCAGATCAGCGTCATCATGGGCCCCTGCGCCGGCGGCGCGGTCTATTCGCCGGCGATGACCGATTTCATCTTCATGGTCCGCGATTCCAGCTACATGTTCGTCACCGGCCCCGATGTGGTGAAGACCGTCACCAACGAGGTGGTGACGGCGGAGGAGCTGGGCGGCGCCTCCACCCACACGAAGAAATCCTCCGTCGCCGACGGCGCCTATGAAAACGATGTCGAGGCGCTGGCGGAGGTCCGCCGGCTGGTGGATTTCCTGCCGCTCTCCAACCGCGAAAAGCCGCCGGTGCGGCCCTTTTTCGACGACCCGGACCGGCTGGAGAGCAGCCTCGATACGCTGATTCCCGACAATCCGAACACGCCTTATGACATGAAGGAACTGATCCTGAAGATCGCCGACGAGGGCGATTTCTTCGAGATCCAGGCCGATTACGCCAAGAACATCATCACCGGTTTCATCCGCATCGAAGGGCGCTCCATCGGCGTCGTCGCCAATCAGCCGATGGTGCTGGCGGGATGTCTCGACATTGATTCGAGCCGCAAGGCCGCCCGTTTCGTCCGCTTCTGCGACGCTTTCGAGATCCCGATCCTGACCTTTGTCGACGTGCCCGGCTTCCTGCCCGGCACCGGGCAGGAATATGGCGGGGTGATCAAGCATGGCGCCAAGCTCCTCTTCGCCTATGGCGAGGCGACGGTGCCGAAAGTGACGGTGATCACCCGCAAGGCCTATGGCGGCGCCTATGACGTCATGGCCTCCAAGCATCTCCGGGGCGACATGAATTACGCCTGGCCGACGGCGGAGATCGCGGTGATGGGCGCGAAGGGCGCGGTGGAGATCCTCTACCGGAGCGAGCTTGGCGACGCGGAGAAGATCGCCAAGCGCACCAAGGATTACGAGGACCGTTTCGCCAACCCGTTCGTCGCCGCCGAAAAGGGCTTCATCGACGAGGTGATCCGCCCCCAATCCACCCGCCGGCGCGTGGCGCGGGCCTTTGCGGCGCTCAGGACCAAGCAGCTTTCGAA
>JBKECG010000131.1:0-7028 GCA_047974395.1 Pikeienuella sp. | reverse complement strand
GCCCGGCGCCGAACCGCAGGGCCAGGCGCGCCGCAAAAGCCGACCGCCCGAAACCCCGACTTGCGCGAAGCGCCGTTCCCGCGCGCCATATCTTGCTTTTCCGTCCGACAGGCGTCATGTAACGCGCGCCCGGCGGCGCCGGGACGGAAAATAAATAACCGGAGACGGCATGGCCAAGGAAGAAACTCTCGAATTCCCCGGCGTCGTGACCGAGCTTTTGCCCAACGCGACATTCCGGGTTGAGCTCGAGAACGGCCATGAGATCATCGCCCATACCGCGGGCAAGATGCGCAAGAACCGCATCCGCGTGCTTGCCGGCGACAAGGTCCAGGTGGAGATGACGCCCTACGACCTCACCAAGGGCCGCATCACCTATCGCTTCAAGTAAGCGCGTGCGCCTGATCCTCGGCTCGTCCAGCCCGCGCCGGCGCGAGCTGCTGGCGCAGATCGGCGTGATCCCCGACGAAATCCGCGCGCCCGATATCGACGAGACCCCGCGCCGGGACGAATCGCCCCGCGCCTATTGTCGCCGCATGGCCGCCGAAAAGGCCGCCGCCATCAGCGCCGCGGATGATGAGATCGTGCTTTCCGCCGACACCACCGTCGCCGCCGGCAGGCGCATTCTCGGCAAACCCGCGGATGAGGCGGAGGCGGAGCGGTTCCTGCGGCTTCTCTCAGGCCGTCGCCACCGGGTCGTCACCGCCGTCGCGCTTCGCGCCGGGGCGAGGGACTGGGCGCGCGACGTGGTGAGCCAGGTGAAGTTCAAGCGGCTCTCGGATGAGGAGATCGCCGCCTATCTCCGCTCCGGCGAATGGCGGGGCAAGGCCGGGGGCTACGCCATTCACGGGCTGGCCGGGGCGCTGATTCCGTGGATATCCGGCTCCTTCACCGGCGTTGTCGGCCTGCCGCTGACCGAGACCGCCAATCTCCTGCGCGCCGCCGGCTGGCCGGTGAATCTGAACGGGCCGGCGAAATGAAGGGGCGGCTGATCGCGATCGACCCCGGCCCGCCCGCCATGGCGGCGCTGGTCGTCGACGGGCGGCTCGAAGACCTGCTGGTTGACGGGCCCGACGCCACCGCCCCCCGGATCGCGGAGCACCACCGCGTGGGCGGGCGCCGCCTCGTTCCCCGTCCGGGCGCCGCCGCGGGGACGCTCGCCGGCGGCGGCGCCGGCTGGCTGCGCGAGGCCGCCGACGCGGCCGAGGGCGACCGGCCGCTGGCCGCAGTGACCGGCGTCGCCGAGGAGGGCACGGCGACGCCGCGCTCCGGCCGGCGCCTGCATCGCGGCCGCTTCGCGATCCTGACCCCGCTTTCCGGCGGCGTGAACGTCGCGCGGGGGGTGAAGGACAAGGACGAGCGCGCCCGGCTGACCGGGATCGGCGAGGCTGCGCTCAGGGGCGCCGCCGCCGGGCTGATCCTGCGCACGGCCGCAAGGGGCGCCGAAGAGGCGGAGATCGCCGAAGAGGTCGCCGCGCTTCTCCGCCGCGAGGCCGCGCTGAAGGCGGGCGGCCCGCCGGGCCTCGTCCTGCCAGCGCCCGGCGTCGCCGATTACGCCTGCCGCGAATGGGAGGCGAATGAGATCATCGAGGAGCCCGGCGTCTTCGACCGGCTCGGCCTCTGGTCCGCGATCGACCTTTTGCGCGCGCCCCGCGCGCCCCTTGGCCGCGGGGCCTGGATGGCGGTGGAGCCGACCGCGGCGCTGGTGGCGGTCGATGTGAACACCGGCGCCGACACCGCCGCCGACGCCGCCGCGCGGGCCAATCTTTCCGCCGCCGCGGACCTGCCTCGCCAGTTGCGCCTGCGCGGGCTCGGCGGTCAGGTCACGGTGGATTTCGCACCGATGCGCAAGGCCGACCGCAAGGCGGTGGAGGCCGCGCTTTCGCGCGCCCTCGCCGCCGACCCGGTGCAGACGACGATCGCCGGCTGGACCCCGCTCGGCCATCTGGAGATGATCCGCAAGAGGGAGCGTCGCCCGACCGCGCCGCTGCTGCCCGATGCCTGAATGCCCGATCTGCAAGGCCCCGACCGAAGCGCGCTGGCGGCCCTTCTGCTCCAGGCGTTGCGCCGATGTGGATCTCGGCCGCTGGATCTCCGGCGCCTATGCGATCCCCTCCGAGGAACCCGCGGAGGACATCCCGCCCGGCGATGAGGACTGACCGGCGCCCCCGCGCATGAACGCGCGCCGCGATACGGCTGTTGGCGATCCTCCGGCGCGTGCTATGACTGTCGGAAACCGGCATGCGGGAGGGTGGCGAGGACATGCGAGCGATCAGGACCGGGGCGGGCGCCATCCATTGCCGCGTCGAGGGGCCGCCGGGCGGGCGGGCGGTGCTCTTCTCCAATTCGCTGGGAACCGATTATCGGATCTGGGACGCGCTGATTCCGCTCCTGCCGGCGGGGCTGCGGGTGATCCGCTATGACAAGCGCGGGCACGGGCTTTCCGATTGCCCGCCGCGCGGAAGCTGGGGCATGGGCGATCACGTCGCCGACGCCGCGGCGATCCTCGACGCGCTCGACGTCAGGGGCGCGGTGGTCGTCGGCCTCTCCATCGGCGGCATGATCGCGCAGGGGCTGGCGGCCGAGCGGCCCGATCTGGTCCACGGCATGGCGCTTTGCGACACCGCCGCAAAGATCGGCGATCCCGGCATGTGGGAGGAGCGCATCGCCGCCGTCGAGGCGAAGGGGATCGAAAGCATGGCCGACGCGGTCATGGAGCGCTGGTTCACCAGAGGCTATCGCGCCGAGAGGGCCGAAGACCTGCGGCTCTGGCGCAATCTCCTGACCCGCACCACGCTCGACGGCTATCTCGGCTCCTGCGCCGCGATCCGGGATACGGATCTGCGCGAAAGCACGGCGCGGCTCCGCCTGCCGACGCTGGCGGTCTGCGGCGACGAGGACGGCTCCACCCCGCCCGATCTGGTGCGCGAGACCGCCGCGCTGATTCCGGGCGCGGAGTTCCACCTGATCCGCGACGCCGGCCATATCCCCTGCGTCGAACAGCCGGAGGCGCTGGCGGCGCTGCTGACCGGTTTCCTGAAACGGATCGGCCATGTCTGAGGCCCATCGGCGCGGCATGAAGATCCGCCGCGCGGTGCTTGGCGACGCGCATGTCGACCGGGCGGAGGCGGCGAAGACGGATTTCGACGCGCCCTTCCAGGATTTCATCACCGAAGGCGCCTGGGGCTCGGTCTGGGCGCGCCCGCATTTCACGAAGCGCGAGCGCTCCATCGTCACCATCGCCCTTCTCGCCGCGCTCGGCGATCTGGAGGAGGCGGCGATGCATGTCCGCGCCGCCAGACGCACCGGCGCCACGCCCGAGGACCTTATCGAGGCGATGCTGCATGTCGCCGTCTACGCCGGCGTGCCGCGCGCCAACGCCGCGATCAGGGTTATCAAGCAGGTCTACGCCGAAGGTGAGCCAGAATGACCTATTTCCAGCGCGACCGGGGCTGGCATCCGCCGGCGCTCTTTCCCGATTACAAGACCAGCGTGAAACGGAGCCCGCAGGCGGCGCTGATCTCCATGCCGGAGACATTGTCGGAAACGACCGGCCCGGTTTTCGGCCATGGCCTCCTTGGCCCGCTCGACAATGACCTGATCCGCAATTTCGCCGCCCCCGGCGAAAGCGCGATCGGCCCGCGCATCATCGTCTATGGCAGGGTCGAGGACGAGGCCGGCCGCCCCGCGCCCGGCGCGCTGATCGAGATCTGGCAGGCCAACGCCGGCGGGCGCTATCGCCACAAGAAGGAAAGCTACATCGCCCCGCTCGACCCGAATTTCGGCGGCTGCGGGCGCACGATCACCGACGAGGACGGCTGGTACGAGTTCCGCACCGTCCAGCCCGGCCCCTATCCCTGGCCGAACCGGACCAATGACTGGCGCCCGGCGCATATCCATTTCTCGCTTTTCGGGCGAAGCTTTCAGCAGCGGCTGATCACCCAGATGTATTTCGAGGGCGATCCGATGATCTGGCAATGCCCGATCGTGGATTCGATTCCGTCGAGGGAAGGGGTCGAATCCCTCATCGCCGCGCTGGACCGCGAGGCGACCGTGCCGATGGACGCGCGCGCCTATCGCTGGGACATCGTGCTCCGGGGCCGCCGGACGACCATGTTCGAGGGGGACGCGCGATGATCCGACGGCCGCCCTATCGCAAGGAAAGCGCCAGCCAGACCGCCGGCCCCTATGTCCATATCGGCTGCGTCCCGAATTTCTGCGGCGTCGGCGGGGTCTACGCCGAGGATCTCGGCGCGGCCATGTTCACCGGCGCGGCGAAAGGCGAGCGCATCGCCATCAGCGGCGCCGTTTTCGACGGGGTTGGCGAGACGCTGAAGGACGCGCTGGTGGAGATCTGGCAGGCCGACGCCGCCGGGCTCTACAACAGCCCGGAGGAGACCCGCGGCGCCGCCGATCCGCATTTCACCGGCTTCGCCCGGCGCGCCGGCGATTACGCGACCGGCGAATGGATGTTCGAGACGATCCGCCCCGGCAGGGTTCCGGGGCCGAAAGGGCGGATGCAGAACCCGCATGTCACCTTCTGGGTGGTGGCGCGGGGGATCAATATCGGCCTCCACACCCGCATGTATTTCCCCGAAGATGATCCCGCCGACGACCCGATCCTCTCCCGGATCGAGCATCGCTCCCGCATCCCCACGCTGATCGCCGGGAAGGAGGGCGAGGGGCGCTACCGTTTCGACATCCGCCTTCAGGGCGCCGGCGAGACGATCTTCTTCGACAGCTGAGGACCGACGGACATGACCAAGCCCTGCATCATCTGCGTCGCCATCACCGGCTCCGTGCCGACCAGGGCCGACAACCCGGCGGTGCCGATCACCATCGAGGAGCAGATCGCCTCCACCCGCGAGGCCTTCGCGGCCGGGGCGCGGATCGCGCATCTCCATGTGCGCAACGATGATGAGAGCCCGAGTTCGGACTCGGCGAAATTCGCCCGGCTGAAACAGGGGCTGGAGGAAGCCTGCCCCGGCATGATCCTCCAGTTCTCCACCGGCGGGCGCTCCGGCGCCGGGCGGGAGCGGGGCGGGATGCTGCCGCTGAAGCCCGACATGGCCTCGCTGACCGTGGGTTCGAACAATTTCCCGAGCCGGGTCTACGAGAACAGCCCCGATCTTGTGGACTGGCTGGCGGCCGAGATGCTGACCCATGGGATCAAGCCGGAGATAGAGGCCTTCGATCTCTCGCATATCTTCCAGGCGGCGAAGATGCAGGGCGACGGGCGGCTGGCGAAGGATATCTATGTCCAGTTCGTGATGGGGGTGAAGAACGCCATGCCGGTGGACCGGGCGGCGTTCGATTTCTACGTCGCGACCCTGAAGCGGCTTTCCCCCGGTTCCGAATGGTGCGCGGCCGGGATCGGGGCCGGGCAGATCACGCTCAATGAATGGTGCGTCGCCGGCGGCGGCCATGCGCGCACCGGGCTGGAGGACAATGTGCGGCTCGACCGGCGGGCGCTGGCCCCGTCCAACGCCGCGCTGGTGCGCCGGGTGGTCGATCTCTGCGCGAAATACGACCGGCCGGTGGCGACGGTCGAGGAGGCGCGGCGCATGCTCGGCCTCGCGGCCTGAACCGATGGCCGTCGCCCCTTTCGACAGCGCGCTCTGGCGCGGGCTCTATGGCGATGCGGAACTGCAACCGCTCTTCACCGACAGCGCCGAGATCCGCGCCATGCTGCTGGTCGAGGGCGCGCTGGCGCGGGCGCAGGGGAAGCTGGGCCTGATCCCGGCGGAGGCCGCCGCCGCGATCTCCCGCGCCGCCGAGACGGTGATGATCGACCCGGCCGCGCTGGCGACGGGAACGGCGGCGGCCGGGGTTCCGGTCCCGGCGCTCGTCCCCGCCTTTCGCGCGGCGATGGAGGCGCCGGACCATGCGCGCCACGCCCATTTCGGCGCCACCAGCCAGGATATCGTCGATACCGGCCTCGCGCTCCGGCTCCGCCGGGCGCTGGAGATCATCGGCGCCCGGCTCGACGCGCTGATCGCCGCGCTGGCGGCGAAGGCGGCGGCGGAGGCGGAGACGGCGATGGCCGCCCGCACCCGCAGCCAGATTGCGACGCCGACCAGCCTTGGCGCGCGCATCGCCGTCTGGCGCGCGCCGCTGACGCGCTGCCGCGACCGGCTGGAGGAACTGAAGCCGCGGCTCCTGCGGCTCTCGCTCGCCGGCGCCTCCGGCACGCTGGCGGCGATGGGGCCTTCGGGGCCGCGCGTCGCCGAAGCGATGGCGGCGGGTCTGCGCCTTGGCCATGATCCCGTTCCCTGGCATGCGGCGCGGGACAATATCGCCGAGCTGGGCGGCGCGCTGACGCTGCTGACCGGCGCGCTCGGCAAGATCGGGCTGGACCTGACGCTGATGACGCGCGCGGAAATCGCCGAGGTCGCCACCGGGGCGCCCGGCTCCTCCTCGACCATGCCGCACAAGGCCAATCCGGTGGCGCCGGAGGCGCTGATCACGCTGGCGCGCGCCAATGCCGGGCTTGTCGGGCGGCTCTATGAGGCGCAGCTTCACGCGGAGGAGCGCGAAGGCGCGGCCTGGGCGCTCGAATGGCTGACCCTGCCGCAGATCGTGATCGCGGCCGGCGCGGCGCTGAGCCACGCCGCCGGTCTGATCGACACGCTGACCGCCCGGCCCGAAGCCATGGCCCGGAGGATGGCCGCGACCGGCGGGCTGATGCTGGCCGAGGCCGCGAGTTTCGCACTCTCCGCGCATATGCCGCGGCCGGAGGCGGAGGCGCTGGTCAAGGCCGCCTGCAAGCGCGCGGCCGAGACCGCCCGCCCGCTCGGCGATGTGCTGGCGGAGGCGACGGACGCGCCGGTGGACTGGGCGACGGTGATGGACCCGGCCGGCTATCTCGGCCAGGCCGCCGCCATCGCCCGCGCCGGGTCCTAGGGTTTGTTGACGTTTATCTTGATGCGATGACGGTTGCGGCGATGTTGATCATGGCTTCGAAGCTACGGTCAGTCTTGCAGGCGCGCATGGCGATGCGTTTGAATTCCTTGAGATTCTGGAAGAAGTTC
>JBKECG010000204.1:0-8560 GCA_047974395.1 Pikeienuella sp. | reverse complement strand
CGGCGTCGGGGATCGCGACGCGCGCGTCACCCGGGCGCTTTCGGATGTCGCCCTGCCCTCCTCTTTCCGCTACCGCTTTCCGCACCAGCTTTCGGGCGGCCAGCGCCAGCGCGTCGCCATCTCCCGCGAGCTGATCCTGGATCCGAAGCTCCTGCTTCTGGACGAGCCGACCTCCGCGCTCGACGTCACGGTGCAGTCGGAGGTGCTGAACCTCCTTAACGCGATAAGCGCCGAGCGCGGGCTGACCGCGCTCTTCGTCGGCCATGATCTCGGCGTCGTCGCCCATGTCTGCACCCGCATCCTGGTGCTGGAGAAGGGCGAATTGCGCGAAACCCTCAAGCGGGAGGCGCTGCACGCCGGGCGGGCCACGCATCCCTATACGCAAAAGCTGCTCGACGCCGCGCACAGGCTGAATGTGGAGCAGGTAGACCCGCCGAATCGCGGAGACGCTTGACAGACCGCCCCCAGCGCCGCAATCCGTCGCCGCTTGATCGGCGCGCCTCGGCGCATAATATCGCGGGCTTATTCCGCTTGGGAGCACTCTGATGGACCCCGCCATATGGTGGACGACGGCCGCCATCATCGGCCTTTTACTTCTCTCCGCCTTCTTTTCGGGTTCGGAGACCGCGCTGACCGCAGTCAGCCGCGCCGCGCTGCACCGGCTCGCGGCCAGGGGCGAGCGCGGGGCGGAAACGGCGCTGAAGCTGACCGAGAACAGCGAGAAGCTGATCGGCTCGGTACTCTTGGGCAACAATCTGGTGAACATCCTGTCCGCCGCGCTGGCGACGCAGCTCTTCACCCGGCTTCTCGGCGAATCCGGCGTCGCCTGGGCGACGTTGATCATGACCTTTCTGGTGCTGGTCTTCGCCGAGGTCACGCCCAAGACCTACGCCATCACCAGCCCGGAGACCGCCGCGCTGCGCGTCGCCGGGCCGATCTCGCTGCTGGTGCGGCTTTTCTCACCGGTGGTCGGCTTCATCCGCCTGCTGGCGCGCGGCTCGCTCCGGCTCTTCGGGGTGAAGGCCGATCCCGACGCGCGGATTCTGGGCGCCCATGACGAGATCAGAGGCGCCATCGACCTTCATCATTCCGAAGGCGGGGTGGAGAAGGACGACCGCGACCGGCTGCTCGCGGCGCTTGATCTCAACAAGCGCGAAGTCTCCGAAGTCATGCGCCATCGCCGCAATATCGAGACGATCGACGCCGATTCCGCGCCCGAGGAGATCGTCGCCTTCTTTCTCAACTCCTCCCACACCCGCATCCCGGTCTGGCGCGAGGACCCGGAGAATATCGTCGGCGTGATTCACGCCAAGGACCTGCTGCGCGAGGTGGACCGCCTGTCGCGCGCCGCCGCCCCCGGCCGGTCGGCGCTGGAGGATTTCGACCTGATGAAAGTGGCGATGGAGCCATGGTTCATCCCCGACACCACGTCGCTTGGCGAGCAGATGCGCGAATTCATGAGCCGGCGCAGCCATTTCGCGCTGGTGGTCGATGAATATGGCGATCTTCAGGGCCTGATCACGCTGGAGGATATTCTGGAGGAGATCGTCGGCGACATCGCCGATGAGCACGACCCGGAGGCCGCGGCGCTCGCCAAGCGCAATGACGGCTCGATCGAAGTGGATGGCGACATGACCATCCGCGACCTCAACCGTTTCGGCGACTGGTCGCTGCCGGATGACGAGGCGACCACCGTCGCCGGGCTGGTGATCCACGAGGCGCAGGCGATCCCCGAGATCGGGCAGATCTTCTCCTTCCACGGGTTCCGCTTTGAAATTCTCGCCCGCGAACGCCATCGCATCACCCGGCTGAGGGTGAAGCCGCTGACGCCGGCGTAGAGCATCGGGCGGCGGCGCGCTTTCGTTGGCTGGACAGGATCACCTTCGCATGGGGCGGGCGCCCGGCGTCACCAGATGATCTCCATGATGGCGCGCCCCTCGGCTTCTTCGCACCAGCGCCGCATCGCCTTCAGATAACCGAAGGTCTGGAAGGCCGAGGACAGGAGGGTGGCGGGGCGTTCGCTGAAAAGCGCCCGCGCCGCCTCCGGGTAGTCGGGGGGAAGATAGCCCCGCCCCTCATTGGCGTTCCAGAGCCCGAGCATCCTCGCGCCGTCTATCGGCTCCGCCGCGCGCGCGGCCCGGTAGCGTTCGGCGCTCTCGCGCCGCTTGCCGTCCCAGAAAGCCGCATCGAAACCCGGAGGGGTTTTGCCGATCGCCTCCTGAACATGGACGAAAGTCCTGTCGTCCTCACGGCGCGCAACCTCGGCGGCGATGCCGGGATCGGCCAGGAAGCGACGCTCGAATTCCTCCAGAACCCCGAGAAACACCTCCCGCTGCGCCGAGGTCAGGAACCGTATCTCGCCATCATCTGCGTTTCCGATCTGCGCCAGAGACTGGCTCTCCGGCAGCTTATAGGCGGGCAGGAACCTGTCGAGAAACAGCAGATGATCGTAACTGACCGAGTCGAATTCGCGCTTCTCGCCGGTTTCATGCGCGCGGGCGAGCAGATCGGTCGCCCGGTCGCAGAACACGGTGTCTTCGATCGGCAGCGGCGAATCCTCATCCGCCGCGAAGACGATGAAAGGCGATTTCCAGTCGGACATCAGCGCCCCTGCTCAGACATGCTGGCCGCCGTTGATCTCGATCTCGACGCCGGAGACATAGGAGCTTTCGGGCGTGCAGAGGTAATAGATCGTGCGCGCCACCTCCTCGGGCTTGCCAAGCCGGCGCAGGGGGATCGCGGCCGCCAGCTTCTCGGTGCCGGGGCTGAGGATCTCGGTCTCGATCTCGCCCGGCGCGATGGCGTTGACGCGCACGCCGAGCGGGCCGAAATCATTGGCCATCTCGCGGGTCAGCGCGGTCAGCGCCGCCTTGGAGGTGGAATAGGCCGCGCCGGCGAAAGGATGAACGCGCGCGCCGGCGATGGAGGTGACGTTCACCACCGCGCCCCTGGCCGCGGCCAGTTCCGTCTTCAACCCGCGCGCCAGCACGATCGAGGCGAAGAAATTCACATGGAAGACCTGCCCCCAGGTCCGAAGATCGGTGTCGAACGTGTTCAGCCGCGAGCCGCCCTCGCCCTTGGGGCTGATGCCGGCGTTGTTCACCAGCGCCTCCAGCCGCCCGGTCTTCAGGCGCCGCCTGATCTCCTCCACCGCCTCGATGGTGGAGTTGGGATCGGCGAGATCGACCTGGATATGGTCCTCCTCGCCGGCGTCCCAGGGGCAATCCTCGGGGAAGGGCTGGCGCGAACAGGTGATGACCCGCCAGCCGGCGGAGGAGAACCGCTTGACGGTGGCGTGGCCGATCCCGCGCGAAGCGCCGGTGAGCAGCAGGGTTTTTCTCTCGGGCATTGCCGGGCTCCTGATGGGCGATTGCCGAATGGGCTCAGGGGCGCGCCCGTCGCTGGGACGAAGCTATAGCGTTTCGCCTCCGGCTTGAACAAGCGGCCTCGGTTCAGGGGCCAGCGGCGCGCGCCTCGCCAAGACCGGCGCCGAGCCGGCCCATGGCCGCCATCACCGTGCGCGTCTTCAGCGTGGACGGGCGCAGCTTGTCGGCTCCGACGATCACCACATGGCCCTTCAGCACCGAGGGCGCGCCCGGCAGGAACACCACCGCCCGCCCGTCTTCGAGCCGCTCGACCAGAAAGCCGATCCGGGCGTAATCGGCGAAGCCGACCTCCACCACCTCGATATCGCCCTCGCCGACCCGCTCGATCGTGCCGGTCAGATCGTCGATGCTCTGCTTCAGCACGGCGTAGATCGGAAGCTGCGAGAGGACGCCCCGCTCCAGCGCCATGAAGGTCCGCCTGCCCGGCCCGGTGCTGGCGAAAAGCCCGGCCAGAAGCGCGATCGTCGCCAGCACCAGAATGGCGATCAGCAGAATGGCGATATTCGAATTCATCCCCGGCAGTATCGAGGCGTGGAGCGCCTCGCCGACCTTGCGCGATATGCCGAGGAGCTTGCCGAAGACCAGGATCACGATCCCGATCGGCAACAGGAAGAGAACGCCGCCAAGTATCAGATTCTTCAGCAGCAGGATCAGCGGCTTCATCGTCGGGACCTCTCGATATTGACCTGACCGGCCGGCGGTCCGGCCCGCGCGCCAGTTTCGAGGGGCGCGGGCGCAAAGTCATCACCAAAGGCGCGTCGCGATCAGCCGACCGGGATCAGGTGATTGTCGAAGGCCAGATCATGGCGCGCCGCCTGCTCCGGCGCGCCTTTCGCATCGCGGCGCATCCAGATCCCGGCCCCGGTCGTGGTCGCGAAACCGGTGTCGAGCGGCGCGACGCCGCAGATATCCGCAGCCTGCGCGCGCCCGGCGACGGCGCCGGTCGCCGCGTCGAAGATCAGCGCGACGCCGCCGCGCGGCGAGGTCGCGGCGATCTCCGCCCCGATGGCGTCGATCGCGACGCTGCCGACATAGGCGTTCATCGCCGTCCAGCCGCCGATACCCGCCTCCGCCCAGACCAGACCGGCGCCGGGGCGATGAATGGCGAGAAGCGGGACCTCCTCATCCGGCTCTCCCTGCCATTGCGCCCCGACCGCGACCAGATCGCCGGCGACGGCGAGATGACGAAGCGAGTTGAGCCGCAGCGCCGGCTCCGGCTCCGCGATCTCGCGGAGGGCGCCGTCCGCGGTGGAGATCCAGGCGAGGTTCGGGCGCATGGTCGGCAGGTTCAGCTTCTCGCGCCCGGTGTCGGGGCGGGTGCGGATGCCGCCATTGGCGACGACCAGCGCCGCGCCCTCCTCCACCAGTTTCACATCATGCGGACCGATCCCGCCGGAAGCGATCTCGCCGACGCGGCGGAAACCGTCAGCCGCATCCCAGATCCCGATCCGGCCCTCGCCGGTCTCATAGGCGTTTTCGGTGGTGAACAGCGTGCCGCCATTGGCGGAAAACGCCCCATGGCCATAGAAATGGCGCCCCTCGGGCGCGCTGAGCCGCGCGATCACCCGCCCCTCGGCGCAGTCGAGCGCCATGGCGAAATCGCCGGGGCGGCGGGCGAAGGCGACGGCCACCGGATCGACGGGATGCGCGGCGGCGGCGTGGCCGCGCCCCGGCAGGGCGAGGCGGAAACACTCCGCCCCCTCGTCGTCAAGACCGATCAGCGCATGGCTTCCGTCCGGCAGCCGCGCCGAGGACAGGAACCGCGCCCCGCCAAGCCCGGCCCAGCCCGCGCGCGGCGCGGCGGCGGAAAGCGCGACGCCGCCAAGCGCGGCGAGGGCGGTGCGGCGGGTGGGGCCTGCGGCCATGTTCAATCTCCATCCATGGCGTTGAACCCCCGCCCGACCCCGAGCGCCCCGCCCAGCCCGCTCCCGAGCCGGTCGGAAAGCGCGACGAGCGCGCCGCGCAGCGCCTCCAGCCGCACGCGGCGCAAAGGGTCGGCGACCGCCTCGTCAAGCGGCTCGGGCGCGCGGGCGGCGGCGGCCAGCGCATAGGCGAAGGCGGCGCGGATCGGCGCGTCCTCCGCTTCGGTCAGGGCGGGGGCGAAAACCTGCTCGTACATGTCGTTCACCGCGGCCAGCGACAGCCTGATATTGCGGGTCGAGCGGCCGGAGCGCCAGGCCTCCGCCCGACGCGGCGCAGGTCTGTCGAATGTCCCGAGCGGCCGGTCCAGCCGCAGATCCAGCGTCATCTTCAGCCCGGCGAGTTCGGTCTTGTAGAGCGCCTGGCTCGCCTCCTCCGGCGAGAGATAGGCGAGATTGTCCGGCGCGCCCGCGTTCGCCAGCAGATCGCCATAGCCGCCCCGCCATTCGTCAAGGATCTCGGCCGAGATCCGCTCCAGATCCCGGCCGATGGCGACGGTCAGCCGGCAGCGATAGGCGGCGTCGCCCGCCGCCGCCATCCCCGGATCGAAAAGCAGGTGGTCGAGCGCGAAAAACCCTCGCGCCGCGACGGAGACGTCGGCGAAGGCGGCCGGATCGTCCACCACCGGATTTTCCGCATCAATCAGGCCGCGAAGCGCGCGCGGGGTGAAGCCCTTCTTGTCCGGCCAATAGGCGATGGCGAGCACGCGCCCCTCCGCCTCCACCGGCCCGAAAGCGAGATGGCTGACCCCCATCCATGCGTCGAAAGCGTCGTGATAGAGCGCAATGGTCCGTTCCGGCTCGCAGGCGGCGGCGCCCGAGGCCAGCGCCGCCGCAGCCTCGTGGAGCCGCTGATAGCCGGGAATGATGAAGGTCTCCGCCGCTCGTTTCGCGATTCCCTGATGATCAGGCGCGGCCAGCGCCGGCGAGGCGGCCAGAAGGAAGAGCGCGAAGGCGGACATGCGCATCAGAGAGTCCCCAGAAACCGGATCAGCGCCGCGCGATCGGCTTTCGGCATGGAGATCACGGCGTCGCGCTGCGCCTCGGCCTCCCCCCCGTGCCAGAGCACGGCTTCGAGAAAGCCGCGGGCGCGGCCGTCATGAAGAAGGTTCATATGCCCGTTCACCACCTCGGTCAGCCCGACGCCCCAGAGCGGCGCGGTGCGCCATTCCGACCCGGACGCCCTGCCCTGCGGGAACCCGTCGGCCAGCCCCTCGCCCATGTCGTGCAGCAGCATGTCGGTATAGGGCCAGATGAGCTGAAAGCTCTGCTCGGGCTGATCGCGCAGACGGTCGGTCACGAATTTCGGCCGGTGGCAATTCGTGCAACCGGTCTCATAGAAAACCTGCTTGCCGCGCAGGACCTCCGGGTCGTCGAGATCGCGCCGCGCCGGCACCGCCAGATTGCGGCTGTAGAAGGTGACCAGCGACAGCCCTTCCTCGCCGATCTCGAAACCGTCGTCGCGCGCGTCGCCGCCATGGCGGGCGGCGCGGCAATCAGGCTCGCCCTCGGCGCAGTCGCCCCAGCCATCGGGGTGCAGCGGCGAGGAGATGCCCATATCGACCGAGAAAGCGTCCGCCGACTGCTCGCGGATCGTCGCCGCCGCCGCCTTGACCCCGAACCGCCCCAGCCGGGCGCCGCCGAGAACCCGCGACCAGACGATCTGCGGCTTGCCGGACACCCCGTCGCCATCGGCGTCGTCAGGATCGGCGAGGGCCAGAATATCCGCCTCCGGCACCGCCTCCAGCAGGCCGAGGCCGATCATCTGCGGCGCGACCCGCGGGGACAGCATCGCCTCCGCCCCGAGCGGGCCATAGCCCGGCTCGGCGACAGCGTAGACCGGCTTGCGCAGGGAGGCGGTCTCGCCCTCCGACAGCGCCATCACGATCTCTTCATAGCGGATGTCGGGCCGGCCCTCCGCCGCCTGCCCCTGCACGCCGAAATCCTGCAATTGCGCGCCATAGACCGGATGCGGCGCCGTGGCCGCGTAATCGGCGTAGGCTTTCAGCTCCTCGCGCAGCGCGTCGCGCTCCGCCGGCACGGCGACCTTGAGAACGAAGGACACCGCCTCCTCCTCGGGGCCGGCCGGCGGATGGCCGCGCCCGTCCTTCAGATGGCAACGCTGGCAGGAGCGGGAATTGAACAGCGGCCCCAGCCCGTCCGACGCCATGGTGGAGGATGGCGCCGAGACCCACATCTTGCGGAAAAACCCGTTCCCCACCTTGAAATCCAGCTCGCGCTCGAAAGGCATCGAGGCCGAGGAATGCGAGAAGGCGTTGACGTTCACCATCTTGGTGGAGGTCGCCGCGCCGCCCGGACGGGCCTCGAAGGCTTCGGGCCTGGAGAAATCATCGGTGAGGCGCGTCGCCGCCTCGATCCGCGCGCGCTCGGCCTCGGTGCGCGGGACGATGTTCAGATAGGGTTCGCCCTCGGCGGCGTGGAGATCGGCGGCGAGGGTGAGGCCCGCGATCAGGAAAATCTGGCTAAGCTGCCGAAACATCAGCGCATTCGCTCCTTTCCGCGACGCGGCGAGGTCCGGGCGGGTTCCGCCCGGAACCGCCCCGCGCGCCGCCGCGTCGCGGCGCGCGGGGGGCGCTTACTGGAAGACGGCGCCCGGATTGTCGAGGCTGTCCGAACCCTCGAAGGCGATCGGGCTGAGCGACAGCGCCTCCACCGCCCGCTCGATCCCGCGGGTCTGCGCGATCAGCGCGTCCACCGCGGCCATGATCAGCGCCTCGCCCGCGGCGTCGCCCGGCTTCAGCATCTGGTCATAGGATTTGCCGGCCTCGGCCACGGTCTTGATCGCGCCGAGCGCGGCCATGGTCGCGCCCAGCTCGCCGCGCAGATTGGCGTCCACATCCGGCGCCGCGGCGGCGACGAGATCGGCGACCGCCGGCCCCTCCACCACGCTGCCGTCGATCCGCACATAACGGCCAGTATAGACGTTCCGGATGCCGAGCCCGTCATAGTCATGGCTGTTATGGGTGTTGTCGGAGAAGCAGTCATGCTCCTCCTCCGGGTCATTCAACATCAGGCCAAGCCGCATCCGCTCGCCGGCCTGCTCGCCATAGGACAGGCTGCCCATGCCGGTCAGAATGGCGATCACGCCCGCGTCCGCATCGGCGCTGACTGCGGCCCGCGCCTCGCCGCCCTCGGCCCAGGCGGCGGTCATCCATTCCAGATCGGAGATCAGAAGCTCGGTCGCCACTTTCAGATAGGCGCCGCGCCGGTCGCAATTGCCGTTGGTGCAGGCGT
>JBKECG010000440.1:0-10020 GCA_047974395.1 Pikeienuella sp. | reverse complement strand
GCTGTCCCAGGTCTCGTCCTTGTGTTCGGGACCGGGATTGACCCAGGAGATGATGAAGACCCGGTGGCCCTGCTCCACCAGCCACTGCATCATCGACTTCTTCCGGTTGAGGTCGAGCACGTAATATTTGTTGATCCAGGGCGGGATGAACAGCAGCGGGCGCTCCCACACCGTCTTCGTCTTCGGCGCGTACTGGATCAGCTCCAGAATGTGGTTGCGCCAGATCACGGCGCCTTCGGTCAGGGCCAGGTTCTCGCCGACCTTGAACGCGTCCATGTCGGTCTGGCTGATCAGCAGCTTGCCCTTGCCGCGCTTCACGTCCTTGGCCAGCGCCTCCACCCCGCGCACCAGATTGGCGCCCTTCTCGGCGATGGTGGCGCGCAGCACTTCGGGATTGGTGGTGGCGAAATTGGAAGGGCTCATCGCCTCGACGATGTTGCGCATGTGGAAATCCAGCTTGCGCCGGTCGCGCTCGGACAGATCGCCGAGTTCATGGGTCACTTCCTGCGCCCAGCGCGAAGTCAGGAGATAGGCCTGCTTCATGTAGCTGAAGACCTGATTCTCCGACCATTGGGCGTCGGCGAAACGCTTGTCGCCCTTCGCGGGCTCGATCAGCGGCCCGGGCTCCTCGGCCCCCATCCAGCCCATCATCGTCCGGCGCCATAGCTCCGCCTGCGCCACCCAGAGTTCGAGCGATTTCTCGGCCAGTTCGCGCGGATGGTTCAGCATCTCCCTGGAGAATTCCGCGAAGACCGGAGTCACGTTCATCGGGTCGCTGTGCAAGGGGTGTTCATCCTTGGCGCCCGCTTCGACCATGCGCGCCCAGATCTCCTGGCTGCGCTGCATGACCACGGCCATGTTGCTGGCGAATTCGGCGCTTTCCTCCACCCCCGGCAATTCGGACATGTGATTGCGGCCCATCTCTTCGGACATCTTGTCGGCTCCCGCGTTGTCTCCCACGCCATGCCCGCTCTGGCGGCGGACAGGCGCTCTCGCTATGCTTCGTCCCGACTTTAGCATGAGGCGGTCGGGATGGCGCATAATTCAGTTCTGATACGCCGGGCTTATCTCTTTTTCGCCTGTCTGGCGAGCGGCGCGCTCGCCGGCTGCGTCGGCGCCGGCCCGGAGATCTTCGACAGGCTTCCCGCCCATGGCCAGCCGCAGGATGCGGGCTGGCCCCGGCTCGCCGATATCCCGCCGACCCCGCCGGCGGGGACGCATACCGAGGCCGCGCCCGATCCCGCGCTCGGCGACGCCGCGCAGATCGAACTCGCGGCGGCGGCCGAAGCGGCGGAGCGGCGCCGGCGCGAGATCGAAGGCCCGGTGGAATGACCCCCGGCCCGCGCTGCTGAAACCGCCGATGCGGGCGGCGCGCGCCTTACGCCGCGTTGCCCCGCGCCCGCTTTTGCAGCAAGAGGGGCGGCGTTCGAACAGATACAGGCGAATCCCGGCATGACTGACCCTCTCCGCATCGGAATCATCGGCCTCGGCACCGTCGGCGGCGGCCTTGTCAGGCTCCTGACCGGGAACGCCGCGACCATCGCCGCGCGCGCCGGCCGGCCGATCGAGATCGCCGCCGTCTCCGCCCGCGACCGCGCGCGCGACCGCGGCGTCGATCTTTCCGCCTATGCATGGGAGAACGACCCGGTCGCGCTGGCCCGGCGCGACGATGTCGATCTCGTGGTCGAGGCCATGGGCGGCGAGGACGGGCCGGCGAAGGCGGCGGTGGAGGCCGCGCTGAAATCCGGCAAACATGTCGTCACCGCCAATAAGGCGATGCTCGCCCATCACGGCCAGGCGCTGGCCGAGGCGGCCGAAGCGGCCGGCGCCGCGCTCCGTTTCGAGGCCGCCGTCGCCGGCGGCGTACCCTGCGTCAAGGCGCTGGGCGAGGGCATGGCCGGCAATGGCGTCAAGCGGGTGATGGGCGTGCTCAACGGCACCTGCAACTATATCCTGACCCGGATGGAGGCCGAGGGCGCGCCCTATGCCGATGTGCTGGCCGACGCGCAGCGGCTCGGCTACGCCGAGGCCGATCCGAGCTTCGACGTGGGCGGGATCGACGCCGCCCACAAGCTGGCGCTTCTCGCCGCGCTGGCCTTCGGCGCGCGGGTCGATTTCGACGGGGTGAAGACCGAGGGCATCGACCAGCTCAGCCTCGCCGATATCGAACACGCCGCCGAGATGGGCTACCGGATCAAGCTCCTCGGCGTCGCGCGGATGCATGAGGATGGGCTGGAGCAGCGCATGCAGCCCTGCCTCGTCCCCGCCGCCAGCCCGGTCGGCAAGCTGGAGAGCGTCGCCAACATGGTGGTGATCGAGGCCGATTTCGCCGGGCGCACCGTCTATGAGGGGCCGGGCGCCGGGGCGGGGCCGACCGCCTCCGCCATCGCCGCCGACATCATCGACATCGCCCGCGGCGCCCACGCCCCGGCTTTCGGCGTTCCCGCCGCCACGCTGAACGCCGCGCCCCGCGCCGCCGGCGGCGCGCCCGCCGCCTATTACCTGCGTCTCGCGCTTCGCGATCAGCCGGGAGTTCTGGCCAAGGTCGCCGCCGCGCTCGGCGCCGAAGGCGTCTCGATCCATCAGATGCGCCAGAATGTGGAGGGCGCCAGCGAGGAGGCGACCGTGCTGATCACCACTCACGAGACCCAGCGCGAACATCTCGACGCGGCCCTCGCCGCCATCGCCGCCAGCGATGTCGCCACCGGCCCGGCCGTTGCGATCCGGATCGAGCAGATATAACATATTCCGGCGGAGCGCCTGTCGCCGCATCAGAAAATGATGCGCTGGGGCGCAATGGGTTGGCGGTTGAAAATTCGCCGGCTTTATCTGCTGTCGAGCAGTGAATATGAGAAAACGCCTTGCTGTTTTGTCGGTTGTCGCGATCGCCGTCGCGGGAGGCGCTTTCGCAGTCAGGCATATGCTTGATGAAATTGTCGAAAGCCTGCGGGGAAATATCCCGAGGCGAACGGTCAGCATTGTCAGATGCCCAGAGTTGAGAACCCGAAACGTCAGGGTTGATCACCTTGGCCATCAAAGCAATGGATCATATGAAACAGGTCTTCGCCTCGCATATGAGGAGTTCCCACCGAGCGTGCTGGAGGCGAGACGGAGTCAATTGGGAAATATGGGCAGGGGCGGGATAGATGGCCATCAGGTCTATTATTCGATCCCTATAGACAGGACCGGAAATCCAATGATCGCTCCACCGCCATCATTTCATGAGAGCGGGACGGACGAACAAAAAATACTGTATGACGAGGGCGAATATCCAAACGATAAAATTTACCCTGAAGAATATATTAAATATTATACAGGAATGTTCAAAAAAGAATATACGATAATTGGATATGAATATCAATTTATAGATGGAGATGGCGCTCACTATCGCAGCCCTTATTTTGATATTATGGAATGGAATGAAGGCGGACATATCTCCACCTCCAGGGTCGAGGGGCGACAAATCGAAAGATTTATCCCCGATTTCAGTAAGTTATCCGATATGGTCACGCAAATGGATATCTGGCGCGTTCCCGGAAATGAGGAGTGCGACCAGAGCGGTTTCCGACCTGACTGAAGCATTCAGGCCGGTGGCGTTGTTGAATCAAAATTCAGACCGGATTGGTCTCTTGAACCTCACCGCCCCCTGACGCCCCGGATTCGATTTCGCGTCAGGCGCGCTTTACTGGCCTACCGGCGACGGCCTATGAAGCCATCACCAAAGACAGAGGGCGAACCGCCATGACCACCAGAATCGAATTTTCCGACCGGATGCTCTCGCTCGGCCTCGCGCGCGTCTCCGAAGCCGCCGCCATCGCTTCGGCGAAGCTTGTCGGGCGCGGCGACGAGAAGGCCGCCGACCAGGCCGCCGTCAACGCCATGCGCGAACAGCTCAACATGCTCGACATCAAGGGCGTCGTCGTCATCGGCGAGGGCGAGCGCGACGAGGCGCCGATGCTCTATATCGGCGAGGAGGTCGGGACCGGAAAGGGACCCGAGGTCGACATCGCCCTCGACCCGCTCGAAGGGACGACCCTGACCGCGAAGGACATGCCCAACGCGCTGACCGTGATCGCCATGGGACCGCGCGGCACCATGCTGCACGCGCCCGACGTCTACATGGACAAGCTCGCCATCGGCCCCGGCTACGCGCCCGGTCTCGTTGATCTCGACATGTCGGTGGCCGAGCGGGTGCTGACCCTGGCCAAGGCCAAGGGCCGCCAGCCGGGCGACATCAAGGTCTGCGTGCTGGAGCGCCCGCGCCATGAGGCGATGGTGAAGGAGCTGCGCGAGGTCGGCGCCCAGATCCGCCTGATCACCGATGGCGACGTCGCCGGCGTGATCCACTGCGCCGAGGCCGAGAAGACCGGCATCGACATGTATATGGGCTCGGGCGGCGCGCCGGAGGGCGTGCTGGCCGCCGCGGCGCTGAAATGCATGGGCGGGCAGATCCAGGGCCGGCTGCTGTTTCGCAATGACGACGAGAAATCCCGCGCCGCCGCCGCCGGGATCACCGATCTCAACCGCAAGTACAATCGCGACGACATGGTGACGGCCGATGTGATCTTCGCCGCCACCGGCGTCACCGACGGTTCGATCCTGCCCGGACTGAAGCGGCGCGACGGTTATATCCAGACCGAGACGATCCTGATGCGCTCGCGCACCGGCTCCGTCCGCCGCCTCCAGTACCGCACGCGGGAGGACTGATGCGACAGGGCGACCGGACCGAGCTGCGCCGCAGCCCCTTTCCGGTCAGGGTCTTCTTCGTCGTCTGGCTGCTCCTCTGGACCTGCTCCATCCTCTGGGTTCTCTCGGCGCTGCTCTCCGGCGGGACCGCGGCCGAGGGCCAGCCGCCGCTGATCACCTGGCTCGTGATCTCCGCCGGAGGCTGGTTGCTCGGGGCCTGGCTGCTGATCCGGGCGCTGAGCCTCCGGCCGCGGCCGAAGCGCAGCAACAGCCGCGACGACGAGCCGGTCAGGATGGACCCCAACACAGGCCGCGATGGCGACAATGACGGGGGCGACAGCGACGGGGGCGGAAGCGACGGTGACTGAACCCGCCTTTCTCGGCGTCGAAAACTCGGTCCTCGGCCGGCGCTGGACCGGCCCGGACGCGGCCGCCGAACGCATGGGCGCCGCCATCGCCCGCGAGATCGAGGCGCCGGAGATCGTCGGCCGCGTCCTCGCGCTTCGCGGCGTCGCGCCCGAGGGCGCCGCCGATTACCTGAACCCGACGCTGAAGACGCTGATGCCGGACCCTTACGCGCTCCGCGATATGGAGCGCGCGGCGAAACGGCTGGCGGAGGCGGCGCTGAAGCGCCAGCGCGTCGCCGTCTTCGGCGATTACGATGTGGACGGGGGCGCCTCCTCGGCGCTGATCAGGGACTGGCTCCGCGCGCTCGGCCTCGACGCCGCGATCTATATCCCCGACCGGATCGACGAAGGCTACGGGCCGAACGAGGAGGCGATGGCGGCGCTGGCCCGCGATCACGACCTGATCCTCTGCGTCGATTGCGGCACGCTCAGCCATGGCCCGGTCGCCGCCGCGATCCGCGCCGGGGCCGATGTGGTGATCGCCGACCATCACCTCGCCGGCGAAACCCTGCCCGATTGCGCCGCGGTGGTGAACCCGATCCGGCCTGACGACGACCGCGGCATGGGCCATCTCTGCGACGCCGGGGTGGTCTTTCTGCTGCTGGTCGCCGCCAACCGGCTGCTGCGCGAGGCGGGAAAGGCCCCGCCGGACCTGATGGGCGCGCTCGATCTGGTCGCGCTCGCCACCGTCGCCGATGTCGCGCCGCTGATCGGGCTGAACCGCGCCTTCGTCCGGCAGGGGCTGAAGGTGATGGCGGCGCGGGCGCGGCCCGGGCTGGTGGCGCTGGCCGATGTCGCGAAGCTGAACGCGCCGCCGGCGGCCTTTCATCTCGGCTACATGCTCGGCCCGCGGGTCAACGCCGGCGGGCGGATCGGCAAGGCCGATCTCGGCGCGCGACTCCTCTCCACCACCTCCGCCGAAGAAGCCGAGGGGCTGGCGCAGGAACTGGACCGGCTGAACGCGGAACGCCGGCGGATCGAGGCCGAAGTGCTCGACGCCGCCATCCTCCAGGCCGAGAGCCGGGGCGCCGAAGGCCCGCTGGTCTGGGCCGCCGCGCCCGGCTGGCATCCGGGCGTGGTCGGCATCGTCGCCGCGCGGCTGAAGGAGCGTTTCGACCGCCCTGCGGTGGTGATCGGCGTAGATGAAGGCGTCGGCAAGGGCTCCGCCCGCTCGGTCGAAGGGGTGGATCTCGGCGCCGCCATCGGCGCGCTGACCCGCGAGGGGCTGCTGGAGAAGGGCGGCGGCCATCGCATGGCCGCCGGGCTGACCGTCGCCGAAGCCGGGATAGAACCGGCGATGGCGGCGCTTTCCGCGAAACTGGCGAAAGCCGTCGGCGAACGCCCCGCCGCCCGCGCGCTCCGCATCGACGGCGCCGTCGCGCCCATGGCCGCGACCCCGGACCTCGTGGAGCTGCTGGAGCGCGCCGGCCCGTTCGGACAGGCCGCCCGCGCCCCCCGCTTCGCCATCCCCGACATGCGCGTCGCCTTCGCCAAACGCGCCGGGGAGAGCCATCTGCGCCTGACCCTGGCCGATCCGGCGGGCGGGCGGCTGGACGCCATCGCCTTTCGCGCCTTCGACGGCCCGCTCGGCCCTTTCCTCGACGGGCGCGCCGGCGCGCCGGTCCATCTCGCCGGGCGGCTGGAGATCGACGACTGGGGCGGGCGGCGCAAGGCCAAGCTGACCGTGGAGGACGCGGCCCCGGCGGGATAATTCCGCGCCGAAACGGCTTGAATCCCGGCGCGCCGCGCTCTATGACCCGCCGCAGCCGATGCTCCCTTCGTCTATCGGTTAGGACGCCAGATTTTCAATCTGGAAAGACGGGTTCGACTCCCGTAGGGAGTACCAACAACCGGCCTCCGCCCCGCGCGGAGGCCGGTTTTTTCTTTGGGCGCCCGCCGGGGATCAGGGCGCACCGGCGAAATAATGGCAGACGCGGAACGGCGCGCCGGGCTGGCGGCAGAACATGATCCTGAAACGCCCGCGCGGGGCGATGCGCCCATCCGCCTCCAGCACCTGGATCGGATCGCCCGCGAAGGCGACCAGCCGTTTCTCCGGCCCCAGGAGGAGCGGCATGGCCGCCGCCTCTTCTGCGGTCGGCGCCGCCTTGATGCGCCGCGCGCCGGTCAGGGTCATGGGCTGATGCCGGGCCATCTCCGCCGCCGCCTGCTCGACGCTCTCCCACCCCGTCGTATAGCGGTAGGTCTCCAGCACCGGCGCGAAGAGCGGGATATAGGCGTCGGGGGTCTCGCCGGTGACGACGCCGCGCGCCGCGACATAGGCGGCCAGCAGATCCGCGCGCAGCGCCGGGGTGTCCTCCAGCGTCTCGGCGTCCGAAAAGGGCGGGATGTTCAGGCCGGGATCGTCAACGGTGAAGGAGAAGCCGAGCCGCCGCGCGGCGGCGGCGGCAAGCGGGTTCTCATCCCGATAATCCAGCTGCGCCTCATCGACCGGCGCGGAGGCCGGCCCGATCAGGCCGATCTGCGGCGACAGGGCCTCCCCGCGCCCGGTGACGTCGTTCTCCGCCGGCGCCAGCGCGCGCGTTTCCGGGTCCCATCTCATGTTCAGGAAAGTCGCCGTCCCGATCACCTTCCGGGCCTGCATGTCCATTTGCATGAGCTGAACCTGCAAGACCGCCTCCCCGCTTCCCTCATGCGCTCCGGTTTTCGGGTCGAACGGGACATAGTCGATCACGACGCGATTCTCGCCGGGGCGCAAAAGCCCCTCCGCCGATATCTCAAGATCAATCCTGGCGGGCGCAGCCGACAAGCCGGCGGGATAGTAGAGCTTGTCGGGCCGGTCCCGGAACTCGGCGGGCGCATCGTTGACATAGACCCGGAGGAACATGTTGTCCGCCCTGACCATGAGCCTGTAGTAGGTCGGGGGTCCGGGGGCTCGCCGACCGGCATCATCCGCCGCCACCGCGCTTATCGGCAGGATCAGCGCGAGAGCCATCGCCCCGCGCCGGATATTGCGCAGCAGGAATCCGCACATCTCCATCTCCTTTCGGCCGTCACCCAAAAAAACGGCGCCCGAAGGCGCCGTCGAGGGAGTTTGTTTTTTGTCAGGCTTCTTTTTCTGCCCGTGGTTTCGCCTGCGGCCTGTATCGCAGACACCCCGGACGGCGCGCGGCCGTCCGGGGGCCTTTCCTAGCTGCAACCCGTCGTCGAGCCGCAATTGTCGCATTTGAGGCAGGTGCCGTTGCGCACCAGCGTGAAATTCCCGCATTCGCCGCAGGGATCGCCCTCATAGCCTTTCATCCGCGCCTCGGCCCGGCGCTGCATCACCCCGCCCGAAGCCGCGGCGCCCGCCATCGAGACCGCCGCGATCGCGGTCTGGGCGACCGGCGCCGCCTCGACCGCTGCGGCCGAGAGCGAGGTCGGGGCGGCGGAGAGCCCGCCGGCGACGACGAGGAAATCCTTCGGCATCCGCCCGCGATGATAGCCGTTGGAGGCGGCGACGCGGATCGCCTCGATCCGGGCCAGGGCCTCTTCGCCGGCTTCGGTGAAATTGCGCCTACCCTCATCCTCGCCGCGCCCGATCGAGTCGAAGCGGGTGCCTTCCGGCTCCACATGCGCGAGATCGGTGCGGTCGAGATAGGAGATCGCCAGTTCGCGGAAGATGTAATCCAGGATTGAGGTCGCGTTCTTGATGTTGTCGTGGCCCTGAACCATCCCCGCCGGCTCGAACCGGGTGAAGGTGAAGGCCTCGACGAATTCCTCCAGCGGCACGCCGTATTGCAGGCCCATGGAGATGGCGATGGCGAAATTGTTCATCATCGCCCGGAAGGCCGCGCCCTCCTTGTGCATGTCGATGAAGATCTCGCCGAGCCGGCCGTCATCGTATTCGCCGGTATGGAGATAGACCTTGTGCCCGCCGACCGTGGCCTTCTGGGTGTAGCTCTTGCGCCGGTCGGGCAGCTTTTCGCGCGCGCGCTTCGCCGCGACCTCGCGGATGACGACCTTCTCCACGATCCGCTCGGCGACGGCGGCGATTTTCGCCTCCGGTTCATCATCCTCGGCCTCGTCAAGGATCTGCGTCGCCAGCGGCTGCGAGAGCTTGGAGCCGTCGCGATAGAGCGCGTTGGCCTTCACGCCCAGTTCCCATGACAGGCGATAGGCGTCCTTCACATCATCGACGCTGGCGTCGTTCGGCATGTTGATGGTCTTGGAGATGGCGCCGGAGATGAAGCTCTGCGCCGCCGCCATCATGTGGATATGGCTCCCGACGCTGAGGAAACGCCGGCCGGTCTTGCCGCAGGGATTGGCGCAGTCGAAGACGCCGATATGCGCCTCCTCCAGCCCCGGCGCCCCTTCGAGCGTCATCGTTCCGCAGACATAATTGTTGGCGGCGTCGATCTCGGCCCTGGTGAAGCCGATGGCGCGGAGAAGGTCGAAAGCCGGGTTCTCCATCGCCTTCGCGTCGAGCCCGAGCACTCCGGTGCAGAATTCCGCGCCGAGCGTCCACTGGTTGAAGACGAAGCGGATGTCGAAAGCCGCTTTCAGATTCTCCTCGACCTTTTGCAGGGCCGCCATGTCGAAGCCCTTTTCGGCGAGCGTGACATGGTTCACCCCCGGCGCGCCCGCCAGCGTGCCGGCGCCGACCGCGTAATCGACGATGGCGCGGATCGCGTTCTCGCCATAGCCGAGCGTCTTCAGCGCCGCGGGGACGGAGCGGTTGATGATCTTGAAATAACCGCCGCCGGCCAGTTTCTTGAACTTCACCAGCGCGAAATCCGGCTCGATCCCGGTGGTGTCGCAATCCATCACCAGCCCGATCGTGCCGGTGGGCGCGATCACGGTGGACTGGGCGTTGCGGTAGCCATGCGCCTCGCCAAGGCTCAGCGCCCGGTCCCAGGCGGCGTGGGCGGCCGCGACCAGCCGCTGGTCGGGGCAGTTGGCGTGGTCGAGCGGCGCCGGCGCCGTCGCC
>JBKECG010000424.1:0-2250 GCA_047974395.1 Pikeienuella sp. | reverse complement strand
CGAGAGATATTGCTCATAGGTCTGGGCATCTGCCTCTGCCGTGCCCAGTTCCGGCAGCGGCGCCACGGGCACATGCGGCGCCGGGTCGACATGAAAGACCAGCGCATGGCGGCGGTGGCGTGGCGGCTGGACCCGGTGGGGCGTTGCGACATATCTCCCGTTGCTCCAACGCTCCATCGTGTCTCCGACCATAATGATGAAACTGTCCCTGTCCGGCGGCAGGTCGATCCATTCGCCGTTGCGCAGACGCGCTTGCAGGGCCGGTTCGTCATCAGCGATGATGAACGAGATCGAGCCGTAATCGGTATGGGCGCCGGCTCCGACCTCATTGTCCAGACCGGTGCCGGGCGGATAGGTGACAAGGCGCAGCGTTGCCAACGGATCCTTGAAGATCGGTTTGAAATGGGTCTCCGGCAGGCCGAGATCGAGGGCGATGCACTCATGAAGCTTCAGCCCCAGATCGAGAACAGCGTCGTAATAAGCCAGCATCGTCTCGCGAAAGCCGGGGATGGCAGGCCAGGGGGTCTCGCCCCGGTAGGGCTCGCGCAGCGCGACGCGCGAGTCCGATCGCGGCAGTTCCAGCCCGATATTGAACCCCTCGCGACGCTCCACCGGTTGCGAGGCGCCGGCAAGCCGTTCCATGCCGAGCGGTGCCCAGCCCCGGTTCACGCGCCCCGGACGCATGATAAGGGTGCGCTTTTCCGCCTCTGTCAGGTTGAAAACCGCGCGTGCCGCCTCGAAAGCTGCCGCAGGGTGGAATCATAAATTGTTAACCCTCTGATTGTCGCAATGGATTCTTATTGCGGTCCCTTGAAGAGGTCTGGCGATGAGCATGAATTTTCTTGATCATATTGATGATATCGAAGACCCGCGCGTGCCGGGAATGGTGTTTTATCCTCTGGATGAGATCCTTCTGTGCGTGCTGGTGGGGTTGCTGTGCCGGGGCGAGGATTTCGATGAGATCGAGGATATTTGTGGGGAATTGCTCGACTGGCTGAGGCTGTTCGCGCCCTTCGCGCGGGGGATCGCGCCGGCGCAGACCCTGAAGCGCACGCTGGCGCGGCTCGATCCGAAGCGTCTGGAGGAGGCCTTTGCCGGCTGGAGCGCGGCGCTTGCGGGCCGCGTCCGGGGCGTCGTCGCCATTGACGGCAAGACCCTGCGCGGCTCGAAGCAGGACGCGACCGGCAAGGGGGCGCTGCATCTGGTCTCGGCCTGGGCCCATGAGGCGGGACTGGTGCTGGCGCAATGCGCGGTGGACGGCAAGAGCAATGAGATCACCGCGATTCCCGAGCTTCTCGACCTGCTCGCGCTCAAGGGCGCGATCGTCACCATCGATGCAATGGGAACGCAGAAGGCCATCGCTGGTGAGATCATCGCCCGAAAGGCCGATTACGTCCTGGCGCTGAAGGCCAATCAGGGGACGCTGGAGGCCGACGCCGCCCTGTTCTTCGACGATCCCGAACTCGCCGCCGCATGTCTCGGCCATGAGGAGACGAGCCTCGGCCATGGCCGGATCGAGGAGCGGACCATCCGCGTCGCCGACGCCGCCTGGCTCGCCGAACGCCACCCCGAATGGAAGGGGCTGGCGAGCATCGCCGCCGTCACCGCGCGGCGCAGCATCAAGAGGACGGGCGAGACCTCCACCGAAACCCGTCTCTTCATCTCTTCCCTGCCGCCCGACCCCGCCCGGCTCGCCCACGCCGTGCGCGCCCACTGGAGCATCGAGAACAATCTCCACTGGTCCCTTGATGTCGCTTTTCACGAGGACGATTGCCGGACCAGACAAGGCCACGCCGCCAGAAACCTCGCCTCAATCCGCCGCGCCGTCCTCAACATGCTCCGCCGCGACCCATCCAGGATTTCGATCAAGAGAAAAAGACTGAAGGCCCTCATCAATCCCGAATACAGGGCCGGAATACTGACAGTTAACAATTCATGATTTCGCCCTGCCGCATCAACCACTCGCGACCGGGAAAGGACACGACAATGCGCAAACCACGGGACTACGATGCGGAATTGTAGGCGCTAAAAGACAAGGCGCGGGAACTGAAAACCCGCAAGGTGCAGCAGCTTGGCGAACTGGTGATCGCCACCGGGGCCGATGCGCTCACCACCGACGAACTGGCCGGGGCGTTGGTCGCGTTGGCGGAAACCACCGATGCCGGAAAGAGGGAGGCATGGGCGAAGCGCGGCGCTGCGATGTTTCGGAGCAAGTCGCGGCGATCTGCAAAGGCGGCTGACCGCGACAAC
>JBKECG010000393.1:0-1747 GCA_047974395.1 Pikeienuella sp. | reverse complement strand
GCCCGTTCTTCGCGCGCCCGATCCTGCGCCCGGCCCTCGCCTGCGCGGCGGCGGCGGCCTTCGGGCTCTGGCTCGGTCATTCGACCATACTGGCGGAAGCGGCGGAGACGCTGCTCGCGGGCGGGTCGCAAGCCGTTCAGGCCTATGTTTTCGGGAATGGCGATTCCTTCGAGGTGGCGGATTTCGGCGATTCCGGCGATGGGGGATTCGGGGGAGGATATTGGGAATGAGCGAGACGGCGGACCTGCGCATCTTCGGGCTGAGACCGCGCGGGGCGCGATGGGCGCTCGGCCTGTCGCTGGCGTTGAACTTTCTGGTCCTGGGCGTCGCCGGCGGCGCCGCCCACAAGATGTGGGGCGGCTTCGCGCCGCGCTTTCATCTCTCCGAACGGGTGATCGACGCCGCCGGCCCCGAACGGCGCGAGGCGGTGCGCGCGCTGGTTGGACGGAAGAAGGACGGCCGCGCCGAATGGCGCGCGGAATGGCGCGCCGATTGGGCGCGGATGGCGGAGATCATCGACGCCCGCCCCTTCGACGCCGCGACGCTGAGCGCGGTCCTCGCGGGTTCTGACGAACGCCGCGCCGCGCGCAACGCGATGCGCCACGCCGCCATGGCGGAGGCGCTGTCGCTCCTGACCGATCAGGAGCGCGCCGCGCTGGCCGAGGACATGCGCGACAGCCTGAAACGCTGGGGCGAGGACTGAGAGACTGTTTGAGAATGCGCATGAACGCGCATTCTTGCACCACTCACCGCCCCGCCCCCCGCCCGGCCACTCAATCGGGATGCTCCGTGGATGGCCGGGTGGGCGCGCGGGTCGGGAAGCGGCGTTTTTCAAAACGGTCTCTGAGGCGTTCAGGCGGCGCCGATCCGCACCCTGTCCCGCCCGCCGCGCTTGGCGCGCCTGAGCGCGGCGTCGGCCCGGTCCAGAAGGGCCGCCGGATCGGCGTCGGCGGCCGAGAGGCCGGCGACGCCGATTGAGACGGTGAGCCGCACATCGACCCCCCCATGCGCCGCGACCGGGCGGGAGGCGACGGCGCGGCGCACCCGTTCGGCCGCGGCGACAGCCTGTTCGGGCTGCGTGTTCTGAAGGATCACGGCGAATTCCTCGCCGCCCAGCCGGGCGACCAGATCAGCCCCCCGCACCGCGGCCCGCAGCCGCCGGGCGAAGACCCGGAGCGTCTCGTCCCCCGCCGCATGGCCATGGGCGTCGTTCACCGCCTTGAACCTGTCCAGATCGAACAGAAGCGCGGCGAGCGGCTGGCCGCTTTCGCGCGCCCTGTCGCAAAGCCGGGCGAAATGCGGCTCGAAATAGCGCCGGTTATGGAGCCCGGTCAGCGGGTCGATTGCGGCGAGGCGCAGCCCGTCCTCCAGCCCGACGCGCAGCGCGTCTGCGCTGCGCTTGACCCGGAGCCGCAGCTCCAGCCGCGCGGCGATCTCCGCCGGATCGGCGGCGAAGGGCGCGCTGTCGGTGGCGCCGGCCCCGAAAGCCGCGACGGCGCCGCGCGCCGCGCCGCCCGGGGGGGCGATATGGATGATCGCGGCGTCACGGGTCTCCGGCCTGGCGCGCAACGCGCCGATGATCCCGGCGGCGTTCTCGGCCTCGGCCAGCCCGCCGGCGAGGCCGAGCCCGTCGGCGACGATCACGGCGTCGGGGGCCTGATTCTCGACCGCGCTCATGGCGGCGAAACCGGAGGGCGCGCGGGCGACGCGGGCGCCGATCTGGTCGCGGCCGTCGACGTCGAGCTGC
>JBKECG010000367.1:0-18540 GCA_047974395.1 Pikeienuella sp. | reverse complement strand
GCTGCTCCTCCGAATATCTCGCCGAGAAGTAACCCGATGCGGGTCGCGGCGATCATTCCAGCCCATAACGAGATCCTGACGGTGCGCGAGGTGGTGGCCGCGACCCTGCCGCATGTGGACGCCGTCTATCTGCTGGATGACGGTTCGACCGACGGCACGGCGGACGCCGTGGAGGGCAGGGGCGCGATCGTGGTGCGCGGCGAGGGCAATCTCGGCAAGGGCGCCCGGCTCGCGCAGGGGCTCGATCTGGTCGCCGCCGGGGGGTTCGTCGCGGCGGTGACGCTTGACGCCGACAATCAGCACGATCCGGCGGCGATCCCTGCTTTTCTGGAGGCGGCGGCGAAGGACCCCGCCGCCATCGTCATCGGCGACCGTTCCGCCGATATGGGCAAGATGGGCGCCCGGAGGCGATACGGCATCCGCTTCGGCAATTTCTTCATCGGCTGGGCCTGTCGGCGAAAGGTGCGCGACGCGCAATGCGGCATGCGCCTCTATCCGGTCGCGATCTGGCGCCGCGTCGAGATTCCGAAGGCGCGGATGCGGGGATTTCTCTTTGAAACCGCGATATTGATCCATGGCGCGGAGGCGGGGGCGAACATCGCCCATGTGCCGGTCGCCGCGCGCTATGACGGTTTCGTCCTGCGGCCGAGCCATTTCCGGCCGATCATGGATTTCCTCAGGCTCTTCGGCATGGTGACGGCGTTTCTGCTGAGCCGCGGCCTGCGGCCGGATGGACTCCGGGCGGTGTTGGGGTTAACCCCGGAACCGACGCAAAAGGAAAGAGGGCGCTCTCGTGCTGAATCGTAAACACATCGCCACATTCTGCCTTGTCGCCCTGGTGGCGCTGGCGGGGTGCCGTCCGGGCCAGCCGGTCTACAACGTCAATTCCGCCGCCTATGGCGCGACCGCCAATGCGCGCAAGCCGTCTCTGGGGCAGGTCGAGAGCGCGATCATCCGCGCCGGCGCCAAGCGCGGCTGGAGCTTCACCCGCATCGCGCCGGGGCAGATGGAGGGCACGACCGTCGTGCGCGGCAAGCATCGCGCGACGGTGAATCTGGCCTACAGCCGCGAGGATTTCTCGATCACCTACAAGGATTCGCAGAATCTGGAATATGATCCGGCGACCGGCAAGATCCATCCCAACTACAATTCCTGGGTGTCGCTGCTGGAGCAGGACATTCGCGCGGAGATCCAGGGCATCTGATGCGGACGCCCGCTTTTCCGGCGGTGAAAAGCGGGCTGCGCGCATGACGGAGAGAGGCGCCGTGAGCGACGGAGCTTCGCAGGTGTATCGGCATGTCTTCGCCGGGGCGCGTCGCGACGCGCCCTGTTTTGACGGGCATTTCCCCGGCGCGCCGATCACGCCCGGCGCGGTGCTGATCGCCCATGCGGCGCGGGCGCTGCGGGAGGCGGGCTCGCCCCTGTCGCGGATCATGCGCGTCAAGTTCATGCGCCCGTTGCCGCCGGAGACGCCCTTCGAGATCGAGATCGAGAGACGCGGAGACATGGCGAAGCTCCGCTGGATCTCCGGGGGCGAGCTGCTGGCGCAGGCCAGGGTCGCCCTTGGCTAGCGCGCCGGCATTATGGACATTCTCGGAATCCGGGACGCGCTGGCAGTTGCGGCTGATGCGCTGGATCGGCCTCTGGGCGCCGGACTGGTTCCTGGATCTGTCGGTCTCGCTGATCGCGGCCTGTTTCGCCCTGCGCCGCGCTCGCCCGGCGACCCGCGGATCGGATGTCTTCCTGCGCCGGGCGCTGGGGCGCCCGCCGCTTTACCGGGAGCTTCACCGGCATGCGAAGAGCTTCGCCCTGACGATGCTGGACAGGGTGTCGCTGCTGACCCGCGGCGGCGACGCTTTCGCGCTTGAAGCGCGGGGCGACGAGGTGATCCGCGCCCTGCACGCCGAGGGGCGCGGCGCGGTTCTGCTTGGCGCGCATTACGGCAGTTTCGAAGCCCTGCGCGCCTATGACCGCGAAATGCCGGGGCTGGTGGTGCGCTATCTGATGCATCCCGCCCATGCCGAGGCCTCGACCGCGCTGCTCGACGAGCTGAACCCCGAGGTGGCGGCGCGGGTGATCCCGCTCGCCGATGGCAGGGCGGCCATGCTCGCGGTCGCCGAGGCGCTCGACCGGGGGGAGTTCGTCGCCTTTCTCGGCGATCGCCTTCAGGAAGGGCAGGGGCCGCCGCGCCCCGGCGCGATCGTGGAGGCGCCGTTTTTCGGCGCTTGCATCCGCCTGCCGGCTTCGCCCTATGTGGCGTCGATCGTGGCGCGCGCCCCGCTTGTTTTTTGTGTTGCGGTCCGGACGGGACGTAGACGATATGAGATTGAATTCACCCAGCTCCATGACGGCTCCAGAGCGCCGCGCGCCGCGCGGGCCGGGCTCATCCAGTCGCTGGCGGAGGCTTACGCCGCGCGGCTGGAGCGTCTTTGCCGCCGCGATCCTTATCAGTGGTTCAACTTCTTCGACATCTGGCGCGCCTGACTGCGCCGCGCCGAAAGACGTCGCCGCGGCGCTGGCCGCGCGGGTGGACCTGCCGGGGCCGCTCTATCCCTATCGCGAGGAGCTTCATCACCCGGCGCTGCTGGAGCCTTCGGTGTCGCGCGGCGTGCTGGAGATCGGGCCGGACGGGGCGCTGATCCGCAGGCAGAGCGCGCCGCGGCGCGAAACGGTCGAGATCAGGGGCGATTACATCCATGTCCTGAAATCCGCGGTCGGACCCGAAGCGCCCGAGGAAAGACAGGTCATGCCGGTCCCGGACCGGTTGTCGCCGCTGCTGACCGCGTTGCGGGCGATCATCGCGCGCGAGACGCCGGATGCTGCCGACGCGGTTCTGACGGCGGAGTCCGCGGGCTGGCGGCTCGACGTTCCCGCGCCGGGGGCGGTTCTGAGGCTCCTCGGCTGCGGCGGGGCGTTGCGGGCGGTGGAGCTGGCGCCCGATGAGGGCGCGCGGCGCAAGATCATCTTCGCGCCGCGATGACGCCGCTGCGCATAACCCTGCTGGTTCTGGCGATCCTCGGCGCGCTTGGCCTCCGCATGCTGGAGGTGCGTTCGGACGCGACGGCGATCTTCGGGGCGGAAAGCCGGGAGCTTGGCGCGCTGAATTCGCTCTCCGGGCGCACTTTCGTCATCGGCCTCGCCGGCGACGGACCGGCCGCCGGCGAGGCGGCGCGCGCGGTCGGGGCGATGCTGCGCGCCGATCCCCTGATCGTGCGGGCGAGCGTCGGCCCCGCCGCCCCGTCGGACGCGCTCTGGTCGTTTCTCTGGTCCCGCCGCCTCCTGATCGCGCCGCCCGCCGCCGATGCGATGACGGCGGAAGCCTTCGCCGCGCGCCTGCGGGCGGCCCGCGCCGCGCTGGAAAGCGAGGAAGGCGCGCTTCTGGCCGATTATCTCCTGCGCGACCCCACGGGCGCCTTCGCCGAGGCGGTGGAGCGGATGCGGGCGATGGCGACGCCGCTGTCCGCGACCGACGGGATCTGGCGCGCCAGGGACGGTTCCGGCGCGATCCTCTTCGGCGCTTTCGCGGACAGGGAGGAGGACGCCGCCGAGGTCGCGGCCCTCGCCGCGCGCGTCCGCGAGACGGCGCGGGGCGCGGGCGCCGCCGCGCATATCGTCGGCCCGCATTTCGTCGCCGCGGAGGTCGGGCAGGCGACGGCGCGGGCCTCCACCAATGTGGTGCTGGCGGCGACGACGCTGTTGCTGCTCGCGCTGGCGCTCTGCCTGCGCTCTCTGCCGGCGATGCTGGCGACGCTCCTGCCGCCGCTTTTCGGCGTGGCGGCGGCGGCGCTTTCGGTGCAGCTTCTCTATGGCCATGTCCATATCGTCGCGCTCGGCTTCGGTGGGGCGCTAACCGGGCTGGCGCTGGATTATCCGCTTCATCTGGCCAGCCACCGGAAGACCCGGACGGCGACGCATCGTCTGGTCTTCCTCGGCGCGGGGACGACGGCCATCGCCTTTCTGGCGATGCTCGGCGCCGATATTCCGGCGCTGGAGCAGACCGGCGTCTTCGTCGCCATCGGGCTGCTGTCGGCGGCTTTCGTCGCGACGCGCCTGCCGGGGCCGGCGCGCGATCCGGCGGTTCCCGACATCCGCCTTCCGCTTCCGCGGTTCGCCGCGCCGGCTGTCGCGGGGCTGGGCGCCCTCATCCTGCTGGTCGCGCCGCAGGCGCCGCCCGAGCGGATGATCCCGCCGCCGGAGACGGTGAAGGCGGACGCCGCGCGCCTTGGCGCGATGCTGGACCTGCCCTCGGGCCGGTTCGAGATCCGCACCGAAGCTGCGACGCTTGAGGCGCTTTTCGCGCGGCAGGCGCGGTTGCGCCCGGCTCTCGACAGGGCGGTGGAGAAGGGCGTCATCGCCGGCTATGACGCGATCGCCCTCGCGACCGCGCCTGCCCCGGAAACCCCGCCGCCAGCCGTCTTCGAGGAGGCCCTGCGCCGCGCCGGTCTCGACCCCGCCTTCGCCGCGACCCAGCGGCGGGATTACGAAGCGGCGCTGAACGCGCCGCCGCTGACATTGGACGATCTCGGCGATGTTCCCGAATTCGCGGCGCTGGCCGCGCGGATCGAGAAGACGGATGCGGGCCTGCGCGCGACGACCCGGCTATATGGCGCGCCGCCGGACGCGGTGTCGCGGATCGGGCCGCCGCCCGAAGGCTCCGTCCTGGTCGATCTCGGGCGACTGGTCGAGGACGGTCTGGCGGAATTGCGCGCGCAGACGCTGTTCTGGCTCGGGCTTGGCGCGGCGGGGGCGGTTGGCCTGCTGCTGCTGGCGCTGCGCGATCTTGCGCTGGTCGCGCGGGTCGCCCTGCCGGCGGCGGCGGGCGCGCTCGCCGCCGCCGCGGCGATGACCGTGATCGGCGGCGGGCTCAGCGTCTTCCAGATCGTCGCGCTGACCCTGCTGGTCGGGATCGGCGTCGATTACGGGTTGATCTCCACCCATGCTCGCGGCCATGAACAGCGCGCCGATGCGCGCCGCTCCGTGATCCTCTGCGCGACATCGACATTGATCGCGTTCGGGGTCATGGCGCTGAGCGGCGCCGCGATCCTGCGCGAGATCGGGTTGACCGTGACGATAGGCGTGATCATCGTCGCGGGTCTGTCCCTGGTGGAAGGCCGTGAAGACGAGGAATGAGCCGGCCTGCCGCATCACCGCCTAGGCGCTGGCGAGTTGTCTCGGCGCCGGCCGCGCCCTGCATGCGCGCGCGATGGCCGAGGGGCGCTCCGGTCTCTCGGCGGGCGGCTATCCGGGCCTGCCCTTCGATTGCCCCGTCGGCAGGATGGAGGGGGTGGAGACCGCCGCCTTTCCCGCCGAACTCGGCGATTACGACAACCGCGCCAACCGTCTGGCCTGGATCGCCGGGGCCGGGGACGGTTTCGCCGAACGGGTGGCCGAAGCGCGCGCGCGTTGGGGCGCGGGCCGGATCGGCGTCGTCATGGGCACCTCGACCTCCGGCATCGACAAGCTGGAGGAAGTCTATCGCGCGCGGGGCGAGGGCGATCCGATCCCGCCGGATTACTCGATGCGCCATCACGACAATCACCATGCGGTCGCGGGGTTCCTGCGCTTCTGGCTGGGGCTTTCCGGCCCGGCCCATACGGTTTCGACCGCCTGTTCCTCCTCGGCCAAGGCGCTGGTCGATGCGGTGCAGATGGTCGAGCTGGGCCTTTGCGACGCGGTGCTGACCGGCGGGGTCGACAGCCTCTGCCTCACCTCGCTGAACGGGTTCGAGGCATTGCAGCTCATCTCGCGCCAGCCATGCCGGCCCTGCGACGAGACCCGCGACGGCGTGACAATAGGCGAAGCCGCGGCGCTGATGCTGGTCGAGCGCGACGCGACCGAAGGCGTGCGCGTCGCCGGCTATGGCGAAAGCTCCGACGGCGCCCATATGTCCACGCCGCCCGCCGACGGGGCGGGCGCGGCGGCGGCGATGCGCGCGGCGCTCGCCTCGGCGGGGCTGGCGCCGGGGGATATAGACTATGTGAACATGCACGGCACCGCGACGCCGCTGAACGACGCCTCCGAAAGCGCGGCCATCGTCGCCGCGCTGGGGCGCGACGTGCCGGTCGCCTCGCTGAAGGGCGCGGTCGGGCACACGCTCGGCGCGGCGGGGGCGCTGGAGATCGTGCTTTGCGCCATCGCGCTGGAGGAGGGGCTGGCGCCCGGCACCGTGGGCATGTCCCGCGCCGATCCCGCGCTTGAATGCAACATGCTCGGCGCGCCGCGCGCCGCCGACCTGACCCATGTGATGAGCAACGCTTTCGGTTTCGGCGGCAGCAATTGCAGCGTCGTGCTCAGCCGATGAAGCCGGTCCCGCTCTTTCTCGACAGGATCGGTTTCGCCGCTTCGGGCGCGACCGGCTGGGGCGCGCTGAAGACCGCGCTGGCCGAGGGCGGATGGCGCCATGACCCCGACTGGTCCGTCGCGCCGCTCTGCCTCGCGCCCCGCGCGGCGCGGCGGCTCAGCCCGCAGATCAGGCTCGCGCTGGCGGTGGCGGAGCAGCTTGGCGAGATGCCGGCCGAAACCGGCTATGTCTTCGCCTCCTCTGTGGGGGAGGGGGAGACGCTCAAGATCATTCTGGACGCGCTCCGCACCGAGGAGATGCTGATCCAGCCCCTGCGGTTCCAGAACGCGGTGTTCAACGCCGCCTCCGGTCAATGGACCATCGCCACGCGGCGACAGGGGCCGGCGACCAGCGTCGCCGCCTATGATCAGACCTTCGGCGCCGGGCTGATGAAGACGGTGATGCAGATCGCGCTGGAGCGCCGCCCGGTCGGGCTGGTCTGCTATGACGCGCCCTTTCCGCAGCCGCTTCATCCGGCGCGGCCGATGGCGATGGCGCTCGGGGCCGGTTTCGCCTTCTCGCCCGCGCCGACCGGGGACACGATCGCCGCGCTCACCGCCACGCTGGGCGACGCCCGGCCCAGCGCGCCGCAAAGCGGTATCGGCAGGGAGATGCTGGCGTCCGGCAATCCGATCGCGCAGGCCATGTGTCTGCTGGAGCCGCTTGCGCGCGGGGAGCGGGGGAAGGTAACCGTCGCGCTCGACGGATCATGCACACTGACGCTGGAGATCACCGCGCCATGACCGGCGATTTGCTGGAACGTATGCCCCAGAAGGGGCCGATGCTGCTGATCGAGCGCGTCGTCGAGATCGACGCCGACCGGATCCGCTGCGTCGCCCGCGACCATGGCGGCGCCGATTACCCGCTGCGCGTTGACGGCGATCTGGAGCCTGCGAGCCTTGTCGAGCTTGGCGCGCAGGCGGCGGCGGCGCACGCCTCGGCCCATGGCATGGGGCAGCGTCACGCCGGGTTGCTGCTGGCGCTGCATGAGGTGGAGATCCTTGGCGACGCGGGGGAGGGGCCGCTCGACATTCAGGCCGAATGCATGTTCTTCGAGGAAGGCGCGGCGCGCTACCGGTTCACGGTCGGGTCTTCGCGCGCGCCGGTTCTGAGGGGGGAGGCGACGATGAAGATGCGCCGGGTCGATCCATGAGGCGCGCGCTGATCACCGGCGGCTCCAGCCCGATCGGCGCCGCCATCGCCGAACGTCTGGCGCAGGGCGGGGCGGCCGTGACCGTTCACGCGAACGCCAATCTCGCGGCGGCCGAGGCGACCGCGCGCAGGATCGCCGACGCCGGCGGCGTCGCGGAGGCGCTGGCGCTCGATCTCCTTGACGAAGCGGCGGAGGCGCGTCTGGCCGCGATCGCCGAAGCCGCGCCTTTCGACATTCTGGTCCATTGCGCCGGCGGGCGGCGCGACATGCCCTTCGCGGCGATGACCCGAAGCGACTGGACCGATGTGATCGACCTGAATCTCGGCTCTCTCTTCGGCGCGCTGAAGCCGCTCATCCTGCCGATGATGCGCGGGCGCTGGGGGCGCGTCGTCAGTCTCTCCTCGCTGACCGCGGTGACCGGCAATCGCGGTCAGAGCAATTACGCCGCGGCCAAGGGCGGGTTGCTGGCGGCGGCGAAGACGCTGACGCGCGAATACGGCTCGCGCGGGATCACGGTGAACGTGGTCGCGCCCGGGCTGATCGACACGCCGGAGACGCGGGAGCTGTCGAATTATGACGCGCTCTGCAAACTGGCCGCCAGCGGCCGCGCCGGGCGGGTCGAGGAGGTCGCCGCCCTGACGGCCTTTCTCGCCTCGGAGGAGGCGGGATACATCTCCGGCCAATTGATCGGCATTGATGGTGGGACGAGCTGATGACCGAAGAAGCTGTGGAATATGACGTCGCCATCATCGGCGGCGGCCCTGGCGGCGCGGCGACGGCGGCCTTTCTGGCGATGGCCGGTCGCCGGGCGCTGATCGTCGAGAACACCGTGCATCCCCGCTTCCATATCGGGGAATCGCTGCTGCCCGAAACACTGCCGATACTCGACCGGCTCGGCCTGAAGGATGATTTGCGCAGGATCGGCGTCCACAAGCCGGGCGCCGAGTTCATCGGCGAGGATGGCGAACGCCATGTGGTGTTCCCCTTCGCGCGCGCGCTGCATGATTGCGAAGATCACGCCTATCAGGTCCTGCGCGCGGAGTTCGACAAGCTGGTCTTCGACCGCGCGCTCGAATGCGGGGCGGAGGCCTGGCAGGACACGGCGGCGCGGGTCGTCTCCTGCGACGGGGATGGCGCGCTGCTCGAAACCTCCGGTCCGGGCGGCGCGAAACGACAGGTTCGCGCGAAATTCCTCGTCGACGCCTCCGGTCGCTCGACGGTGATGGCCAATCGGGCGGGGGAGAAGCGCCCCGATCCCAACAATGATTCCGCCGCCGTCTTCGGTCATTTCCATAACGTTCCGCACGCGGAAGGGCCGAATGGCGGCAATATCCTCATCTATCTCATCCCCGGCGGCTGGGTCTGGCGGATACCGCTGCCCGGCGGGCTGACCTCGATGGGCATGGTGCAGCCGAGCGCGCGCATCTCGGCGCGCGGCGCTTCCGTCGAGGATTATTTCCGCGCCGAGTGCGGCCGGAACCCGGCCTTGGCCAGGGTGCTGGAGAGCGCGGAGCCGGCGGGGCGGATGAGCGCCACCGGCAATTTCTCCTATCGCGCCCGCAGCGCCGGGGATATCGGCCATATCAAGGTCGGCGACGCCTTCGGCTTTATTGATCCGGTCTTCTCCACCGGCGTCCACATCGCCATGGGCGGCGCTGAAGAGGCCGCCGCCGTCATCCTCGCCTCGCTGGAGGCGCCGGAGAAACGCCCGCGCCTCATCGCCCGTTACGAGGCGCGCGTGCGCAGGCGCATGGATTACGCCTCCTGGTTCATCTATCGGATCAGGGAGCGGAGTTTCCGGCAGCTGATGTTGAATCCGCGCAACTACTTCGATATGGAGCGGGCGGTTATTTCATTGTTGGCGGGCAATCTGGAGCCTGATTGGCGTATCCGGGTCCGTGTTGCGATGTTTAAATGTGTCTGGCGCATCAAACGGTTCGCCAATGGTCATGTGAAATTGGACGAGACGGGGCGGGATGCTGAACGTGGATGTTTCGCTACGCGATGAGGTCGCTGTTCTGATCGTCGAGGCGCTCGACCTTGAGGATGTGAGCCCGGCGGAGATCGAACCGCACGCGCCGCTGTTCGGGGACGGCCTCGGGCTGGATTCGATCGACGCGCTGGAGATCGCTTTCGCCATCGCCCAGAAATACGGCTTCAAGCTGCAATCGGACGACGCCCGCAATGGCGAGATTTTCGCCTCCCTCGATGCGCTGACCGCTCATGTCGCGGCGAACCGGACGCGCTGAACCGATGGGCAGGGCGGCGCTTCTCGGGGTGATCGTCGCATCGCTGGTCTTGCGCTGGACGGGCTGGGTGTCGCCTTTCGTCTTCGATCTGGTTTTCGCGGCGCTGGTCGCCTTCGGCGTCTGCTCCATGCTCCGGCGGTTGCGGGCGCCGGCGGCCGCGATCCTCGGCGTCGGGGTTCTGGCGCCCGCGGCATGCGTCGCGGCGATGCTGGCCGATCCCGATATCCGGCTCAGCCCCTATCTGGCGGTCGCGCTCATCAACGGGCTGGTCGGCTACGCCTTCAGCCGGGGTCTGCGCGACGGGCGGCGCGGGCTGATCCCGCAGATCATCGCGTTGATGGGCATCGGCCCCGTCGGCGGCGCGGATTGGCGCCGCTATGTCCGGTCGCAGAACCGGGCCTGGACGATCTTCGGCGCCGTCACCTGCGCCACGGCGCTGCTGGCGATGCTGGCGCCGGCGCTTCGCCATGTTCTGGACAGCGCGCTTCTGGTGGAGGCCGGTTTTCAGGTCCTGTGGTTCGTTCTCAGCCACCAATACGCGCAATGGCGCCATGGCCGCCCCGAAAGCTGGCGCGACACGATCCGCTGGCTGACGCAGCCGGCGACCCTGAGGAAGCTGGAGCTGTGACCATGCTGTGCTTCGATCATGACGGCGCGATCGACCGCGACCGTTTCGCCGGCGATGTGGCCGCGCTGCGCCCGGCCATCGCCTGGGCTTCGCATTTCTGCAATCTCGCCGCGGATCGCTATGATTTCATGGTCGGGCTGGCCGCGGCGCTGCTCAACGGGCAGCGGGTGGTCCTGCCCACCGCCGATGCTTCGGAGGCGATCGCCGCCGTGCTGGCGGAGGCGGAGACGCCGCTTCTGTTCCGAACCCGGCCCGCATGCCCGCCATCGCGCGGCGACGGCGTGGCGCTGATGGCCGAACTCGCCGCCAGCGAGGCCGTGATCGAGGTTTTCACCTCCGGATCGACCGGGGCGCCCAAACGCCAGCGCAAGACCTGGCGGATGCTCGCCGTGGGCGCGGAGGTGACGACGGAGATCCTGCGCCGCTGCGGCCTTGAGCCGACGCGCTGCGGCATCCTCGGCGCGACGCCGCATCAGCACATGTTCGGCCTGGAATCCGCGCTCTTCGCCGGGCTCGCGCTTGGCTGGCCGCTGCATCGCGGCCGGATCTTCTATCCGGCCGACATCGCCAGCGCCGTCGCCGACGCGCGGCTTTGCGGGCTGGACAGCCTCGCCCTGTCGGTCAGCCCCGTGCATCTGCGGCATCTGGAGCCGGCGCTGATGGAGACGCCGGAGATCCGGGCCATCGTCTCCGCCACGGCGCCCTTGCCCCGTTCGCTGGCGGAGCGGCTGGAGGCGCGCGGCGATCTTGCGGTGATGGAGATTTACGGCAGTTCGGAAACCGGCTCGATTTCCCTGCGCCGGACCGCGCGGGACGAGCTATGGGAGCCGGTGGCCGGCTTCACCCTCAGGGTGGAGGAGGGGCGGACCTTCGCCATGGCCCCGCATCTGCCGGGGCCGACGCCGGTCGGCGATCTGGTCGAGATCGAGGCTGACAGCCGGTTCCGGCTGCTCGGGCGCGATGCGGACATGATCTCGGTCGCCGGCAAGCGCGCCTCGCGCGGGGCGCTGACCGAGGCGCTGCTGGAGGTCGAGGGCGTCATCGACGGCGTCGTGCTGCACGAAGCCTCTGAAAGCCGCGACTGGATCGGGGTGGCGATCGTCCGCGATCCCGCCATCCTGCCCGATGACGCGGCGGCGAAAGCCGCGATCCGCAAACGTTTCCTGCGCCGCTTCGATGCGGCCATGGCCCCGCGCCGGGTGGTTGCGGTGGAGCGCCTGCCGCGCAACGATATCGGCAAGATCCCGGCGGTCGAACTGGACGCCCTGCGCGACCGGCTTCGCGTGGGCGAGGCGTAAGCGGGCGCCGTTACCGGCGGCCGGGCGGTTCGCTTTTCCGGGGGGGGCGACCCCCTTGATCCCCCGCCCGTCAGGGCGAACGGGGGATCTTTTTTCGGCGCCAGGTCAGAGCAAGAAGTCATAGGCCGAATAATCGGCGGCCCTGGTCGCGCCGTCGATGATCCGCAGCATCATCTCGGGGTCGGCGTCACGGTCGGTGTTGAGATAGACCCGGGTTTCCCCCTGGTGATCACGGAGCCACACCGTCCCCACGCCGCCGGGCGTCACGCCGTTGAAGGTGAAACGCTGATCGCCGGCCTGGGTTTCATTGGCGTCTATCCGCCAGATATCAATGCGATCACCCCGGTCCCCGCCGGCGCCGTCGAAGCCTTGAATGACATCGGCGCGGTTGTTCAGCCCCGAGTCGCTCAGCCGCCTGAACTCGAAATAATCGCCGCCCTCGCCGCCATCCAGGACGTCCTTTCCCCCGCCGCCCTGGAGATGGTCGTTCCCCGTTCCGCCCCGGATCACATCCGCGCCATCCGCGCCGTAGAGAAAATCGTCATCCTCGTTGCCATAGAGGCGATCATTTCCGGCGTCGCCATGGAGCCAGTCCCCGCCGCTTCCGCCTTTCAAGTGGTCGTCGCCATCGCCGCCGTAGCCCCAGTCGGAGCCGCTACCGGCGCGGATGGTGTCGTTTCCTGCGCCGCTGGCCAGCCGGTCGTTGCCGCCATGGCCCCAGATCGCGTCGTCGCCCGCGTTTGTGGAAAAGCGGTTGGCGCCCCCGGTTCCCCTTAGCTCATCGTCGCCGCCCCCGGTGGCGACTTCCTCGAACTGCTTGATATACGAGCCGGCCCAGCCGGTCGCGCCGGAAGAGAGGTTGATGTGGATATCGCCGGTGGCGTTGTCCATGTACAGAACGTCTCTACCCTCGCCGCCAATAAGGGTGAGATTGGCGCCGCCTTTGGTGTAATATCGGTCGTCGTCCGCCCCGCCGTTGAAATATCCACGTCCGGAGATGTAGATATAGTCGTCGCCCTCGCCGCCATAAACGGTGTCGTTCCCGGTCGACCAGATATGGTCGCTTCCTTCGCCGGCGACGATCCTGTTCTTGCCCGTCCCGCCATCAAGGTGGTCGTTGCCGTTCATTCCGCTCAGGTTGTCGTTGCCGTCGCCGCCGTCGAGAAAGTCGTTCCCGTCATATCCCCAGAGGGAGTCATTGCCGGCTCCTCCATTGATATGGTCGTTCCCGCCATAGGCGAACAGGCGGTCATGCCCGCCATTGCCGGTGATCCGGTTGTTTGCATCCGTTCCCCAGATCGTGTCGCTTCCGCCGCCGGCGTAGAGATGCTCGAATTCGGCCATGGTGAGGCCCGTCGTTCTGGTCGCGCCCGTTTTCAGGTTGATCGCGTAGCCGGTCTTCACCTGCGAGAAATCGACAGTATCCTCATCTGCGCCGCCGCGAAGCATCTGCGTCCCGATGATCTTCACTTCGAAGTAATCAGCGCCGCCGTCGCCATGATAAACCCCGCGGCCGCTGGTAAGGATGTGGTCGGAGCCGTCATTTCCGAAGATCGTGTCCCGGCCGGCGCCGGCGTCCAGATAGTCGTTGCCGGCTCCGCCGTGCAACTGGTCGTTGCCGGCGTCTCCGTTAATATAGTCGTTTCCGGTTTCGCCATACAGCAGATCGTTTCCAGCGCCGCCTTGAAGATAGTCGTCACCAGCGCCGCCGTTGAGAGAATCGTTTCCGGCGTCGCCATGAATGAAATCTCTTCCGGCGTAGCCGAGCAGCTTGTCGTTTCCGTCCCCGCCCGAAACGGTGTCGTTTCCGCCAACAGCGTGGATATTGTCGTCTCCGCCGTTCCCGCTGAGCCTCTCATTGGCGTCAGTCCCGATCAGCCAGTCATCGCCGAGGCCGGTTGCGATCTCCTCGAAGCCCGAGATGGTCTTGTTGGCGGTGACCACGAACGGCTTGCGCATGTCGATGAGGAGCCTTTCCCCGAACTCGCTCATGTTGAGCCGGTCATAGCCGGCGCCGCCCTTCAGCGTCTCCGCGCCGGATGCGCTGACCTTAAACCGGTCATTGCCGGCCCCGCCATCGGCGTAGCCCTTGCCGCTGGTCTCGATCCAGTCGTCTCCATCGCCGCCATAGAGCCGATTGACGCCCAGAATATCGCTGAGATCGTCGTTCCCATCCTCGCCGAAGAGCCTGTCGTTTCCTTCGCCGCCATCAATGTAATCCCGGCTGGCGCCGCCCATGAGAGAGTCGTCGCCTTGGCCGCCGTAGATGTTGTCGTTGCCGTCAAGGCCCCAGACCGTATCATCGCCCTCGCGCATGCTGAAATAGTCGCGGTCATTGGTCCCCCGCCGACGCTCACTGGCGCTGGCGCCAAAGAAATTCGCCATGGGTCAGTTCCCCTCTTGCACTGATGCGGAGCAACCTCCGCGCACTTACATACCTGCGCCGCCCGGCCGGGCGGCGTCTGCTCATACGTGAAACCCGTCTCGCCCATTTCTATAGCGAAAACCAGTTTCACCCATTGCCCGTAACGGGTTGGCGCACGCGCGTCCAGCGCCGGGGGCGCGCTCAACGGGCGAATCTCGCGCTGGTGTGAGCATGCTGCGCCGCATGCCCCGAATGGCGCCATCTCCACGGTCGCCCGCGGGTTCAACGCCCGCGAGGGGTGCGCGCTGCCACAGGGCGGCCGGGAGCGAAGGAAGGGGTGTGGAACGTCACGCATCTTTGACTCGATGCAACGGATTTTCTGAATCCTATCAACGGGCCGCGCCAGGCAATGCTGGCCCAAACGTCAAGCATTTCTGACCCAAACCGGACCTCCGGCGCGTTCCAGGTGAACGCTGGCAATGCGGGACTTTGCCGCCGCTTTTCGCAACAGAGGGCCGCGCCCTCCCGAGGGAGGGCGCGGCCCGGCGGGCTTACGCCCTTGTTCCGGGCCGGAGAAGGCGCCCAAAGTCCGCTCATGGGTTCATTGCGGACATTTGATCGAGGCGCGGAAAGTTGCAAATTGGGCTCAAATCCGGCTTTCGCCGCGCGGCGCAGGAAGGTCCACTCTGACATTGGGTCAGAAATCTGACGGAAAGCCAGAAATATCTGACAGACGATAAGGGGGTGAGATGGCTGGGGAACCTGGATTCGAACCAGGACTAACGGAGTCAGAGTCCGCGGGTCTACCGTTAACCTATTCCCCAGCAGATGCAGGCCGGTGGATAGTCCGCGCGAAGGCGGGTGTCAACCGGCCGGCGGTCAGGCGTTGGTTTCGCGGATCTTGTCGGCGGCCTCGGCGCTGAAGGGCACGGACTTGTCGCTGAAGGTCTGGTCCAGCTCGCCCGAAAGCACCATTTCCGTGACGATGTCGCAGCCGCCGACGAATTCGCCCTTCACATAGAGCTGCGGGATGGTCGGCCAGTCGGAGAAGCTCTTGATCCCGTCGCGGATCGCCGGATCGGCGAGGACGTTGACGTCCTTGTAGGGCACTTCCATGTAGTTCAGGATCGCGGCGACGCGGCTGGAGAAGCCGCATTGCGGCATGGTCTTGGTGCCCTTCATGAACAGCACCACGTCATTCGCCTCGATCTCGGCCCGGATCGCCTCATGCGCGGGATTGGCCGCCGTGTTGGTCTCGGTCATCGCATTTCCTCAGTCGGGCGCGCGCGTGGTCAGCGCGAGCGCGTGAAGTTCTTCGCCCATGCGGCCCTTCAGGGCGGCGTAGACCATCTGGTGCTGCTGCACCCGGTTCTTGCCGCGGAATTCCTCGGCGGTGACGGTGGCGGCGTAATGGTCGCCATCGCCGGCGAGGTCGGTGATCTCCACTTCGGCGGAGGGAAAGGCCCCGAGGATCAGCTTCTTGATCGCCGTCGCTTCCATCGCCATCGCGGCATGCTCCCTTTTGCTGGCGCGCTGTTCGCGGATGTCGGCCCGTGGTCCGCCGATCCTGACCCGATTTAATCCGCGCGCAGGCGGCGCGCAAGGCGCCCGCCCTTGCCAGTCTCTCTCCGATCCTGCACTTAGGGCGTCTCGCCGCCGGGGTTTCTTCATGCATGACGGGCCGCTGAACAGATATCGCACGCTGATCGAGGAGGGCGCGATCCATGACGACATGGCGCAGCGCCTCGCGCTGGAGAAGCTGCAACTCCTGCATGACCGGCTGAAGGATTACGACCCGAAGAAGGGCAAGCGCGTCGCGCGCGGCTTTTTCGGCTGGGGGCGGGAGGCGGCGAAGAAGGACGCCGATCTCAACGGGCTCTACATCTATGGCGGGGTCGGGCGCGGCAAGTCGATGCTGATGGACCTGTTTTTCGACGCCGCGCCGGTGGCGAAAAAGCGCCGGGTGCATTTCCACGCCTTCATGCAGGAGGCGCATCGCGGCATCAACAAGGCCCGTCAGGCCGGCGAGGAGGACCCGATCCGCATCGTCGGCGACGCCATCGCGGATGAGGCGTCGCTGCTCTGTTTCGACGAGATGCAGATCACCGACATCACCGACGCGATGATCGTCGGGCGGCTGTTCGAGCAGCTTTTCAATCGCGGCGTGGTGGTGGTCGCCACCTCCAACCGCGCGCCGGACGATCTGTACAAGGACGGGCTGAACCGCAATCTCTTCGTGCCCTTCATCAATGTCATGAAGGAGAAGCTGGATCTGCATCTCCTTGAAAGCCCGACCGAGTATCGCCGCTCGCGCCTTCAGGGGAAGGAAGTCTATCACGCCCCGCTCGGCCCCGCGGCCGAAGCGGCGATGGACGCCACCTGGGAGGAGCTGACCGGCGGCAAGGGCGGCGAGCCGCTGGCGCTGGAGGTGAACGGGCGCGCCGTGACTCTGCCGCGCTTTCACTCCGGGGTCGGGCGGGCGAGCTTCGCCGATCTCTGCGCGCAGCCGCTCGGCCCGGCCGATTACCTGGCGCTGGCGCAGGCGGTGAGCACGCTCCTCCTGGATCATATCCCCAGGCTTGGTGTTGAAAATGCGAATGAAGCCAAGCGGTTCGTTACGCTGATTGACGCTCTCTATGAGGCGAAGGCGCGTCTGGTCTGCTCGGCCGCGGCCGAGCCGGAGGCGCTCTATCCCGAAGGGCGGGGCGCGTTCGAGTTCGAGCGCACCGCCTCGCGCCTCGCGGAGATGCGCTCCGAAGACTGGCTGGAGGCGGCCTGACCATGGCCCCGAACCCGCTGGCCTGATGCCGGAGGCGCTCGATCTTCTCGGCTGGGCCGTCGTGATCGTTGGCGCGCTGGCTGCGGGTTTCGTCTCCGGCTTCGCCGGTTTCGGGACCGGGCTGGTCGCGGCGGGATTCTGGTATTTCGCGCTGCCGGCGGCGATGGTCCCGCCTCTCGTGGCGATCGCTTCGGTCGCGGCGCAGATGGTCGGGATGATCCATGTGCGCGCCGCCTTCGACCGGGGCAGGGCGGGGCCCTATCTGGTCGCCGGGGCGCTCGGCGTGCCGCTCGGGGTGCTTGCGCTCAGCCTCGCTTCGCCCTCGGCGCTCCGCGTCTCGGTCGGGCTGTTCCTTGTCGCCTATCCGGTCTTCCAGCTCCTCGCCGCCGGACGGTTCGGCGTTCCCTCCTGGGGCGGGCGGCGCGCGGATGGGGCGATCGGGTTTCTTGGCGGGGTTCTCGGCGGTTACGCCGGGCTTTCGGGCGCGCCCATCGTCGTCTGGCTCCAGTTGCGGGGCGGGCCGAGTGCGGGGCAGCGGGCCGTCTATCAGCCCTTCAACCTGATCGTGCTGGCGCTCGCCGGCGTGGTCATGGCCATCGGCGGGCAGATCGACCGCGCGACGGCGGCGGTCGGCGCCCTGATCGTTCCCGCGACGCTGATCAGCGCCTGGATCGGCGCGCGGCTCTACGCCGGGGTCGGCGAGGCGGCGTTCCGGCGCGTCGTTCTCGCGCTCCTGATGATCTCGGGCGCGGCGCTGCTGATCCAGACCCTGTTCCGAGCGTAGCGCAACGCAGCGGCCGCTTGCCCCGGCGCCCGTTTTGCCGCTAAACCGAAGCCATGAAGCGGATCGAGAACATCGCCGACCGGTCGCGCCTGCCCTCGCGTTTCTTCGCCGGGCTGAGGGCGCTCGCGGAAGGTATCTGAGACCGCCACGGGGCGCGCCCCGAAGCCTAGTCGCAGCGATTCACATTTGAAGAGACATGCCATGTCCACGGCGCCGAAAACCCTCTATGACAAGATCTGGGACGCCCATCTCGCCCATGAAGGCGAGGATGGCGCCTGTCTTCTCTATATCGACCGCCATCTCGTCCATGAGGTGACCAGCCCGCAGGCCTTCGAGGGGCTGCGCATGGCCGGGCGCAAGGTGCGCCGGCCGGGGATGACGGTCGCGGTGCCGGATCACAACGTCCCGACCTCCGACCGCGCCGCAGGCATTGCCGACGAGGAAAGCCGCATCCAGGTGGACACCCTGAGGCGGAACGCGAATGATTTTGGCATAACCTATTACGATGTCACCGATATCCGTCAGGGCATCGTCCATATCGTCGGGCCGGAGCAGGGCTGGACCCTGCCGGGCATGACCATCGTCTGCGGCGACAGCCACACCGCGACCCATGGCGCTTTCGGCGCGCTCGCGCATGGGATCGGCACTTCGGAGGTGGAGCATGTGCTGGCCACCCAGACGCTGATCCAGAAGAAGTCCAGGAACATGAAGGTGGAGGTGACCGGCGCCCTTCCGCCCGGCGTCACCGCCAAGGACATCACCCTTTCGGTGATCGGCGCGACCGGCACCGCCGGCGGCACCGGCCATGTCATCGAATATTGCGGCGAGGCGATCCGCGCCCTCTCCATGGAAGGGCGGATGACCGTCTGCAACATGGCGATCGAGGGCGGCGCCCGCGCCGGTCTGATCGCGCCTGATGAAAAGACCTTCGAATATGTCAGGGG
>JBKECG010000351.1:0-5647 GCA_047974395.1 Pikeienuella sp. | reverse complement strand
ATCGAATATACCTCGAAGGAAATGCCGCGCTTCAACTCCATCTCGATCTCCGGTTACCACATGCAGGAGGCCGGGGCGACGCTGGTGCAGGAACTGGCCTTCACCCTGGCCGACGGCAAGGAATATGTCCGCGCCGCCATCGAGGCGGGGATGGATGTGGACAGGTTCGCCGGAAGGCTCTCCTTCTTCTTCGCCATCGGCATGAATTTCTTCATGGAGGCGGCGAAGCTCCGCGCCGCGCGCCTCCTCTGGCACCGGATCATGGAGGAGTTCGGGGCGAAGAAGGAAAGCTCCAAGATGCTGCGCACCCATTGCCAGACTTCGGGCGTCAGCCTTCAGGAGCAGGACCCCTACAACAACATCGTCCGCACCGCCTATGAGGCGATGTCGGCGGCGCTGGGCGGGACGCAGAGCCTGCATACGAACTCATTTGACGAGGCCATCGCGCTGCCGACGGATTTCTCCGCCCGCATCGCCCGCAACACCCAGCTTATCCTCCAGAACGAGACGGGGGTGACCAGGGTCGTCGATCCGCTCGCCGGCTCCTATTATGTCGAGAGCCTGACCGCCGAACTGGCCGAAGCCGCCTGGACGATCATCGAGGAAATCGACGGGATGGGCGGCATGACCAAAGCCGTCGCCACCGGCATGCCGAAGCTCCGCATCGAGGAGAGCGCCGCCCGCCGTCAGGCCGCCATCGACCGCGGCGAGGAGGTGATCGTCGGCGTCAACAGGTTCCGCCTTGAGAAGGAGGACGAGATCGAGGTCCGCGCCATCGACAACACCGCCGTGCGTGACGCCCAGATCGCGCGGCTGGAGCGGATCCGCGCCAGTCGCGATCGGGCCGCCTGCGACGCGGCGCTGGCGGCGCTGGAGACGGGTGCGCGCGAGGGGAGCGGCAACCTTCTGGCGCTCGCGGTCGAAGCGGCGCGCGCGCGCGCCACGGTCGGGGAGATTTCAGACGCGATGGAAAAGGCGTTCGGCCGCCACAGGGCGGAGGTGAAGACCCTGGCCGGGGTTTACGGCGCGGCCTATGAGGGCGACGAGGGTTTCGCCGCGATTCAGAGGGAGGTCGAGGATTTCGCCGCCCGCGAGGGGCGCAGGCCCCGGATGCTGGTGGTGAAGATGGGCCAGGATGGCCATGACCGCGGGGCCAAGGTGATCGCCACCGCCTTCGCCGATATCGGCTTCGACGTCGATGTCGGCCCGCTCTTCCAGACGCCGGAGGAAGCCGCGCAGGACGCGGTGGACAACGACGTCCATATCGTCGGCATCTCCAGCCAGGCGGCGGGCCACCGGACGCTGGCCCCGAAACTGGTGGAGGCGCTGAAGGCGGCGGGCGCGGGTGACGTGATCGTCATCTGCGGCGGCGTGATCCCGGCGCAGGACTACCAGTTCCTGAAGGACGCCGGCGTCAAGGCGATCTTCGGCCCCGGCACCAACATTCCCGCCGCGGCGAAGGAGATCCTGCGCCTGATTCCCGGCGCGGCCTGATCGCGGCGAAAGAACCGCTAGGTCCGAAGGGTGGGCGCGCCGGCCCCTTCGCCTCCGGGCAGCGCCTGGAACTCGGCGACGAAGGCGTCGAAGACGGCGCGCACGCGAGGCGTGCGGGCGAGATTTTCGTGCGTCACGACCCAGATGCCGAGGGCGGGCGGGTTCAACTCCAGCGGAACCGGTCTCAGCGCCGGGTCGGCGTCGCCGACAACGCGCTGGATGACGACGAGGCCGAGCCCCGCCCGCGCGGCGGCGATCTGCGCCGGGTGGCTGTCGGTGCGGAGCGCGAAAGCTTCGGGCGCGAAATCGGGGGCGATCCGGGCGACGAGCGCGAGGTCGAGAGGGTCCCGGTCCGGGCCGATCAGGTCATGCGCCGCCAGATCCTCCCTGCGGGCGGGCGCGCCCCGCGCCGCGAGATAGGCCGGGGCGGCGTAAAGCCCGAGCGGCAGTTCCGCGACCTTTCGCGCCGTCAGCGCCGCCTGTTTCGGTCTTGTGGCGCGGATGGCGATATCCACCTCCTGCGCCAGCAGGTCGGCGGGGGCGTTGCTCAGCGCCAGCTCCAGCCGGATCGCCGGCTGCGCGGCGCGCAGCCGCGCCAGCATCGGCGGGATCACCTCCACCCCCATGAATTCGGAGACGCTGATCCGCACCACGCCCGCGGCTTCGCCCGCCGCCGAGGCCTGCCGGATGAAGAGATCCGAGGCCGCCGCCATGCCGCGCGCGGCGGCGCGCAGCGATAGCGCCACCCCCGTCGGCGTCAGCCCGCGCGGCGAGCGGGTGAAGAGCGCGGCGCCGAGCGCGCGCTCCAGCGCCTCGATACGGGCGCGCACCGTGGGATGAGAAAGGCCGAGCCGGCGCGCGGCGCCCGAAAGGCTGCCCTCTTCCAGCACGGCGAGAAAGATGCGCTGGTCGTCCCAGGAAACCGAAGGGCTCATGAAATCCTCGTTCTTGCGGGTGAAGCCCCCGCGATTTTCATATGGACCGGACCGGGCGCTGTCTGCGTCGTCGATCCGATTTCAAATTCTATATAAATGCGAAGCAATTAAATCCTAAAACTCTTCCTGTTTACCATGAGTTTTGTTGATGCCCTTATCCGGTCGCGGCAATATCCCGCCCATGGAGCCGGCCCGCGAAGAAATCGCATCCCGGACGAGACATCACCCTGTAATCAGTCGTGTAACCGGAGTGTTCAGATGATCCGCCATTCGCTCGCCGCCATCGCTTTCACCGCCGTCGCCGTCGCCGCCGCGCCCGCCATCTCCGCCACGCTTTCCGTGAGCGGGATCGCCGGAACCTTCAGCGGCGTCGAGGGCGGCCGGAATGTGCAGGGGGCCGGCTCCAGCCTCATCACCTGGGGTTGGGGCGGCTCCAGCGGCTATGAGTTCGTCGCCAATGGGAGCCTGTCCGAAGTCGCGCTTGACGAGGCGTTCAACCTTGGCGATTTCAGGCATGTCAACAAGGCGATCACCTCCGGCTCCTCGATCAGCGGCGCCCGGCTGGCGATCGGTTTCGATCTGAAGATCGGCGACGAGACCCGCAAATACCGGACCGTCTATGATCTCTCTCACTGGGAGACGGACAATTATCCGGCCGGCGCCTGCCCGAGCGGCGCGAAACCCTGCGCCGACCGGGTGCAGGCGATCTACAACGCCGCGCTCTCGGACCGGTTCGATATCGGCGGCGTGATCTACACGCTGGCGCTCTTTCCCTTCGACGGTTTCGCCATGGAGGGCGGGTCGCCGACCTTCTGGACCGCCGAGGGCAAGGTCAACAGCTCCGCGATGAAGGCGGTGATCACCGCGAGCATCCCCGCCGCCGTGCCGCTGCCGGCCTCGCTGCCGCTGCTGCTCGCGGGGCTGGGCGGTTTTGGCCTGTTTCGTCGCCGCAGGTGACGAGGCCGGAGCCGGAGATCTGTCGCCGCAAGGGGGGCCGGCCCGCCGGCCCTTCCGCTTTGCGCTCCGGCGCGTGAATGAAATATTTTTATGATCTGATGTAGGTTTACTTGTAATTTTCATTGCTGCTTTCGCGCCCCATCCTCCCCGTGTTTCCGAAGAAGAAAGGGATGGGGCGATGGCGGGTGGAGCGACGGCGCTGGTTCTGGGCGCGACGGGCGGGATTGGCGGCGCGGTGGCGGCGGCGCTTCATCGCCATGGCTGGCCGGTGCGCTGCATGGCCCGGAAGCCTCCGTCGATCAATGACGGGCGTTTCGACTGGGTCGCGGGCGATGCGATGCGCCGGGATGACGTGATCGCCGCCGCATCGGGCGTCTCGCTCATCATCCATGCGGTCAACCCGCCGGGCTATCGGCGCTGGGCGGAACTGGCCCCGCCGATGCTGGAGAATACGATCGCCGCGGCGCGCGCGGCCGGGGGCGCGCGGATCATGCTGCCGGGCAATGTCTATAATTTCGACCCGGAGACCACGCCGCTGATCCGCCCGGACAGCCCCGCGAGCCCGAAAAGCCGCAAGGGCGAGGTTCGTGTCGCGCTGGAGGCGCGGCTGGAGGAGGCCTCGGCCTTCTCGCCGACGACGATCCTCAGGGCGGGTGATTTCTTCGGCCCCGGCGCGCGGTCGAGCTGGTTCGCGCAGACCATGGCGCGGCCGGGCCGGCCGCTTCGCCGCATCGTCAACCCGGCGCGGGGCGCGGGCCACGCCTGGGCCTATCTCCCCGATCTCGCCGAGGCTTTCGCCCTGCTGGCGGGGCGGGAGCAGGCGCCGCGTTTCGAGCGGCTCGGCTTCGCCGGCCATCTCGACCAGACCGGCGAAGAGATGATCGCCGCGATCCGCCGCGTCGTCGGTCGCGAATTGCGGGTCCATCCCTTTCCCTGGACGCTGATGCGGATTCTCGCCCCGTTCAGCGGTTTCCCGCGCGAGGCGGCGGAGATCGCGCCCCACTGGCGCGCGCCGCAGCGGCTGGACAATTCCACGCTGGTCGCCGCGATCGGGGCGGAGCCGCGCACGGCGCTGGACGAGGCGATGCGCGCGACGCTGAAGGAGATGGGCTGTTTGTAGCGCGCGGTTTCAGCCGTCGCTTTCGTCCAGCGCGGCGATGATCGCCTTCAGCAGCGTCTTCGCCTCCTCCGAATCCCATTCGGCGGCGCCCATCATTCGCGCGATCTCGCGACCCTTGCGGTCGAGGATCAGCGTCGCCGGCATGCCCAGAACCCCGGCTTCGGCCCCCAGCCGCAGCGTCGGCTCGCGGTGGATGGCGAGGGTTTCGATGCCGGTCCTGTCGTAGAATTCCCGGATCTTCCCGGTCGAGGCGCGATCCATCGAGAGGGCGACAAGCTCGAAATCCTCGCCCGCCATATCGGCGCGGAGCCGGTCCAGCGCCGGCATCTCCTCGACGCAGGGCGGGCACCAGATCGCCCAGATATTCAGCAGCACCACCTTGCCTTCGAAATCCGCGACCGAGACCTGATCGCCCTCGCCGGTTTCGAAAACGGTCTCCAGCCGCGCCTTCGGCCGGTCGTGGAAGACCAGATTCCGCAACTCGCCCTCGCGCGCCATCTCCAGCACCGCCACCTGCGCGACGGAAAGGTCGGCGGCGGCGGGGGTGGCGCAAAGGGCCAGAGCGCCGTATAGGATCGCGCCGAGAAGACCGGACAGGTCAGCTTTCATTTTCTCTCCTATCCGACCCGCGCGGGGCCGTATGACAGACAAGACCAGACCAGACGCGGCCAGGGCGGCCGCGGACCGGAACACGATGTGGGGCGGGCGTTTCGCCGCAGGCCCGGATGCGGTGATGGAGGAGATCAACGCCTCCATCGGCTTCGACCGCCGCCTCGCCCGCGAGGATGTCGAAGGCAGCCGCGCCCACGCCGCCATGCTCGCCGCGACAGGGGTTATCACGGAATCGGATGCGAAAGCGATCCGCGACGGGCTGTTGCTGGTGCTGGCCGAGATCGAGGGCGGCGCTTTCGAGTTTTCCCGCGCGCTCGAAGACATCCACATGAACGTGGAGGCGCGGCTGAAGACGCTGATCGGGGAGCCGGCCGGCCGGCTCCATACCGGGCGCAGCCGCAACGATCAGGTGGCGCTGGATTTCCGCATGTGGGTGCGCGCGCGCTGCGATGACGCCATGGCCGGGATCGAGGCGCTGATCCGCGCCCTTGTCGGTCAGGCCGAGGGGCGCGAAGCCATGGTCATGCCC
>JBKECG010000106.1:0-9409 GCA_047974395.1 Pikeienuella sp. | reverse complement strand
CGGCGGCCGCGTTCATGAAAATGGCGCCGAGCTCGTCGCTCCGCGGCTCGATCCTGAAATCCGGCCCAGAAACCCCGACCGCCGCGACGACCGTATTGCGCGCGTCGCGCACCGCCGAAGCGACGCCCCAGACGCCGTTCCGCCAGTCCCCGCGATTGATCGAATAGCCCCGCGCGCGCGTCTCCCCGAGATCCGCCGCCAGCGCGTCGGGCGAGGGGAGCGTGTTCTCCGCATGCCTGACGAGCGAGGCGAGAACGGGCTCGAGAGCCGGCTCTTCAAGCTGCGCGAGTATCGCCTTGCCCGTCGCCACGCAGTAAGCGGGCGCCCGCCCGCCGAGGCGCGTATAGGCGCCGACGGGCTGGGAGCTGTCGATCTTGTCGATATAGATGACCTCGGCCCTGTCCAGCACGGAAAGATGCACGGTCTCGCCGGTCTCCCGCGCCAGAGGGCGTAAGGTGTCGCCCGCGCGCTGGCGCAGATCGAGCCGGCCGGCGCCGGTGGCGCCCATCTCCCAGAGCTTGAGGCTGGGCGAGAATTCGCGGCTGCGCAGGTTCTGCTGGATATAACCCGCCTCGGCCAGCGTCTTCAGCACCCTATGCGCATTGCTCTTCATCAGGCCCAGTTCGTCCGCGACATCCGTGGAGCGAACCGGCGCATCCGAGCGCACCACATGCTCAAGCACCAGAAGTCCTTTCAGGAGCGTCTTGTCCAAATCGCCTCCGTCCGCTCGCTTCGATCACGCCCCGACGAGGTGGAAGCGAAGCCTTGTCCTTACGTCCGTTTTTCAAACGCCGGCGCGAAAACTGCAAGTCTCCCCGCCCAGATGACGAAACCCGCCAGCCTGGAGCAGATACGAAACCGGCGAAACCCTCCCGCTCCAGACCTGCTCCACAGACGATCCCGAACGGCCCGGCCATTCAGGGCGACTTCATCCGGCTCAACGCCTCGCGGCGAAGGCCGGCGGATCAAAGGGCGCCGGCGCCGGGGCGTCGTTGATCGGCCCGCGCAGACTGACGAGGCAGGTCTGGGCGCTGCATCCCTGCGACAGGCGCGAGGCCCCCAGATCCAGCGTCAGCACATTCGGGTTCCCGTGCCGGTCGCGCCCGTCCTCATCGGGGTCGAACCAGGCTCCGGTCGCAAGGCGGGCGACGCCCGGCATCATCCGGTCATTGATCCGCACCGCGGCGAGGCAGCGGCCGCGCTGGTTGTAAACCTCCACCACATCCCCATCGGCGAGCCCTCTCCGGGCGGCGTCATCGGGGCTGAGATGCAGGGGCTCGCGCCCGTCGATCTTGCCCGCGCGGCTATGGGCGCTGGCGTCGAGCTGGCTGTGCAGCTTGCGCTCCGGCTGATCGGAGAGGAGATGCAGCCGCTCATCCCCCTCCCCGACCTGGCCGAGCCATTCCGCCGGCTCCATCCATGTCGGATGGCCGGGGCAGTCCTCATAGCCGAACCCGTCGATCCGCTCGGAAAAGATCTCGATCCGTCCCGAAGGCGTGCAGAGCGGATGCGCCTCCGGGTCGCGGCGGAAAGCCTCCAGCATCACCACCGGGCCGGCATGGGGCGCGAGGTCGATGAAACCCTGCGCGCGGAACCCGTCATAATCCGGCAGATCAACCCCGGCGCCGCGCATCTTCTCGCGGCTTTCGTCATAGAGCCGGCGCAGCCAGCCGGCGGCGTCGAGCCCTTCGGTGAACCCCTCTTCCCCATCCAGCCGCGCGGCGAGCGCGGTGAAGATGGTGTAATCGTCCCGCGCCTCGCCAAGCGGCTGAACCGCCTGGCCCATCCACACCAGATGGCCCTCGCGCGTCCCGTAGCCGATATCCTCGCGCTCCAGCGCGATGGTCGCCGGCAGCACGATATCGGCGCGCTTGGCGGCGGCGGTCCAGTATTGTTCGTTGACGACGATGGTCTCGGGCTTCGCCCAGGCCTTCGTCATCCGGTTGAAATCCTGATGGTGATGCCAGGGATTGCCGCCGGCCCAATAGACCATGCGGATATCGGGATAAAGCTGGCGCGCGCCGTCATAATCGAACGGCTCGCCCGGATGCAGCAGCATGTCGGCGAAACGCGCGACGGGGATGAAATCCGCGACCGCGTTGGCCCCTTGCGGCAGGGTCGGTCCGGGCAGATGCGCGTCAGGGCTGCCGAGATTGTTCGCCGCGCCATAACCGAAGCCGAACCCGCCGCCCGGCAGGCCGATCTGGCCCAGCATGGCGGCCAGCGTGACCAGCATCCAGCAGGGCTGTTCGCCATGCGAGGCGCGCTGGAGCGACCATGTCGCATGAACCATGGTGCGCGTCGCCGCCATGTCGCGGGCCAGCGCGGCGATGGTCGAGGCCGGAACGCCGGAGATCTTCTCCGCCCATGCCGGCGTTTTGGCGACGCCGCCATCGGCCCCGGTCAGATAGGGGACGAAGCGGTCGAAGCCGACGCTGTAGCGGTCGAGGAAGGCGCGGTCGAGCAGCCCTTCCTCCAGCAGCACATGGGCCATCGCCATCATCACGGCGGCGTCGGTATGCGGGCGGGCGGGGATCCACTCCACCCCCTCCACATCGAGATTATCGCCCACGGGGCCGATGGTGACCATCCGGCAACCGGCCGCCGCCATCGCCTCCAGCCCGAGCCGGGTCCGGTGCCGCGCCGCGCCGCCCGCAGCGATCTGCCCGCTTTTCCACGGCGCCCCGCCAAAGGCGACCATCAGCTTCGTATTCTCCTCCATCACGTCCCAGGAGGTATGGTTCACCATCAGATCGTTCATCGACATGACGATATGCGGCATGATCACCCGACCCGCGCCGAGGCTGTATGAATCCATATGCCTCACATAGCCGCCGACCGCATTGAAGAAGCGGTGGACCTGGCTCTGCGCATGATGAAAGCGCCCGGCGCTTGACCAGCCATAGGAGCCGGCGAAGATCGAACTGTTGCCATGCGCCTTTCGCACGCGGCCGATTTCGGCCGCGACAAGATCCAGCGCCTCATCCCAGCCGATCTCGACGAAAGGCTCCCGCCCGCGCTTCTCGGGCGCCGCGCCGGGACCATGCTCCAGCCAACTCGCGCGCACCGAGGGCCGGCGCACCCGCACCGCCTGCATGCCGGGTTCGAGCTGATCCAGCCCGATCGGATTCGGATCCGGATCACCCGAGAAGGATTTCAGCGCAATCTCGCCATCCAAACCGCGCACAACCTCGCGCAGGCCCCAATGGGCGGAAGTGTAATGGGTCATGCCGGCGCCCTCCTGGTGTGCGTCATCGTGAGATCCTTCCCCGCGAACCAATCCACACCCGGCATGGAATCGCAGAGTAGGCGTGTATATTCGTGTTGCGGATTATCGAGAACTTTCGCCGCCGGGCCAAGCTCTACAATCTCTCCGCGCCGCATCACCGCGATACGGTCACAAAGCTGGGCGGCGACACGCAGATCATGGGTGATGAACAGCATCGAAAGGCCGAGCCGCCGGCGGATATCCGCCATCAGATCCAGCACCTGCGCCTGAATGGAAACATCAAGCGCGGAAACCGGCTCATCGGCGACGATCAGTTCTGGCTCCAGAACCAGCGCCCGCGCGATGCCGATACGCTGGCGCTGACCGCCGGAGAATTCATGCGGGAAACGTTCCAGCGCGCTGGCGTCCATGCGCACGGTCTCCAGCATTCGCTCGGCCCTCGCCCATGCGTCCTTGCGCGAGACGCCGTGGAGAATCTGCGTCTCGGTCAACACCCGGCCGATCCGATGACGCGGATTGAGCGAGGCGAAAGGATCCTGAAAGATCATCTGAATCTTCGGCCGCAGCTCCGCCGCTTCGCGGCGCTTCACTTCGGCGAAAGCGCGCCCTCTGAACAGGATCTCGCCGGCATCGAGGTCGATCAGCCGCACCACCGCCTGACCGAGCGTCGTCTTGCCGGAACCGGATTCGCCGACGAGGCCGACCGTCTCGCCTCGCGCGATATCGAGGGAGACGCGCTTCAGCGCCTCCACCCTTCGCGTACGGCGCGAGAGCACCCCCCCGCCGGTGACATAGGTCTTGTTCGCCCCGCGGATCGAGAGCAGCGGCTCATCCGACGCCACCCCCCCGGAAGCGGAGGCGTCGGAAAGCCCGCGCACCGCCTCCACCAGCCTTTGCGTATAGGGATGGCGGGGCCGGTCGAGCACCTCGCGCGCGCCCCCCTCCTCCACGAGTTCGCCAAGCTGCATGACGGCGACCCGATCCGCGATCTCCGCCACGACGCCAAAATCATGGGTGATGAACAGGATCGCGAGTTTCCGCTGGCGCTGGATATCGCGCAGGAGCGTCAGGATCTGTTTCTGGGTGGTGACGTCGAGTGCGGTCGTCGGCTCGTCGGCGATCAGTACATCCGGCTCCATCGCCAGCGCCATCGCGATCATCACCCGCTGGCGCTGCCCGCCCGAAAGCCGGAACGGATAAGCGTGCTGAAGCGATTGCGGATCAGGCAGTCCCGTCGCCTCCAGAAGGTTGATGATCCTGCGCCCGCGTTCCGTCTTATTGGTGACGCCATGGGCGATCAGGGCCTCGTCGATCTGCTCGCGCACGGTCAGGACCGGGTTGAGCGCGGTCATGGGTTCCTGAAACACCATCGAGATGCGCCCGCCACGGAGCTTGCGGTACGCCACCTCGGCGAGCGTGGTCAATTCGCGCCCGTCGAAGTCGATCCCACCGCCGGCGACCCTGACGCCGACCGGCAAGAGCCCCATGATCGCGCTGGCGAGAAGCGATTTGCCGGAGCCGGATTCGCCCACAACGCATAGTATCTCATCAGCATGAAGATCCAGCGTCAGCCCCTTTACGGCGAAGGGCCTGTCCGCCGCCGCCGGCAGCGCGATATCAAGGTCGCGGATGGCGACCGAGGGCTTCGGCTCGCTCATGCCCTGGCCCTTCGCGAAAGACGCGGGTTCAGCACATCGCTCAGCCCCTGACCGAAGAGGTTGAGCGCGAGCACGGTGACGAAGATCGCCAGCCCCGGAATTGCGCTCAGCCACCAGGCATGACGGATCATCGTGCGCCCCGCCCCGATCATGAAGCCCCATGTGATGAAATTGCGGTCGCCGAGGCCGAGGAAAGAGAGCCCGCTCTCGATCAGGATCGCCGCGGCGACCATCAATGAGGCCATGACGATCACCGGCGACATGGCGTTCGGCAGGATCTGATGGAGGATGATGTTCGCCCCGGAATGACCACCCACCTGCGCCGCCTTGACGAAATCGCGCTTGCGGAGTGACAGGAACTCGGCGCGCACCAGCCGCGCGATCGGCGGCCAACTCACCACCGCGATGGCGGTGATGATGGAGGTCAAAGAGGGTGAGAAGATCGCCACCAGCACGATAGCCAGCATGAAGGACGGGATGGTCTGGAAGAACTCCGTCATCCGCATCAGCGTATCGTCGATCCAGCCGGCGAAATAGCCGGCGATCGCTCCGACCAGCACGCCGACCCCGATCGCCGCCACCGAGGAGGCGAAGCCGATCATCAGCGACATGCGCGCGCCATGAACGATTCCCGCGGCGATATCGCGGCCCAGCTGATCGGTGCCGAACAGGAAACCCTCGCTGAAGGGCGGCAGGTTGGGCCGCCCCGCCATGCGCCAAGGGTCGTCCGGATACAGAAAGTCAGCGAAGACCGCCATCAGGATCAGCGCCAGAAGCGCGACCAGCCCGATCATGCCGGAACGACTGCGCAGGAAACGGAATGCGAAATCGCTCATGTCGCTTCCTCGATCCGCGGATCGGCGAGGCTGTAGATCACATCGGCGACCAGATTGAAGAAAACGACGAAGGCCGAGGCGATGATGAAAATCGCCAGCAGCAAGTTATAGTCGCGCTGAAGTAGCGCGTCGAAAGCCAGCCTGCCGATTCCCGGCCAGGCGAACACCGTCTCTGTCAGTACGGCGCCGCCGACAAGATGCCCGGCCTGAAGGCTCGCCAGCGTAATGATCGGCAGGATTGCGTTCTTGAGGATATGGCGCCGCCATATCCTGCGCTCTTTCAACCCCTTGGCCCGGGCGGTGCGCACGAAGTCGAGGTCCATCACCTCAAGCACAGAGGCGCGCGTCATCCGCGTGTAGGTCGCGAGATAGATCAGCGCCAGCGTCGCCGCCGGCAGGATCAGATGCGTCACCACGTCGAAGACCCGCTCCATCGGAGACATCTCCACCCCGATCGTGGACATGCCGAAGGCGGGTAGAAGGCCGAGCTGCACCGAGAACAGCAGGATAAACATCAGGCCGACCCAGAAGAGTGGCAGCGCAAAGAACAGAAGCGCCAGCATGGTGATCGCGGCGTCGGGCCATTTGCCGACATTGCGCGCGGCCGCCACACCCATCATCATCCCGCCGCCAAGCGCCAGCCCGAAAGCGGTGAAGGTGAGCAACAGCGTCGCCGGCAGCCGCTCCGCGATCAGGTCCATCACCGGCCGGTTCTGCTGGTAGGACTCGCCGAAATCGAACGTCACGACCCCGGCGAGATAGTTGAAAAGCTGCACATGGATTGGTTTGTCGAGGCCGTAACGCGCGCGCACCTCCTCCATGAACTCCGGATCGACGGCGCCCTGTTCGCCGGCCAGCACCGTCGCCGGATCGCCAGGCGCGGCGCGGATCAGCCCGAAGCTGAGCACCGCGACACCAAGCAGCACCATAAGCGCCTTCGCGGTCCGGATGAGTAGATAGCGCAACTGAGCCATAAATCGCCTCGTCACTCCCAGCGCGGCCGCCGCATGATGCGACGACCGCATCACCTTATTGCGCAATCCAGACGTCAGCGAAGGATTCGTTCATACCGAGCGCCGTGGTGATCATGTCCCGTATCTTTTCCCTATATACGGTCGGATAGGACATCTGATGGGTCCAGATGACAGGAACATCATCCGAGATGATCTTCTGCGCCTCGGCGTAGAGCGTCTGGCGCTGCTCTGGGTCCAGGCTCTGCGCCGCTTCGGCGAAGATGCGATCGGTCTCTGGGTTTTCATAGCCGTCGACATTGGCGGCGGTGCCGCGATTGAGCTGGTTATTCGAGCGATAGGTCTGATCCACTCCCATCGCCGGGTCCCCCAGCAGATAGACGAAATTGGTGGCGATATCGAACTCGCCCGTCGACAGGCGCTCAACCCAGCCGGCGACATCAACCGAAACGACATTCGTCTCGATCCCGATCTCCTTGAGTTGCTGGCGGATATACTCGCCTTCGCGCTGCCAGGTTTCACCATAGGGAAGCGGCATCAGGTCGAGCGTGGCGTAGACGCCATCCTTCGCTTCGACCCCGGATTCTTCCATCAGCGCCTTCGCCTTCTCCATATCGAAGGCGTAATCGGTCAGGACGGAGGCGTCGTAAAAGGGCGTGCTCTCGGTCATCGGGCCGTAAGCCGGCTTGCCGAAACCGCCGAACACCGCGTCGATCAGGAACTGCCGGTCGAGCGCGTAGGAGATCGCCTGCCGTACCTTCTTGTTGTCCAACGGCGCACGGCGAGTGTTGACGTTGATGATGGCCAGCGGATCGTAAAACTCCCACCCCTCGGTGGTCACGCTGACGCCGGCCATTTCGCCGAGTCGCGGAACCTCGATATTCTCCACATCTCCGCCGCGCAGAACGTCTACGCGACCCTGCTCGAAAGCGATGGCGCGGCTGTTGGCGTCGGGGATGATATGAAACCACAACTCATCAAGATAGGGCTTTCCCTCGTCCCAGTAATCTTCATTGCGCACCAGCTGGATATGGCTCCCCTTGCGCCATTCCTTGAACTTGAACGGGCCGGTGCCGATCGGGGTTTCATTGGCCGGATTCTTGAAGAAATCCGTGCCCTTGTAGATATGCTCGGGCACCATCGTGCCCCCGGTCACCTCGAAGATGATCATGAAGGCGGCGTAAGGTTCCTTGAGCCGGAAGACGACAGTGTGATCGTCGGGCGCGGTGATCTCCTCCACCCGCTCCATCACCCCGCGCGTGCGGGCGAAGACCTTCGGATTGAACTCCTGAAAGGAGAACAGCACATCGGCGCTGGTGAAAGGCTCGCCATCATGCCAGCGGGCGTTATCGCGCAGATGGAACGTATAGGTCAGCCCATCTTCGGAGATGTCCCAGGATCTGGCGAGCCGCGGCAGCGGGGTCATGTCCGGGGCGAAGGTGATAAGCCCCTCGTAGATCTTCGACCCCACGAAAGAGACCGGGCCAAGCCGATTGAGGCCGAGCATCACAGTCGGCGGCTCAGGCTGCACGACCAGATTGAGCGAACCGCCGCGCTGCGGCTCCTGCGCGCCCACGCCCATTGCAGTCGCAAGCACGAGGATCGCGCCCGTCATCAACGCCTTCATCATGACATTCTCCCTTTTTCATTCTGCGCTTCTGATTACCCTCGCCCTGTTCGGAAGCCGTCGAGAAAGGCATTCAGGTTCTTCCCCAGATCATCCACACAATACCCGCCTTCCTGTATGATCACCGTGGGACGACCAAGAGCGGCTATGCGCCGGGCGGCTTCGCGAAAGCCTTCGGTCGTGACGGCGAGTTCTCCCTGCGGGTCGCCCTCATACGCGTCGAAGCCAAGCGACAGCACGATAGCGGGCGCATCGAACGCGACCAGAGCGCGCAGCCCGGCGTCGAGCGCGCCGAGAAAACCCGCATCCTTGGTGCCACGCGGCATCGGCAGGTTCAGGTTCGCTCCCTTACCTTCGCCCTCGCCGATCTCGTCCGCATAGCCGACATAGAAGGGAAAGACGTCATTGGTGTCGGCATGAAGCGAAACGAACTGCACATCGCCCCGCCGATAGAAGATATCCTGCGTGCCGTTGCCGTGATGCACGTCGATATCGAGGATGGAGGTTTTGCCATGCCGGGCGGCGACAAGCTCTGCGGCGATCGCCGCGTTGTTCAGATAGCAGAACCCGCCCGCAAGATCAGCGTAGGCATGATGACCGGGAGGACGGCAGATCGCATAAGCCTCCGGCGCGCCATCAAGGACCCGCGTCGCCGCCTCCAGCGCGCAATTGGCGGCGTCCTTCGCCGCATCCCAGGTGCCGGCGTCGACGGGCGCGGAGCCTCCCGAGAGGAAATATCCGACCTGCCCCTGTATCGAGCTTGGCGCACGGGCAGGATAACGGTTGGCCGAGGCGTGAGCGCAGGCGTAGGGCCCAGCGCGGGTATCGCCGAAAGCCTCCTTCCACCGTACATAGGCGGTTTTGAGGAAGTGAAGATATTCCTCACTATGTACGGTGCGGATCGGCGCCTCGCCAAAATCACGCGGCGGGGCCACCTCGCATCCAGCCTTGCGCGCCGCGGCGGCGAGGTTCGCCGCCCGCTGAGGAAGTTCCAGATTGCCAACGATCATGCCCCGGATGGAGATGCTGTCGGGGGCGTGCCGGTCATGGATTTCTGAATAGGCCGCGAACATGAGCTGCGCTCCTCC
>JBKECG010000312.1:0-7670 GCA_047974395.1 Pikeienuella sp. | reverse complement strand
GCCCTGATCTTCCCGCCGCCGGCGGCGGGAACCGGCCCCGCGGCGGAGGGTGAGGCCGGCGGGCCGGCCCCGACCGAACCGGCTCAGCCCTGAATATACACCATATGGGTCTGGGTGTATTCGTAGAGACCGTGCTTGCCGTCGGCGCCGCCGATGCCGGATTTGCGCGTGCCGGCGTGGAAGCCCTGCATGGCCTCGAAATTCTCGCGGTTGATATAGGTCTCGCCGAACTTGATCTCCCGGCAGGCGCGCATCGCCGTGCCGACATTGCTGGTGTAGATCGAAGAGGTCAGGCCGTACTGGCTGTCATTGGCGTTGTCGATCGCCTGATCGAGACTGTCGACGACATTGACCGGCAGGACCGGGCCGAAGATCTCCTTCTGCATGATCTCGCTATCCTGCGCGCAGCCGGTCAGGATGGTCGGCTTGTAGTAATTGCCCTGGCCGAGATCGGCGATCTCGCCGCCGGTGATCACCTCGGCGCCGGCGGCCTTGGCGCGATCGACGAGACCGGCCACCTTGTCCAGCCCGGCCTTGTTGATCAGCGGGCCGTAATCGACGGTCTGGTCCTTCATCGGGTCGCCGAAACGGCTGGCCGACATTTTCGCCTTCAGTTTGGCGATGAACTCATCGGCCGCCGCGCGCTCGACATAGACCCGCTCGGCGCAATTGCAGACCTGACCCGAATTGATCACCCGGCTGGCGGTGATCGCCGTGGCGGCCAGATCCAGATCGGCGTCGGCGCAGACGATGGCGGGGGCCTTGCCGCCCAGCTCCAGATTCACCTTGGTGATGTTGCGCGCCGCCGCGCCCATGATCCGCGAGCCGGTCTCGACCGAGCCGGTGAAGCTGATCATGCCCACATCGGGATTCTCGCAAAGCGCGGCGCCGGTCGAGCCGCCCTTGCCGAAGACCATGTTGACCACGCCGGCCGGCATGTCGGTCCCGGCCAGCAGTTCGGCGAACATCGCCGCGTTGTTCGGGGTTTCCTCCGAGGGCTTGATGACGATGGTGTTGCCGGTCACCAGCGCCGGCGCCAGCTTGCGGGCGATCAGGAAGAAGGGGAAGTTCCAGGGCAGGACCCCGGCGACGACGCCGATCGCCTGACGGAACAGGAAGATGCTCTCGCCCGGACGGTCGGAGGTCACGATCTCGCCCTCGATCCGGCGCGCCCATTCGGCCATGTAGTCAAGATAATCGGCGGTGAAGTTCACCTCGACTTCGGCCAGCCCCATCACCTTGCCCTGCTCGGCGACGATGGTCCTTGCCAGCGCCGGCGCGTTCTCGCGGATCCTGACCGCGATCTGGCGGAGATGGCCGGCCCGGTCGATCGGCGTGCGCGCCTCCCATGCCTTCTGCGCGGATTTCGCCGCCTCGATCGCGGCGCCGACCTGATCGGCCCCGGTGTCGGGGATCTCCGAAAGCACTTCCCCCGTCGCGGGGTTCAGCACCGGGATCGCGGCGGCGCCGGCGGCGTCAACGAATTTGCCGTTGATGAAATTCTTGTGACGCGTGGTCATGGTTTTTTTCCTCCGGGTGATTGCGGGATATGATGAAAGATCTCGGCTCGGTTTCCCCGGCATGCCGGGCCAAGCCCGGGCGCAGGGATCTCCTGGAATGGTGGCATCCGGGTTTCCCGATCAGTTTGTTCTGTATTTCAGAACCTTAATCCTGTATTTGGATCTAGGGCGAACTCGCCGCCCAAGTCAATCGCCTCGCCTGGCCGGCGCGGCCCTCGCGCTATCCCCGGGCCATCTCGATCCGGTCCAGCGCCCGCATCCATGCGATCGCCACGCCCTTGCCCAGCAGCTGCAGGCCGCGAAACGGGATCGGCGCGACGCCGGTGACCGGAAAGACGAGATCCGCCGCCGCCGCCCCCAGCGCCCGCTCGGCCAGAACCCGCCCCATCAACTGGGACATGGCGACGCCGCGGCCGTTATAGCCCAGCCCGACCAGCAATTGCGGCTCGGGCTCATGCAGATGCGGCAGGCGGTCGCCGGTCAGGGCGATCCTGCCGCCCCAGCGGAATTTCCAGTTGACGCCCCTGAGCTGCGGATAGACCCGCCCGGCGTCGCGGATCAGCCAGTCATGCCCGGTGATCGCCCCGCCCCGACCCATGCGGCCGAGACTGCCGAAAACCATCCGGTTTCCCGGCTCGCGCCGCGCATACATGATCACCCGGCGCGTATCCGAGATGGTGTGCCCTTCGGGCAGGATGGTCCCGATCACCTCATCGGGCAGATTGTCGGCGGCGATCTGGATCGGGACCAGCGGAATGACGCTGCGGCGCAGCCCCGGAATCAGCGAATCGGAATAGGCGTTGGTGGCGACGATCACCCATTCGGCCCTGATCTCCCGCCCCCTGCATGTCGCGATCCAGGCGCCGTCGCGCCGCCTCAGCGCCGTCACCGGGCTTTCGCCGAAAATGCGCGCCCCGGCGCTTTCGGCGACCCGGGCCAACCCGCGCACGAAGGCCAGCGGCTGGACCGCGCCGCCGCCATGGGTCAGGACGCCGCTGCGATAGGCGGTCGAGCCCGACAACCGCGCCAGTTCCTCGCCGCCGACGATCCGGAACTCCGCGCCATAGGGCGCCCAGCCGGAGGAGACGGCGCGCGAGGTCTCGGCGGCCTTGCGGCAATGATCGACCCGCAGCCAGCCGTTCTGGCGCGCGCCGCATTCGATCTGCCGGGTCCGCACCAGATCGAACAGTTCATCGGCCGAGCCGACCGCCGCGCGCACCATCCGCTCGGCATGGGTTTCGCCAACCCGCCGACGCAGCTCATCGGGGCCGACGAAGGGCAGCGCGGGGTTCACCTGCCCGCCCGAGCGCCCCGAGGCGCCCCAGCCGACATGCTCGGCGTCGACCACCGCGACATCGCGCCCGGCCTCCGCCAGCGCCAGCGCCGCGCGCAGGCCGGTGAACCCCGCGCCGATGATCAGGGCGTGAACGCTCAGCGCCTCGTCCAGCGGCGGATGCGGGTCAAGACCGGGCGCGGTTTCACGCCAGAGCGAGCCGGCGTCCGTGGGAGAGCGATCCACAGTGGACATGATGTTCCATAATGCAGTTGCAAGCTCCTGTTTTCCAGAACTGCAACTGCGCCGTCAAGCCCGCCCTGATCAGGAGGGCTGATGCCCCATCTGTCGCGAAATCCGCGCGGCGGCCGCCTTCAGCGCCGGAACCTGGTCGAGCAGGTCCTGTTTCCCGAAATCCTCGATCAGTCCCCAGAGGGACACACCGGCGCAGACCAGCCCGTCGGCGTTGCGGATCGGCGCGGCGACGCCGAGCACCTGAAGGAACTCCTCCTGAAAACAGGTGGCGAAGCCGCGCTCGCGGGCCAGATCGACCTCGGCGAGCAGGCTTTCGGGGTCATTGATGGTGAATTCGGTGAATCTCTCCATCCGCAACCGGGCGATGAGCTGGGCGCGCTGCAAATCCGGCATATGCGCCAGATAGATCTTGCCGACAGCGGTGCAGTGCAGCGGCGCATACTGGCCCGCCCGCGAGGCGTAGCGCACCGAGGTCGAATCGAATGTGCGCAGATACATCACCAGATCGTCGTCGCGCACGGAAAGGGCGACATTCATCCCGGTCTGCGCGCAAAGCGCCTCCAGTTCGGGCATGGCCGCCTGCTGGATATCGGTTCTGCGCCAGGCGGTGCGCGCCCAGTCGATCAGCTTCGGACCCAGCGAATAGGTGCGGGCGGCGTCGTCATATTCGACCAGCCGCTCATTGACGAGAATCGCCAGAACCCGGTGCCCCGAGCTTTTGACGAAGCCCGACTGCGCCACGATCTCGCTGAATCGCAGCGGGCGCCGGGCCTCGGACAGGATGTCGATCAGCAGGATGCATTTCGACACGATCGAACTGGAATTCTCCGCCGCCATCCATGGGCCCTTTCACCTGTTCCGTATTGCGGAACATATAATCGCCAGCCGCCGGCGCAAGTTGAGTCCGACCGCGCCCCCAATGTCGAGATCACGGCTGATCAACCCCCGGTCCGGCATTCGAGAGAACTCTTCGCCCGCCGGGTTGACCGGGGCGGGCGGGCGCCCTTTCCTGTCCGCATCAAGGAGAGGATCCCCCATGCCGCTCGATCTCTGGCTCGCCTTCGCCGCCGCCTCCGCGGTTCTTCTGGCCATTCCCGGCCCGACGGTCCTGCTGGTCACGGCCTATGCGCTGGGCGCCGGGCGGAAGGTGGCGCTCTGGATGACGCTCGGGGTGTTTCTGGGCGATCTTCTGGCGGTCACGGCTTCGGTCCTTGGGCTCGGCGCGCTGCTGATGGCCTCGGCGACGCTCTTTACCGCGCTGAAATGGATCGGCGGCGCCTATCTGGTCTGGCTCGGCTGGAAGCTCTTCACCGCCCCCGCGACCGGAGCGGCCGTCGTCGCGCGCGGGACCGGGAAATCCGGGCCGGCGATGTGTCTTCACGCCTTCGCGGTGACGGCGACAAACCCCAAGAGCATCGTCTTCTTCATCGCCTTCCTGCCGCAATTCGTCGATCCCGCGCTGCCCGCCGCGCCGCAACTGGCGGCGATGGTGGCGACCTTCACCCTTCTTGGCGCGCTCAACGCGCTGATCTACGCGCTGGCGGCGGGGTCGCTGCGCGAGAGGATCCGCCGACCCGAAATCATGCGCTGGCTCAACCGCGGCGGCGGCTCGGCGCTGGTCGCCATGGGGCTCGCCACGCTGCTCATGCGCCGGGCCTGACCCGGCGCCCTCTCAGAAAGGTCCGCCATGTCCCTTCCCGCGCTCGTCCGCATCTATGAGACCCGCCGCGCGCCCAATCCGCGCCGGGTCTCCATCTTCCTCGCCGAAAAGGGGCTGGAGGTGGAGCGGGTCGAGGTCGATATCATGGCCGGCCGTCATTTCGAGGAGGATCACCGCCGGAAGGCCGGCAGCCACCATGTGCCGGTCGCCGAGCTTTCCGACGGGAGCTTCCTGACCGAGACGGTCGCGATCTGCCGCTATATCGAGGCCCTTCACCCCGAACCGAACCTGATGGGCGAAGACGCGAGGGAGGTGGCGATCATCGAGATGTGGCAGCGGCGGATGGAGTTTTCGCTGTTGCAGAACATCGCCTTCGTCGCCCGCCACACCATCCCGGCCATGGCGGCGCTGGAGCATGTGCAAGTGCCCGAATGGGGCGCGGCCTGCGTCCCGCGGATGGAGGAGGCGCTGCGCGGCCTCGACGCGCGGCTTCGGGAAAGCCCGTTCATCGCCGGCGACCGTTTCACCATCGCCGACATCACCGCCTGGGTGGCGGTGGATTTCATGCGCGTGCTGCGCCGCGACCCGCCGGGGGGCTGCGACGCGCTCGCCGCCTGGCGCGAGACGCTCCGCGCCCGCCCCTCCGCCCTCGCCTGAGGCGGTCTTATCAAGCCCGCCGCGCCGCGCTATAGGGGGCGCGAGCGCCGCCGAAGGGACCATCCCATGCCGGAAAGTTTCGAGACCGTCTTCCGCCGCCTCGCCATCGAGGCCGGGGCGGCGATCATGAAGATCTACGCCGAAGGCGATCTCGGGGTCGGGACCAAGGCGGATGAAAGCCCGGTGACCCGCGCCGATCTCGCCGCCGACAGGCTGATCCATGAGGGGCTGAGCCGCGCCTTCCCCGATATCCAGATCGTGACCGAGGAGCGCGCCTCCAGCCATGGCGGCGCGCGGGCGCGGCGCTTCATCCTGGTCGATCCGCTGGACGGCACGAAGGAATTCGTGAAGCGGGGCGGGGATTTCACCGTCAATATCGCCCTCATCGAGGATGGCGCCCCCATCGCCGGCGTGGTCTACGCCCCGGCGAAAGCGCGGCTTTTCCAGACGCTGGATCAGGGCGGCGCGGTGGAGGAGACCGGGCCCTTCGGCGCGGCCCCCGGCCCGCGCGAGGCGCTGCGCGTCTCCACCCCAGATAACGCCGCGCTGACCGTCGTCGCCTCCGCCTCGCATCGCGACAAGGCGACGGATGACTATATCGCGCGCTACAAGGTTTCCGCCTTCCGCCCGGCGGGGTCCTCGCTGAAATTCTGCCTGGTGGCGGCGGGGGAGGCGGATCTATATCCGCGGCTCGGCCGGACCATGGAATGGGACACGGCGGCGGGGCACGCCGTGCTGAAGGCCGCCGGCGGTGAGGTGGTCAGGGCCGATGCGCCGGACACCCCGCTCGCCTATGGCAAGCCCGGCGACGACAATCCGCATTTCATCGCCTACGCCCCCGGCGTCGTACTGGTTTGACAAGATGACCGTCACGATCCTCATCCCCGCCCGTTACGCCTCCAGCCGCTATCCGGGCAAACCGCTGGCCGTCCTGCGCGGCCCCGATGGCGAGAAAAGCCTGATCCGGCGATCATGGGAGGCGGCGATGCAGGTCTCGGGCGTCGATCGGGTCGCCGTCGCCACCGATGACAGGCGCATCGCCGATCACGCCGCCGCTTTCGGCGCGGAGGTGGAGATGACCTCGCCCGATGCGCGCAACGGCACCGAACGCTGCGCCGAGGCCGCGGCGAACGCCGCCCCCGGCGACATCATCGTCAACCTTCAGGGCGACGCGCCGCTGACGCCGCCATGGTTCGTCGAGGCGCTGATCGAGGCGATGAGATCCGCGCCGGAGACCGCCATGGCGACCCCGGTCCTGCGCTGCGACGAGGACGCGCTCAGGGGTTTTCAGGCCGACCGCGCCGCCGGCCGGGTCGGCGGCACCACCGCGGTGATGCGCCCCGACCGGCGCGCGATCTATTTCTCCAAGGAGGTCCTGCCCCACACGCCCGCCGGCTGGACCGGAGCGACGCCCGAGGTCTGGCATCATGTCGGCGTCTACGCCTATCGCCCGGCCGCGCTCCGCGCCTATCTCGACTGGCCCGAAGGCGCGCTGGAGCGGCGCGAGGGGCTGGAGCAGCTTCGCTTCATCGAGAACGGCGCCGATATTCTCTGCGTCGAGGTCGAGGCGCGCGGCCGCGTCTTCTGGGAGTTGAACAACCCCGAGGACGTTCCCCGGATCGAGGCGGTTCTGGCCGGCGGCGCGATCCGATGACGGCTGCGCTGGCGGGCGCGAGAATCCTGGTCACCGGCGGCGCCGGCTATATCGGCGCCCATGCCTGCAAGCTGCTGCGCGATGCGGGCTGCGCGCCGATCACCTTCGACAATCTCTCCACCGGCTGGCGCAAGGCGGTGAAATTCGGCCCGCTGGCGGTTGGCGATCTCCTCGACCGCGACGCGCTGGCCGCCGCTTTCGCCGAACACCGGCCGGATGCGGTGATGCATTTCGCCGCGCTCTCCAATGTCGGCGAGAGCGTGGAGCGGCCGACGCTTTACTGGCGCAACAATGTCGTCGGTTCGATGAATCTTCTGGACGCGATGCTTGAGGCCGGGGTGGGGCGGCTGGTCTTCTCCTCCACCTGCGCGACCTATGGCCTGGCGACGGGCGAGTTGAACGAGGATCATCCGCAGGCGCCGATCAACCCCTATGGCCGCTCGAAACTGGCGGTGGAGCGGATGATCGCCGATTACGCCCCGCTCGGGCTGGAGGCGGTCGTCTTCCGTTATTTCAACGTCGCCGGGGCGGAGCCCGAAGCCGGGATCGGCGAGCATCACGAGCCGGAAACCCATCTCGCGCCGCTGCTGCTGGACGCGATCGCCGGGGCGCGACCCGAAATCGTGATCCATGGCGATGATTACGACACGC
>JBKECG010000252.1:0-8035 GCA_047974395.1 Pikeienuella sp. | reverse complement strand
TCGCCCATGCGCTCGAAATCGACGCCGATGAAACGATGATAGGGCGAGGTCCGGGTCAGCCGCTCCAGCACCGCGTCGCGGCGCGCCATCTCGTCCGGGGTCTGGGCGGCGTTCATTTCAGGGCCCCGTAGGAATTGATGATGAAGGCGGCGGAGGCGGTCGCCACCGGGCCGCTGCGATCCGAATCATAGGCCACGCCCCGGCAGAAGGCGACGGAGCGGGTCATCCGGTAGCATTCGCAATAGCCGGTGATCGCGTCCCCCGGTTTCGACGGGCGCATGTAGTCGATCCGCAGGTCGAGCGTCGCCACCGCCTTCCCCTCCGGCAGCTTCAGCCCCGCGGCGACGCCGCAGCCGGTGTCGAGGATCGTCGTCACCACGCCGCCATGGATCACGCCGGTGGCCGGATCGCCGATCAGGTGCTCGTGATAGGGCGCCCGCAGCCGGAGCCTGCCATCGGCCAGCAGCTCCACCTCCAGCCCGAGCGCGCGCGCATGCGGAAAGGCGTCGAGCGAGAATGTCCGGGACGCTGGCGGATCTTCGGGGCTGGCGTCTTGGGCTGGGCTCATATTCCGTCCTTCGGCCGCGCTGGCGGTCTTCATGATCACGATACTTGACGTTTACGTTAACGTCACAAATATATGCAAGGGAAAACGCATGGAGCGGAATCAATCCGATGACAGACGAGACCTTCACGATCGGCCAACTCTGCGCCGAATTCAACGTCACCCCCCGCACGCTGCGCTTCTATGAGCAGCGCGAGCTGCTGACCCCGATCCGGGAGGGCCAGAAGCGCGTCTTCTCTCAGCGCGACCGCGCCCGGCTGAAGCTGATCCTGCGCGGCAAGCGCTTCGGCTTCTCGCTGGAGGCGATCCGGCAATGGCTCAATCTCTACGATCTGGGCGATGGCGGCGTCACGCAGATGACAAGCTGGGTCACCAACGCGAAACACCAGAGGGACGCGTTGCGCGGGCAGCGCGACGAGCTGGAGGACGCGATGCGCGAGCTTCAGGAGCTGATCGACCTGGCCGAGGCGGATCTCGCCCGACGCGCCGCCGATCGCGCCGCCGAATAAACGCGACCCAACCCATTTTTCGTCAGGAGCGTCAGCATCATGCCCGCCTACACCCCGCCGACCGAAGATCAGCTTTTCATCCTGCATGAGGTGCTGAAGATCCACGAGAACGCCGATATCGAAGGGTATGGCGACCTGACCCCCGACCTGACCGGCCCGGTGCTGGAGGAGGCCGGCAAGCTCGGCGCGGAGGTTCTGGCCCCGCTCAACCCGGTCGGCGACCGGGGCTGCGTGCTGGAGAACGGCGCGGTGCGCACGCCCGAGGGCTTTCGCGAGGCTTTCGACCTCCTGCGCGACGGCGGCTGGACCGCGCTGGCCTGCGACGCCGATTACGGCGGGCAGGGTCTGCCGGGCATCCTGCATGCGGCGGCGGGGGAATCGCATTCGTCGGCGAACATGGCCTTCATGATGTTCTCCGGCCTCACCCTCGGCGCCTATCGCTGCATCCACGCCTATGGGACCGAGGCGCAGAAGGCGGCCTATCTGCCGAAGATGGCCTCCTGCCAGTGGACCGGGACCATGAACCTGACGGAGCCGCATTGCGGCACCGATCTCGGGCTTTTGCGCACCAAGGCGGTTCCGCAGGATGACGGCTCCTACCGGATTTCCGGGCAGAAGATCTTCATCTCCGCCGGCGAGCATGACCTGGCCGAGAACATCGTTCATCTGGTGCTCGCGCGGCTTCCCGACGCGCCGGAGGGGGTGAAGGGCATCTCGCTGTTCATCTGTCCGAAATTCCTGCCGAAGGCGGATGGGACGCCGGGCGCGCGCAACGCCGTCGCCTGCGGCAATCTCGAAGAGAAGATGGGCATCCACGGCAACCCGACCTGCGTGATGAATTACGACGAGGCGACGGGCTACCTGCTGGGCGAGGCCAATCGCGGGCTGATGGCGATGTTCACGATGATGAACCACGCGCGGCTCGACGTCGCCGGACAGGGGCTCTTTCAGGCCGCCGCCGCCTATCAGGCCGCCGCCGCCTATGCGAAGGACCGGCTTCAGGGCCGCGCCGTCACCGGGCCGGAGGCCCCCGGGAAGCCCGCCGATCCGTTGATCGTCCACCCGGATGTGCGCCGGATGCTGATGGACCAGAAAAGCTTCGTCGAGGGCGCCCGCGCCGCGATGCTGATCGCGGGCGAGCTGAACGACGCCGCCCATCGCCACCGCGATCAGGCGAAGCGGGCGGAGGCCGACGCGATGCTCGGCCTGCTGACCCCGGTGCTGAAGGGCTTTTGCACCGACAAGGGTTTCGCCATGACGGTCGAGGCGCAGCAGATCCTCGGCGGCCATGGTTATATCCGCGAATCGGGCATGGAGCAGTTCGTCCGCGACGCCCGCATCGCCATGATCTACGAAGGCGCCAACGGGGTGCAGGCGCTGGATCTGGTCGGCCGCAAGCTCGGCATGAACGGCGGCAAGACGATGATGGCCTTTTTCGAGGCGATCAAGGTCTTCATCAAGGCTCATGAGGGCGAGGAGGCGCTGGAGCGCGATTTCCTCGACCCGCTGAAAGCGGCGTCGAAGGACCTTCAGGCGGCGGCGATGTATTTCGTCGCCGAGGGGGTGAAAAATCCGAACAACGCCCTCGCCGGCTCATCGGATTTCATGCATCTTTTCGGCCATGTCCTGCTTGGCTGGGCATGGTCGCGCATGGCGATCGCGGCCGGGGCCGGGCTGGAGGCGGGCGGGGACCGCGCCGCCTTCTACGAGGCGAAACTGACGACCGGGCGCTATTACATGGCCCGCGCCCTGCCCGAGACCGCGCTGCGGCTCGCCCGGATCAGAACCGGCGCCGCGCCGGTGATGGACCTGCCGGCGGAGGCGTTCTGAGCCGACCGCGACGACGAAAAAGGGGCCGATAAAAAGGGGAGGAGGAACATGCGGTTCGAGAATCTGAAATCCGACTGGATGAACGAAGACCATGTGATGTTCCAGGACGCGGCGACGCGCTTCATGACCGAACAATGGGCCCCCCGCGCCGAAGGCTGGCGCAAGGCCGGGATCATGGAGCGCGGCGTCTGGAACGAGGCCGGGGAAGCCGGCCTCCTCTGCGCCTCGATCCCCGAGGAATATGGCGGGGCGGGCGGCGATTTCGGCCATGAGGCGGTGCTGTCGCTGATCCAGGGCCATGTGAATCTGGCCTCCTGGGGCCAGTCGATCCATTCCGGCATCGTCGCCCATTACATCCTGCGCTGCGGCACGGAGGAGCAGAAGCGCCGCTGGCTGCCGAAAATGGCCTCGGGAGAGATGGTCGGCGCGCTGGCGATGACGGAGCCTTCGGGCGGTTCGGACGTGCAGCGGATCAGGACGAAGGCGGAGAAGGACGGCAATGTCTACCGGCTTTCCGGGCAGAAGACCTTCATCACCTGCGGCCAGCACGCCGATCTGATCCTCGTCGCCTGCAAGACCGACCCGGCCGAGGGCGCGAAGGGCGTCTCGCTGCTGTCGGTGGAGACCGAAGGCGCGGAGGGCTTCACCCGCGGGCGCAATCTCGACAAGGTCGGGATGAAGGCGGCCGACACGTCCGAACTCTTCTTCGACAATGTCCCGGTCCCGCCCGAGAACCTCCTGGGCGGCGAGGAGAATCAGGGCTTCTATCAGATGATGGGGCAATTGCCGCAGGAGCGGCTGCTGATCGCCTGCGGCGCGGTCGGCGCGATGGAGGGCGCGGTGCGCCGCACCATCGACTATTGCAAGGAGCGCGAGGCCTTCGGCCAGAAGATCATCGGTTTCCAGAACACCCGCTTCAAACTGGCCGAATGCAAGACCGAGACGGTCGTCGCCCGCGCCTTTCTCGACAAGTGCATCGAGGCGCATCTGAAGGGCGAGCTTTCGGTGGAGACCGCGGCGATGGTGAAATACTGGACCACCGATCTCCAGAACCGGGTGCTGGACGAATGCGTCCAGCTCCATGGCGGTTATGGCTACATGATGGAATACGCCGTCGCCGAGATGTGGACCGACGCCCGCGTGCAGCGGATCTATGGCGGGACCAACGAGATCATGAAAGAACTGATCTCGCGCAAACTCTGACGCAGCATAAAAGGGGTACGCCCGCATGACCATAAAACTCCATTGCTTCGGCGAGAGCGGCAACGCCTACAAGGCCGCGCTGCCGCTTTCGCTTTCCGGGCTGGCATGGGAGCCGGTCTTCGTCGATTTCTTCAACGGCGCCACCCGCACGCCCGAATATCGCGCCGAGATCAACGAGATGGGCGAAGCCCCGGTGATGATCGACGGCGCGGTGAAGCTGACGCAATCAGGCGTCATTCAGGATTACGTCTCGGAAAAATCCGGCAGGTTCGGCGGGCGCACGCCCGAAGAGCGGCGCGAGGCGCTGCGCTGGGTGCTCTGGGACAATCACAAGCTCTCCTCCGCCGCCGGGATGACCCGGTTCCTGATGAACTTCCTGCCCGAGGACAAGCGCCCGGCCGAGGTGATCGGCTTCATGCAGGGCCGGCTGAAAGCCGCCTATCAGGTGCTGGACGGCGCGCTGGCGAGGCGCGACTGGCTGGTCGGCGACGGGCCGACCAACGCCGATTTCTCCTGCTGCGGCTATCTCTTCTACCCCGAGCCCTTCGGCTTCGCGCGCGCGGACTGGCCGCATATCGACGCATGGCTCGGCCGGATAGAGGCGCTGCCGGGCTGGAAGCACCCCTATGACCTGATGCCGCGCCAGTGACCCCCGCCACGGAGGAGACCCGATGACCGACGCCTATATCTTCGACGCCGTGCGCAGCCCTCGCGGAAAGGGCAAGCCCGATGGCGCGCTGCATGAGATGACCGCGGCGCGGCTGGCGGCGAACACGCTGAACGAGTTGAAGACGCGGACCGGTCTGGACGAAGCGCAGGTGGAGGACGCGATCCTCGGCTGCGTCACCGGGATCGGCGAGCAGGGCGCCTGCCTCGCCCGCTCCGCCGTGCTCCACGCCGGCTGGGACCAGTCCGTGCCGGGCCTCCATATCAACCGTTTCTGCGCCTCGGGCATGGAGGCGGTGAATCTCGCCGCCAATCAGGTTCGCGGCGGCGCCGGAGATCTCTATGTCGCCGGCGGGGTGGAGATGATGAGCCGCACGCCGATGGGGTCCGACGGCGGCGCGCTGGCGGTCGATCCCTATCTGGCGATGAAGGCCTATTTCGCGCCGCAGGGCGTCTCCGCCGACCTGATCGCCACGAAATACGGCTTCACCCGCGAGGATGTGGACGCCTATGCGGTCGAGAGCCAGAAACGCGCCGCCCGGGCCTGGGAGGAGGGACGTTTCGCCGGATCCGTCTTCGCGGTGAAGGATCAGAACGGGCTGACCCTGCTCGACCGGGACGAGATCATCCGCCCCGAGGCCGACATGCGGTCGCTCGGCGCGCTGAAGCCCTCGTTCAGGGATATGGGCGAGACCATGCCCGGTTTCGACAAGGTGATGATGCTGCGCTACCCGGAAGTGGAGCGGATCGACCATGTCCACCACGCCGGCAACTCCTCCGGCATCGTCGACGGCGCCGCGGCGGTGCTGATCGGGTCGAAAGAGGCCGGATCGAGGCTCGGCCTCAGGCCCCGCGCCCGGATCCGGGCGACGGCGAAGATCGGCTCCGAGCCGGCGATCATGCTGACCGGCCCGCTGCCGGTGACGGAGAAGATCCTGGCCGGCGCCGGGATGAAGATCGGCGATATCGACCTTTTCGAGGTCAACGAGGCCTTCGCCGCCGTCGCGCTCATGTTCATGCGCCATTTCGACGTCGATCACGGCCTGGTGAACCCGAACGGGGGCGCCATCGCCATGGGGCACCCCCTGGGCGCGACCGGGGCGATGATCATCGGCGCCGCGCTGGATGAGCTGGAGCGGACGGACAGGGAGACCGCGCTGGCCACGCTCTGCGTCGCCGGGGGCATGGGGGCCGCCACGATCATCGAGCGGGTGTGAGGGCGGCCATGCGGGAATAGCCGGCGATTTCGCCCGGCCCGGACCGGCTCCGGCGCGCCGGTCCCGCATGCGTTGCGCGAAGCGATTGACCACACGCCGGAATCCGTTACCCTCCGCCGTCCATTCAGTGGCCCATCCAGGGGCGCGACAGGCGCGACGGCCGGCGCGAGAAGGACTGTGAGACATGAAGATCAGCATTGAACGGGCGACGCTGCTGAAAGCGATGAGCCGGGCGCAGGGCGTCGTTGAGCGGCGCAACACCATCCCGATCCTCTCCAATGTGCTGATCGAGGCGGAGGGCGCCGAGGTCTCCTTCCGTGCGACCGATCTCGATCTTGAGATCCGCGAGACCATGCCCGCCATGGTCGAGACGGCCGGCGCCATCACCGCGCCCGCCCATGTGCTGCATGAAATCGTCAGGAAACTGCCGGACGGCTCCACCGTGACGCTGGACGACAGCGCCGGCGAGGGGCGGCTGGAGGTGGCGGCCGGGCGCTCGCGCTTCACCCTGCCGACCCTGCCGCGCGAGGATTTCCCGGTCATGGCCTCGGCCGAATACCAGACCAGCTACGAGATCCCCGCGCCCGTGCTCCGGCGCCTGTTCGAGAAGGCGAATTTCGCCATCTCCACCGAGGAGACGCGCTATTACCTCAACGGCGTCTATCTTCATGCGCCCGAGGTCTCGCCGCCGAAGCTCCGCGCCGTGGCGACGGACGGGCACCGGCTGGCGCGGATCGACGCGGACCTGCCCGAAGGCGCCGCCGGCTGCCCCGGCGTGATCGTGCCGCGCAAGACCGTGGGCGAGCTGAGAAAGCTCCTTGAGGATGACGAGGCCGCGATCGGGGTCTCCGTCTCCGAGACCAAGATCCGCTTCACCGCGAAGGGGCTGATGCTCACCTCCAAGGTGATCGACGGCAGCTTCCCCGATTACGGCCGGGTGATCCCCGCCAACAACACGCGGCGGCTGGAGGTGGACGCCGACGAATTCGCCCGCACCGTGGACCGGGTGGCGACCGTCTCCGCCGAGCGTTCGCGCGCGGTGAAGCTCAGCCTCGCCGAAGACCGGCTCACCCTTTCGGTGAACGCGCCCGACACCGGCTCCGCCACCGACGAGATCGCCGTCGCCTATGCCGACGAGCCGATGGAGATCGGCTTCAACGCCAAGTACCTTCTTGAGATCGCCGGGCAGGTGGATCGCGAAAACGCGGTGCTGCTGTTCAACGGGCCGGGCGATCCGACGCTGGTGCGCGAGGGCGACGACGACAGCGCGATCTATGTCGTCATGCCGATGCGCGTCTAGGCGAAGCCGGGCGCAAGCCGCCCGGAACCGACATGGCCGCGCTCCGCTCGCTCGCGATTTCTCATTTCCGCTCGCATGAGGCCTTCGCGCTGGAGGTCGATGAGCGGCCGGTCGCGATCCATGGCCCGAACGGGGCCGGCAAGACCAATATCCTTGAGGCGATCTCGCTGCTTTCGCCCGGTCGGGGGTTGCGCCGGGCCGGGGCGGATGAATTCGCGCGCCGCCCCGACCCGATCGGCTGGCGGCTTCGCGCCCGGATCGAAACCCCGGACGGCCCGCACGAAGTGGCGACCGGCGCCCTGCCCGGCCAGCGCCGCAGCGTGGAGATCGACGGCAAGCAGGCGCCGCAGGCGGCGCTCGGCGCGCTTTTGCCGATGCTGTGGCTGACCCCGTCCATGGACCGGCTCTGGACCGAGGGACCGGGCGAGCGGCGCCGGTTTCTCGACCGCGCCACGCTCGGCTTCGAGCCGGGCCACGCCGAACGCGCCCTCGCCTATGAACATGCGATGCGCGAGCGCAACCGGCTGCTGGCGGAAGGGCGGCGCGATCCCGCCTGGCTCGACGCGCTGGAGGCCCGGATGGCGAAGGCCGGCGCCGGAATCGCCCGCGCGCGGGCGGAGACGGTTCTGCGCCTGATCGCCGCCCAGGATGGGGCCGAAACCGCCTTTCCCCGCGCCGGCCTCACGATCGAAGGCGCGGCCGAAGCGCGGCTGATGGCGGCCGCCGACCCGCGCGGGGAGGAAGA
>JBKECG010000242.1:0-7207 GCA_047974395.1 Pikeienuella sp. | reverse complement strand
CCTCGGCCAGACCGAACTTGAAGCGGCGCACGCCGAGCATGTCCTCGAGCATGTCGGGCGTCACCGTGACCGTCTTGTATTCGCCCTTCACGATCCGGGTGACGGCCTTGCGGCAGAGCTTGGCGATCTCGCGCTCAAGGTTCCGCACGCCGGCCTCGCGGGTGTAGTAGCGCACGATGTCGCGGAGCGCGTCTTCCTCCAGATCGAACTCGCCGGCGTTCAGCCCGTGGCCCTTCATCTGCTTTTCAAGCAGATGCCGGCGCGCGATCTCGACCTTCTCATCCTCGGTGTAGCCCGAGAGCGGGATGATCTCCATCCGGTCCAGAAGCGGGCGGGGCATGTTGTAGCTGTTCGCCGTGGTGATGAACATCACGTTGGAAAGGTCGTATTCGACCTCCAGATAGTGATCGACGAAGCTGGCGTTCTGCTCCGGGTCCAGCACCTCCAGCATGGCCGAGGCCGGATCGCCGCGGAAATCCTGCCCCATCTTGTCGATTTCATCGAGCAGGATCAGCGGGTTGGTGGTCTTGGCCTTTTTCATCGACTGGATGATCTTGCCGGGCATGGAGCCGATATAGGTCCGCCGGTGGCCGCGAATCTCCGCCTCGTCGCGGACGCCGCCGAGCGAGATGCGGATGAACTCGCGCCCCGTCGCCTTCGCCACCGATTTGCCGAGGCTGGTCTTGCCGACGCCCGGCGGGCCGACCAGGCAGAGGATCGGCCCCTTGAGCTTGGCCGATCGCTGCTGGACGGCGAGATATTCGACCATCCGCTCCTTGACCTTCTCCAGCCCGTAATGATCGGCGTCCAGCACCTCTTCGGCCCGGTTCAGGTCCTTCTTGACCCGGCTCTTCTTGCCCCAGGGGATGGAGAGCATCCAGTCGAGATAGTTGCGCACCACTGTCGCCTCGGCCGACATCGGGCTCATCTGCCGGAGCTTCTTGACCTCCGCCAGCGCCTTCTCTTCGGCCTCCTTCGACAGTTTCGTCGCCTCGATCCGCTCCTGATACTCGGTGGCGGCGTCGGAACCCTCCTCGCCGTCGCCAAGCTCGCGCTGGATCGCCTTCATCTGCTCATTCAGATAATATTCGCGCTGCGTCTTCTCCATCTGGGATTTGACGCGCGTCTTGATCTTGCGTTCGACCTGAAGGACCGAGATCTCGCCCTGCATCAGCCCGTAGATCCGCTCCAGCCGCTTGGCGACGTCGGTGATCTCCAGCAGCGCCTGCTTCTCCGAGAGCTTGACGCCGAGATGGCCGGCGATGGTGTCGGCGAGCTTCGCCGGCTCCTCGATCTGGCTGACCGTGCCCACGGCCTCCTGCGGCACGTTCTTGTTGAGCTTGACGTATTTCTCGAATTCGGCGGCGATATTGCGGCTCAGCGCCTTCACCGCGTCCTCGTCGCCGATATCCTCTTCCAGCACCCGCGCATGGGCCTCGAAATAGTCTTCACGGTCGGTGAATCTCTCGATCCGCGCGCGCGCCTTGCCTTCGACCAGCACTTTCACCGTGCCGTCAGGCAGTTTCAGAAGCTGGAGCACATTGGCGACCGAACCGGTCTCATAGATCGCATCCACGCTCGGCTCGTCCTCGGAAGGATCGCGCTGCGAGGCGAGGAGAATCGACCGGTCGTCCTTCATCACCGCTTCGAGCGCCAGCACGGATTTCTCGCGCCCGACGAAAAGCGGCACGATCATATGCGGGAAGACGACGATATCGCGGAGCGGCAGGACGGGAAGCGTGGTCGCTTCGGTCATTTGTTCTGTCATTGGGCTGCTCTTTCTTTACGGCGAGCCGGCGCGACCCATGGCGGCGCCGCGCGGACCCCCTTCCCGAAGGAATTGCAATCAGAGATGGCCCGTAGCGGCCATGATTTCAAGCGATCCGCGCCGGGGCGGCGCCGGGCGCGCGCCCTGTTCAGGACGCGCTGGCCGAAGCGTCGCCGCGCTTCTTCTCCGCATAGATCATCAGCGGGTGACCGCCATTGTCGATCACCTCCTCGTTGACCACGACCTCGGTGACGCCTTCGAGCGCCGGCAGGTCGAACATCGTGTCGAGAAGCACATTCTCCAGGATCGAACGGAGGCCGCGCGCGCCGGTCTTGCGCTCGATCGCCTTGCGGGCGACGGCGGTCAGCGCCTCCTCGGTGAAATTCAGCTTCACGCTCTCCATCTCGAAGAGCCGCTGATACTGTTTCACCAGCGCGTTCTTGGGCTTGGAGAGGATGGTGACCAGCGCCTCCTCGTCCAGATCCTGCAAGGTGGCGATCACCGGCAGGCGGCCGACGAATTCCGGGATCAGGCCGAATTTCAGCAGATCCTCGGGCTCCAGCTCGGCCAGAAGCTCCCCGGTCTTGCGGTCTTCGGAATCCTTCACATCGGCGCCGAAGCCGATGGCGGAGCCCTTGCCCCGCTGGGCGATGATCTTGTCCAGCCCGGCGAAGGCGCCGCCGCAGATGAAGAGGATGTTGGTCGTGTCCACCTGCAGGAATTCCTGCTGCGGATGCTTGCGCCCGCCCTGCGGCGGCACGCTCGCCACCGTGCCCTCCATGATCTTCAGCAGGGCCTGCTGCACCCCCTCCCCGCTCACGTCGCGGGTGATGGAGGGGTTGTCCGACTTGCGGCTGATCTTGTCCACCTCGTCGATATAGACGATGCCGCGCTGCGCCCGCTCGACATTGTAATCGGCCGATTGCAGCAGCTTGAGGATGATGTTCTCCACATCCTCGCCGACATAGCCGGCCTCGGTCAGCGTGGTGGCGTCGGCCATGGTGAAGGGCACGTCGAGAATCCGCGCCAGCGTCTGCGCCAGCAGCGTCTTGCCGCAGCCGGTGGGGCCGATCAGCAGGATGTTGGATTTCGCCAGCTCCACATCCGAGGATTTCACCGCGTGGTTCAGGCGCTTGTAATGGTTATGCACCGCGACCGAGAGCACCCGCTTGGCGCGCTGCTGGCCGATCACGTAATCGTCCAGCACCTCGCAGATATCCTGCGGCGTCGGCACGCCGTCGGTGGATTTCACCAACCCGGATTTGGTCTCCTCGCGAATGATGTCCATGCACAGCTCGACGCATTCATCGCAGATGAACACGGTCGGACCCGCGATCAGCTTTCTCACCTCATGCTGGCTCTTGCCGCAGAAGGAGCAATAAAGCGTGTTCTTGGACTCAGTCCCTCCGGACTTGCTCATTCGATTCTCCCGGCCCCGTACAGTGAGGCGTCAGATCGCACCCGGCGGAATTCGGACAGGCATCGCGCCTCAGGCTGAATGTCGTCGAATCCTGCTAATGTTCCGTTGTGCATGCTCCTGAAACCCGGCGCAAGTGCGCGGGGCATGCGTCATGTCACCCTTCGGCGCCCGCGCCGCGCGCCCCCGGCTCAGTCCTCGGCCCCCGGCGTGTCGCGCCGCTCGACGATTTCATCGACCAGACCCCAGTTCTTCGCGGTCTCCGCGGTCATGAAATTATCGCGATCAAGCGCCTTTTCCACGGTCTCGTAGTCCTGACCGCAATGTTTCACATAGATATTGTTCAGCCGCTCCTTCAGTTCCTGCACCTCGCGGGCGTGGATCTGGATATCGGAGGCCTGACCCTGGAAGCCGCCCGAGGGCTGGTGCACCATGATCCGGCTGTTCGGCAGGGTGTAGCGCATCCCCTTCTCGCCCGCCGCCAGCAGGAGCGAGCCCATCGAGGCCGCCTGCCCGACGCAGAGCGTGGACACTTTCGGGCGGATATACTGCATCGTGTCGTAGATCGAGAGCCCGGAGGTCACCACCCCGCCCGGGCTGTTGATATACATCGCGATCTCTTTCTTCGGATTTTCCGCCTCAAGGAACAGAAGCTGCGCGACGATCAGCGTCGACATGCCGTCATGGACCGGGCCGGAGACGAAGATGATCCGCTCCTTCAGCAGGCGCGAGAATATGTCATAGGCCCGTTCGCCGCGGGCGGTCTGCTCCACCACCATCGGCACGAGGGTGTTCATGTAGGTTTCGAACGGGTCTTTCATCGGGGCCTCTCGATCTCTGCTCACCAGCAGTCTTATGGGCTCGTCCGGGGCGCTTCAAGGAGCCCGGCGCAGATTGCGCCGCCAGAGGCTCAGGATACGAAAATCCCCGCGCGCCGGGCGGGGCGCGCGGGGATGAAACAGATCGCCCTTCAGCGGATCAGTCCTTGTCGAGCGCCTCGATCGCGGCTTCGAGATCGGCCTTGGAGACCTCCTTGTCGGTCACCTTGGCGAGTTCGATGATATAGTCGATCACCTTGTCCTCGAAGATCGGCGCGCGCAGTTGCTGCATCATCTGCGGGTTCTGGCGGACATAGTCGAAGAAGGCCTTCTCCTGCCCCGGCATCTGCTGCGCCTGACGGAAGATCGCCTGGTTCAGCTCGCCCTCGCTCACCTCGATCTCGGCTTTCTTGCCGGTCTCGGCCAGCAGCAGCCCCAGCCGGACGCGACGCTCGGCCAGTTTCCGGTGATCGTCGCTCGGCTCGATCTCGTCATGATCGTGGCCGTGATGATCCGGGTTCTCGTCATGCCAGAGCTGATGGGCGATGGATTTCGCCTCGGCGTCCACCAGCCCCTCGGGAAGCTCGAAGGACACGGCGCCGTCGAGCGCGTCGAGAAGCTCGCGCTTGACCACCTGGCGCGCGGCGCCCTTGTACTCGCCCTCCAGCCGCTCGGACATCTGCCCGCGAAGGGCGGCGAGATCGTCGAGACCGAATTTCTTCGCCAGCTCGTCATTGATCTCCGCCGGCGCCGGCGCCGCCACGGCCTTCACCTTGCAGGCGAAGACAGCGTCCTTGCCGGCCAGTTCCTTGGCCCCGTATTCGTCGGGGAACTTCACCTCGACATTCCGCTCGTCGCCGGCCTTCGCGCCGACAAGCTGCTCCTCGAAGCCGGGGATGAACTGGCCGGAGCCGAGCACGAGCGGGAAATCCTCCGCCGCGCCGCCGTCGAAGGCGACGCCGTCCACCGTGCCGGTGAAGTCAAAGGTGACCTGATCGCCATTCTCGGCCGCCGCGCCCGCGTCGCGCGGATTGAAGCTCTGGGCCTGCTCGGCCAGCTTGCCGAGCGCCTCGTCGATCTCCTCGTCGCCGACCTTCGCGACCAGACGGGTCAGGGCGATGGCGCCGAAATCGGCCTCGGGGACGTCGGGCAGACGCTCGTATTTGACCGTGATCTGAAGATCGTCGCCCTCGTCGAAGGATTCGTTGGTGATCGCGATTTCCGGCTGCTGCGACGGGGTGTCGCCTGACTTGTCGAAATGGGAGCGCATGGCCTCGTTGACGGCCTCGTCCAGCACTTCGCCCATCAGGTTCTTGCCGAACATCTTCTTCAGCAGCGCCTTCGGGGCCTTGCCCTTGCGAAAGCCCTTCATCTGGAAGTCGGCGCGCGCCGCTTCGAGCTTGCCGTCCATCTTCTCCGCCAGCGCGGCGGCCGGCACGGTCATCGCGTATTCGCGCTTCAGGCCCTCGGCCAACGTCTCAGTTACCTGCATCTCGTCCTCATCGTCTCAAGCGGCGGCCCAAAGGCGGATTCTGGTGCGGGCGGAGGGACTTGAACCCCCACGCCTTGCGGCACGAGAACCTAAATCTCGCGTGTCTGCCAATTCCACCACGCCCGCCCGCCGAAACGGCGCGCCATCCGGCGGAGCGCCGGGCCGGAACGCCGCCTCAGGAAAACCGGCGCTTCCTTATCAGAGCGATCTGGGCGGCGCGAGCGGAAAATGCGGCGGGAACGCGCCGGGACCGGAGATGAAGACGGGCCGGCCGCTTCAGGGGCGCGGCCGGCCGTTTCCGCCGGAGCGCGGGGGCGCTTCAGTAGATATAGCGGATCTGCTCGGTCCAGAACCGCTCCATGGCGCGGAGATTCTGGATGGTTTCGCGCATCGCGGCGTCGCCGAAATCCTTGCGCTCGCCCAGATGCCCGGCATGGCTCTCGAAAAGATCGGCGACGATCTTGCGGACCTTGCGCCCCTCCTCGGTCAGGCTGATCCGCACCGCGCGCCGGTCAACCGCGCAACGCTGGTGATGCATGTAGCCCGCCTCGACCAGCTTCTTGAGATTGTAGGAGACGTTGGAGCCCTGATAATAGCCGCGGCTCTTCAACTCCCCGGCCGTCACCTCGTTCTCGCCGATATTATAGAGCAGGAGCGCCTGCACGCTGTTCACGTCCAGCCGGCCGAGCCGCTCGAACTCATCCTTGATCACGTCCAGCAGCAGACGATGCAGCCGTTCAATCAGCGCGAGCGACTCCACATAGGAGCCGACCGTCGCTTCGGGCGCGAGCTCCGTCTGGGGCGCGTCGAGCCGTTCATGGATACTCATGGGTGCTTCCCCCCTCGAATTCGGTCGGCGGGGAGCTTCGCCGCAAAGAGCGAACACCGGGTTAATTCGGCGCGTCTTTAATGCTGAATCCCCAGAAACCCGGCGATCTCAGCGATTATCGCCTCATGCGCCGCCGGCGCGGGCGCGGCGCCGCTGACCCAGCGATAGAGATCCTGATCGTTCTCATCCAGCAGCGCCTCATAGGCGGAGATCCGGGGTTCGGTCAGTTCGGCCAGCCGCGCATCGGCGAAACGGCCGAGAATCAGATCCATCTCCTTCATCCCCCGCCGCCAGCTTCGCATGTGAAGACGGCGGAGCCGGATCGCCGGCGTCTCCACGACCGGGCTCACGCGTTCAGCGCCGCGCGCAGGCGCGATTCGAACCGCGCGAAACGGTCGGCGAGCCGGCGCTGCTCGCGCCGAAGCGCGTCGAATTCGGCCAGCAGCCCCTCGACCCCGGGCGGGTCCGCCATCGCGAGGGGGCCGTCGCCCTCGCCCGTCAGCAGCCAGACCAGAGAGATGTTGAGCACGCCGGCGAGCATCTGCATCCGGTCGGCGCGCGGCTCGGCCCGGTCGCCCTCCCAGGCGAGGACGGCGGCGCGGCGCACGCCGAGCCGACCGGCGAGCTGTTCGGGAGAAAGGCCGAGCGCCTCCCACGCCGCGGTGAGGCGGTCGCCGAATGTCGCCCGCACGTCATCGTAGCCGTCCATCGCGCCTTCGCTATCGTTCGGGGTTTCGCTGTTGTCGAGATAAGCCATGGCCGGTACCTAATCCATGCGGCGGGCGAATTTTACCGGCGGATTGTCGCGCGCGCGAGGAGAATGACGAATGGGCCTCAACCTGCTCCACGCCAATGACGCGCCGGGCGCGGACGCGCCCTCCTG
>JBKECG010000207.1:0-5904 GCA_047974395.1 Pikeienuella sp. | reverse complement strand
CGGACCCGGCCGGGGCTGGTCCTGCGGGCGGTCGGCGAGAATCACGACGCCGCGCACGCCATCGGCTATCCGGTGCGCCTGATCCGGGTCGGCGCGATCCTGTTCGGCGGGGCCATGGCCGGGATCGGCGGCGCCTATCTCGCGGTGGCGCAGACCCCGCTCTGGGTGGAGGGGATGAGCGCCGGGCGCGGCTGGATCGCGCTGGCCATCGTGGTCTTCGCCGCCTGGCGGCCCTGGCGGGTTTTGCTCGGCGCCTATCTTTTCGGGGGCGTCGATATCATACAGATCAATCTGCAGGCGCTGGGCGTCGCGATCGAGAGTCAGTACTTGTCCATGGCCCCGTATCTGGTCACCATCATCGTGCTGGTCGTGATTTCCGCTGACCGGACGCGGGCGCGCCTGAACGCGCCCGCCTGTCTCGGGAAGCCGTTTCTCGCGTCGAAATGATCCTGAGGGGGAGCCGCCTGGCGGCAACTAGAGGAGAGAGAGAATGAAAATGGTGAGAACCATGGCGGGGGCGCTCGCCGGTCTGGCGCTGGCGGCCTTCGCCGCCGCCGCGCAGGAGCCGGTGAAGGTCGGTTTCGTCTATGTCGGCCCGACCGGGGATTTCGGCTGGACCCATGAGCATGATCTGGCCCGCCAGGCGCTGGAGGCGCATTTCGGCGACGGGATCGAGACCAGCTATGTCGAGAATGTCGCCGAAGGACCGGATGCGGAGCGCGTGATCCGGCAGATGGCGCAATCGGGCCACAAGCTGATCTTCACCACCTCCTTCGGCTTCATGAACCCGACCGTGAAGGTCGCGGGCCAGTTCCCGGACGTGAAATTCGAGCACGCCACCGGCTTCAAGCGCGCGGAGAACATCTCCACCTATTCGGCGCGCTTTTACGAGGGGCGCCACGTCATCGGCCTGATCGCCGGCAAGATGACCAAGACCAACACGATCGGCTATATCGCCTCCTTTCCGATCCCCGAGGTCGTGCGCGGCATCAACGCCGCCTATCTGGCGGCGAAATCGGTCAACCCGAACGTCAAGTTCCGCATCGTCTGGGCGAACACCTGGTTCGATCCGGGCGAGGAGGCCAACGCCGCCAACGCGCTGATCGAGCAGGGCGCCGACGTGCTGATGCAGCACACCGATTCCGCCGCGCCGATCACCATCGCCGAGGAGAAGGGCGTGCTGGCCTTCGGTCAGGCCTCCGACATGACCAAATTCGGCCCGAAGGCGCATCTGACCGCGATCATGGACAACTGGACCCCCTATTATATCGAGCGGGTGCAGGCGGTCATGGACGGGACCTGGGAATCGAAGGACACCTGGGACGGGATCGGCCCCGGCATGGTCGCCTTCGCCGCCTATAATCCCGGCCTGCCGAAAGAGGTGGTCGCGCTGGCGGAATACGCCCGGCTCGGCATCCTGCTCGGCAAGATCCATCCCTTCACCGGCCCGATCAACAAGCAGGACGGCTCGCCCTGGCTGGAGGCGGGCCAGACCGCGAGCGACGAAGACCTGCTCGGCATGAACTTCTTCGTCGAGGGGATCGAAGGCGCCCTGCCCAAATAGGGATGGGCGGAAACAGCGGGGCGCCGGCCGGGCGCCGGGGCCTTTCCGGTTGAACGCGGCCTGCGCCCGGCCTACACCCGTCTGACCGGGATGGAGGACCCTATGACGGAGAGCGATCCGCAGCTTCTCGTCAGCACAGGCTGGCTGGCGACGCATCTGAACGCGCCTGACGTGAAGGTTCTGGACGCGACCTGGCGCCTGCCCGGCGCCGGCGGCGATCCGCGCGCCGACTATGAGGCCGCGCATATCCCCGAGGCCCGCTTCTTCGATATCGACGAGATATCCGACCGCAACTCTCCCCTGCCGCATATGCTGCCGCCGATGGAGAAATTCGTCGCCCGCGTGCGGCGGATGGGGATCGGCGACGGCCATCGCGTGGTGGTCTACGATCAGGACGGGCTTTTCTCCGCCGCCCGCGTCTGGTGGATGTTCCGCGCCTTCGGCCATCGCGATGTCGCGGTGCTGGACGGCGGGCTGAAAAAGTGGATCGCCGAGGGTCGCGAGGTGGAGGATATCCCCCCCGTCCCGCGCGAGCGCCATTTCACCGGCCGCAAGGACGCCTCGCTGATCCGCGACGTGACCCAGGTCGCCGCGGCGCTGAAGCTCGGCGAGGAGCAGCTTGTCGATGCGCGCTCCCCCTCGCGCTTTCGCGGCGACGAGCCGGAGCCGCGCGCCGGGCTTCGCGCCGGGCATATGCCGGGGGCGAGGAACGTGCATTACGCGACGCTCTTCAACCCCGACGGCGCGATGAAGAGCGTCGAGGAGACCCGCGCCATATTCGAGGCCGCCGGCGTCGATCTTTCCCGCCCGGTGATCACCACCTGCGGCTCGGGCGTCACCGCCGCGATCCTCGCGCTGGCGCTGGAGCGGCTCGGGCATCGCAAGGTCGCGCTTTACGACGGGTCCTGGTCGGAATGGGGCGCCTATCCCGATCTCGCGGTGGAGACCGGATGAGCGAGGCGAAGGGTCGCTGGCTCGACTACACCGTCACCTATCTGGAGATGACGGCGCCGCCCGAAGGGCCGCGCCCGCCCGCGCCCAATCTGCCGGGTTTCGCGCTGATCCACGCCGAGGACCCGCCCGCGCGCTGGTTCCTGCATCTCTATGACAGCGTCGGCGCGCATCTTGAATGGACCGACGGGCATCGCCGGCCGAAGACGGAGTTGGACGCCTTCGTCTCCGATCCCGATGTCGCGATCTACGCCGCGCTGGCGAAGGGCTGGACCGCCGGTTTCTTCATGCTCGACTGGCGCGAGGCGGAGGCCTGCGAGCTTTCCTATTTCGGCCTCGCGCCCGAGGCGCAGGGCCTCGGGCTCGGCCGCTGGCTGCTGGCCGAAGCGATCAGGACCGGCTGGTCGCGACCGGGCGTCGCGCGGATGAAGGTGGAGACCTGCACGCTCGACAGCCCGCGCGCGCTGCCGCTCTACCAGAAGATGGGCTTCACGCCGGTGCGGCGGGAGGAAAAGCGGAGGCTGGCCAGCGTGGCGGGGTGAGGCGCCGCCGCTCAAAACGGCAGCGGCGCATGTTCCTTGACCTCTTTCAGCACGAAAAACGTCCTGATCTGACGCACGCCGGGCAGGGCGATCAGCATCTTGCCGTGCATGGTGTTGAAATCGTTCATGTCGCGGACGCGGATCTTCAGCAGATAGTCGAAATCGCCGGCGACGAGCTGGCAGTCGAGCAGTTCCTTCATGCTTGCGACCGCGGTCTCGAAGGCGGAGAAGCTCTCCGGCGTCGAGCGGTCGAGCACCACGCCGACCATGACCAGCGCGCCGAGCCCGACCGAGGCCGGGTTGATCCGGGCGTGCACCCCGGCGATGTGGCCGTCCTCGATCAGCCGCTGGATGCGGCGATGGCAGGTGGCGGCGCTGACATTCACCGCCTTGGCCACCTCGGCGTTGCTCAGCCTTCCGTCGCGTTGCAGACGGCGGAGGATGTTGCGGTCGATCCGGTCCAGATCTGGCGTGGCGGATTCTTTCATTTTTGAATTCCTGATGAGATCAAATCATGGCTATGACGAAAATCATCGCTGCGATAGGCCAAATTAGCCCTAAAAATCGAAAGCACCTTCCAAAAGCAGTATGCTAATCCTGAAACCCCGATCCACTCAGGAGGCCCCATGTCGCTGCTCGACAAATTCGAACGCTATCCGCTCACTTTCGGCCCGACGCCGATCGAACATCTGCCGCGCCTGACCGAGGCCCTGGGCGGCAAGGTCGAGATCTACGCCAAACGGGACGATTGCAATTCCGGCCTGGCCATGGGCGGCAACAAGCTGCGCAAGCTGGAATATATCGTGCCCGACGCCATCGCCGCCGGGGCGGATACGCTGGTCTCGATTGGCGGGGTGCAGTCCAACCACACCCGCATGGTCGCCGCCACGGCCGCGAAGATCGGGATGAAATGCGTGGTCATCCAGGAAAAATGGGTGCCCCATTACGACGCGATCTATGATCGGGTCGGCAATATCCTGATGACCCGGCTGATGGGCGCCGATTCGCGGCTGGTGGACGAAGGGTTCGATATCGGCATCCGCAAGAGCTGGGAAGACGCGATCAGATCGGTCGAGGAAGCGGGCGGCAAACCCTATGCGATCCCGGCCGGGGCCTCGGTGCACAAATACGGCGCGCTGGGCTATATCGGCTTCGCCGAAGAGGTCGCGGCGCAGGAGAAGGAGCTGGGCTTCAAGTTCGACTATATCGTCGTCTGCGTGGTCACCGGCTCGACCCAGGGCGGGATGATCGTCGGCTTCGCGGCGCAGGACCGGGCCGACCGGGTGATCGGCATCGACGCCTCGGCGACGCCGGAGCAGACCCGCGCGCAGGTGCGCTCCATCGTCGATAACACCGCCGATCTGGTCGGGCTGGGCCGCAAGGTCCGCGAGGACGAGATCGTCATCAACAACGATTACGCCTATCCCGCCTATGGCGTGCCCTCGGAGGCGACCAACGAGGCGATCCGCCTCGCCGCCCGGACCGAGGCGATGATGACCGACCCGGTTTATGAGGGCAAATCCATGCAGGGCATGATCGACCTGACGAAGAAGGGATTCTTCCCCGAAGGTTCGAAAGTGCTTTACGCCCATCTCGGCGGCGCGCCGGCGCTGAACGGCTACAGCTATTACTACAAGGACGGCTGAAGCCCTTCGCCGCTGTCAGCGGGTGGAAATCCGCCCTCCGGCCGTTGGGCCGGGGGGCGGGACCGGTCGCGGGCCGGGCCGCCCGGTCACATGTTCGGATAGTTCGGCCCTTCGCCGCCCTGCGGCGTGCGCCACTGGATGTTCTGGCTCGGGTCCTTGATGTCGCATGTCTTGCAGTGGACGCAGTTCTGCGCGTTGATCTGGAAGCGCGGCGCCTCGCCATTCTCCCCTTCGATCACTTCGTAAACCCCGGCCGGGCAATAGCGTTGCGCCGGTTCGGCGAAGCGCGGCAGGTTGACCTGAAGCGGCACCGAGGGGTCCAGCAGATGCAGGTGGCAGGGCTGGTCCTCGGCGTGATTGGTGGCGGAGAAGCTGACATTGGTGAGCCGGTCGAAGCTGAGCACCCCGTCGGGGCGCGGATAGTCGATCGGCTTGTGCTTTTCCGCCGGTTCGGTCGCGGCGGCGTCGGTCTTGCCATGGCGGAGCGAGCCGAGAATGTTGATCCCGGTCAGATTGGCGATCCACATGTCGAGCCCGCCGAAGACCAGCGAGGCGACCAGCCCGAATTTGGACCAGAGCGGCTTGACGTTGCGCACCCGCTTCAGATCCTTCGCGATCGGACCCGAACGCACGTCCTCGTCATATTCGTTCAACTCGTCCGAGGCCCGCCCGGCGGAGATTGCGGCGAAGGCCGCCTCCGCCGCCGCCTTGCCGGAAAACATGGCGTTATGGTTGCCCTTGATCCGCGGCACGTTGACCATGCCGGCCGAACAGCCGAGCAGCGCGCCGCCCGGGAAGGCGAGCTTCGGCAGCGACTGCCAGCCGCCCTCGGTGATCGCGCGGGCGCCATAGGCGACGCGCTTGCCCCCTTCCAGCACCGAAGCGATCAGCGGGTGATGCTTGAACCGCTGGAACTCCATATAGGGGAAAAGATAGGGGTTCTTGTAATTCAGGTGGACGACGAAGCCGACCAGCACCTGATTGTTCTCCATGTGATACATGAAGGAGCCGCCGCCCGCGGTCGAGCCGAGCGGCCAGCCCATGGTGTGGGTGACCTGTCCGGGGCGGAAATGCTCCGGCTTGACCTCCCAGATCTCCTTCATGCCGATGCCGTATTTCTGCGGCTCGCGCCCGTCGGAAAGCCCGTATTTCTCGATCGCCTGCTTGGAGAGCGAGCCGCGCACGCCCTCGGCGAGGAAGA
>JBKECG010000177.1:0-2664 GCA_047974395.1 Pikeienuella sp. | reverse complement strand
GACGCCGAGATCGCGCGCGACGCGGTCCTGAAGCGTGATCGCCAGCCGCGAATGCCCGCCAAGATCGAAAAAGTTAGCCTCGGCCGCCGGAAGCGGCGCCTCCAGCAGATCGGCCCAGATGCGGGCGAGACCGGGCAGGGTTTCGGCCGCGCCGGCGGCGGCGGGCGGGTTTTCGGCGGCGGGCGGCGCGGCGGGGGCGACCTCGGCCCGGGTCAGGATCGCGATATCGGCCAGCGGCGTCTCCGGCCGCAGGACGAAGGCGTCGAGCACGCGGCGCAGATCGTCGAGCATCCTCCGCGCCGCGCCCGCCCCGATCATCGCCGCGTCATGGAGGAGCCGCAACCGCAGCCCGCCCCGCGTCACCGCGAAAAGCGTGAGCGGCAGGCTGGTCTGCTCCAGCACCTCCACCGCCTCGACGCGAAAACCGGGGATCGCGCCCAGAAGCGCGGGATCGGTCGGGTAATTCTCGATCACCACCGCGCTTTGCAGCAGCGGCGCCCCGCCCCGCCGGTCGGCGGCCTGGATCTCGGCCAGCGACGCATGCTCATGCGGGCCCTGCGCCAGGACCCGCGCCTGAAGCCCGCGCAGCCAGTCCGCGAGCGGGCGCGAGGGCTCGATGCGGGCGCGGACCGGGAGCGTGTTCAGAAACATGCCGACGCGGCTTTCCGCGCCCGGCAACGCCGCCGGGCGCCCCGCGCGGGCGAGACCATAGACCAGATCGTCGGCGCCGGCGGCCCGTGCCTGAACCAGCGCCCATGCGCCCTGCACGGCCGTCGCCAGGGTCAACCCGTCGCCGCGCAGCGCGGCGGAGAGCGCCTCCGTCTCCGCCTCGTCGAGCCGGATCGAGAGATCGCCCCGCCGCTCGCCAATTCCCTCCTCGCGCCGGAAGGGCCAGTCCCCGGCGGGGCCGCGACCGGCCAGCTCCTCGCGCCAGAAGGCCAGCGCCCCGTCGCGGTCCTGCGCGTAAACCCAGGCGACATGCTCGCGAAAGGGCGCCGCCGCCGGCAGCGCGCGCCCGGCGTAAAGCGCCGCCCAGTCGCGCAGCAGCGCCGGGATCGACCAGCCGTCCAGCGCGGCGTGATGGAAGGTGACGACGATCCGCCCCCGCCCGCCGCCAAGGACGAAACGGTTGATCCGCAGAAGCGGCGCGCGCGTCAGGTCGAACCCCGCCGCCCGGTCCTCGCGCAGCCAATCGGCGAGACGCGCGGCCTGCGCGGTCTCGTCCAGATCCGAAAGGTCGGTCACGGTCAGCTTCGCCGCCGCGGCGCGGCCGACGACCTGAAGCGGGCGTTTCCGGCCCTTCCAGACAAAGGCGGTGCGCAGCGCGTCATGGCGCGCGACCAGCGCGCGCCAGCTTTCCCGCTCGCGCTCGGGATCGGGCGCGCCGTCGATCCCGATCAGGATCTGGATCACATATTCGCCGCTTCCCGCCCCGCCGATGCTGTGGAACAGGATTCCCCCCTGTCCGGGGGCGAGCGGATAGACATCCTGGATCTTGTCGTTCACGGCGTCGCCTCCTCCGCCGGGACCGCGCCGGCCGGATCGAGCATCATGCCCCGGCCCCGGCCGAAACGGCGCAGGGTCATCAGCGCGTCGCGGTCGTCATAGCGAAGGCTGGCCGCGCCCTCGCCGACGAAACGGGCGCAGACGCCGACATGACCCTCGGCCATCTCGCGATAGGCGCGCACGAAACGGCCATGCGCCGGCGCCAGCGCCTCCGGCAGCGCGGCGAAGCGCGGGCGCAGGCCGCGCCAGACATTCACCAGCACGCCATGCTCCCATGACATCAGCCCGCTGAAGCCTTCGGAGGCCACATTGGGCGGGCTCATCGAGACGCGGATCTCGCCCTCGTAATCCTCTCTGGTGAAGCTGGCCGCCAGCCGCATCGCCGCGCCCGAAGCCTCCATCATCACCGCCGCCGCCTCCAGCTCCTCGCGCGCGCCGTCGATCTCTCCCCTCTCCAGCAGAAGGTCGAGCCGGCGCATGCACAGGATCAGCCCCTGCGTGTCCAGAAAGAACGCCCAGTGGAATTCCCTCCAGATCTCGCGCGGGGCGGGGGGCGGCGGAACGGTCATGGCAGTTTCCCGAGCCCGCAGAGCCGGGCGAGAAGCCGCGCATAGGCGGCGAAGCCCGCCACCTGGAGGGACAGCGCCTCCTGCGGCAGGTCCGGGCCGCGCGCGGCGAGGTCCAGCACCGCCGCCGAGACCTGCAACATGCCGCGCAGGAGCGCCAGCGCGCCCTGATCCTCCTCTATGCGCCGGACGCCGAAATAGCGGTCGAAATCCTCGACCTCACCCTTGCCGGCGGGGATCGTCGTCGCCTCCGTCTCCACGACACGGGCGTCGCCGGGGCCGATGGTGACCAGCAGCGCGCGGATGCGGGCCGGGCGGCGGGCGGCGTCCTCATCCGCCAGCGCGGCCAGGAATTCGGTCAGGATCGCGCGGACCGGGCCGATATCCTCGGGGGCGAGAACCAGTTCCGCCGGCAGATCCTGCGGCGGCGGCAGATCCAGCCGCGACGGCGTTTTCGCCGCCCCGTCGCGGGACAATGCGCGGGCGTGGATCATGGCGCGCCCTCCGCCTCCGGCGCGGCGGGGCGCAATTCGGTCCAGACCGCGTCGATATGCGCGAGGCAGGCCTCGCGCGAGCCGCGAAACCCCTCGCC
>JBKECG010000147.1:0-2979 GCA_047974395.1 Pikeienuella sp. | reverse complement strand
AGTATCGCGTATGCGCGCCTGACGAATACCGCATGAATCTCTCTCCCGGATCTTGAAGCCTTATCCCTTCGAGGGGCTTCAAGATCCGGGAGAGAAGATCATCCCCATAACGCTGAAGCGGGCCGGCTGAAAGCCGGTGGCTTCAATCCGTTAGATGGAAAGTCAAGGCGCCCCTCAACGCCCAATCGGCGCTCGATCACCCCCGAAAAAACGCCGCGCCACTCAGGCGCGGCGTCAGTAAAGCGCCCATCGCTCCGGCGCGGGACAGAACGCCGGGAAATTCGCCGCGCGGGAGAGAGAGGGCGCGCAGCCGGCGAATGGGCGCCGGGATCGGATCAGGCGAGCGAGGTCGCGGCGAAGCCGGCGAAAACCATGGCGCAGATCGCGGCGAGACCGAGAACATCGTTCAGCGCCTCGACCGGGCGGGCGGCGGCGAGCTGGTAGAATCTGGCGGCAAATCTCATGGCGAATCCCTCTGCTTCCAGTTGCGTGTTTCCTCTGTATGGACCCTATTTGTTCTTATTATATCCGCATTGTCAAGAACATTAATGGAACATTTATCAGGCCCCGCCCAGATAGCGGATCGCCGCGTCGCGCTCCAGAAGATAGAGCAACGCACGCAGGGCCGGCCCGCGCGCGCCGTCCAGCATCGGCTCCCGCCCCAGCACCAGCCGCGCGTCATCCTGCGCGATCCGCATCAGATCGCCATCCGTCTCCAGATCCGCGACGCGGAATTCGGGCAGGCCGGATTGCGCCGTGCCCAGAAGATCGCCGGCGCCCCTGAGGCGCAGATCCTCCTCGGCGATGCGGAACCCGTCATCGGTCTCGCGCAGCACCTCCAGCCGCGCGCGCGCGGTTTCCCCGAGCGGGCCGCGATAGAGCAGCAGGCAGGTCGAGGCCTCCGCCCCCCGCCCGACCCGGCCGCGCAGCTGGTGAAGCTGCGCGAGGCCGAAACGCTCCGCCTGTTCGATCACCATGATCGTCGCCTCGGGCACATCGACGCCGACCTCGATCACCGTGGTCGCGACAAGCACCTGCGCCCGCCCGGCCGCGAAATCGGCCATGGCGGCGTCCTTCTCCGCCGGCGGCATCTGGCCGTGAACCAGCGCGACCACCCCTTCCCCCAGCGCGAGGCGGAGCGCGGCGGCGCGGTCCTCGGCGGCGATCATGTCGGAGAGCGCGCTTTCCTCCACCAGCGGGCAGACCCAATAGGCGCGCCGCCCCTCGGCGACGGCGGCGCGAAGCCGCGCGATCACATCGTCGAGCCGGTCGGCGTTGATCATCCGCGTTCCGATCGGCTGGCGGCCCGGCGGCTTCTCATCAAGCACCGAGATATCCATGTCGCCATGGCTGGCCAGCGCCAGCGTGCGCGGGATCGGCGTCGCGGTCATCGCCAGCACGTCCACGCCCGCGCCCTTCTCCGCCAGCTCCATCCGCTGGCGGACGCCGAAACGGTGCTGTTCGTCAACCACGACCAGCAGCAGATCGCTGAAATCCACGCCTTTCTGGAAAAGCGCATGGGTGCCGATCAGGATATCGGTCTCGCCCGCCGCCAGCGCCTCCAGTTTCGCGGCGCGCGCGCCGCCCTTGTCGCGGCCCGTGAGCAGCGCCATCCGCACGCCCGCCGCCTCCGCCAGCGGCGAGAGGCTGTTGAAATGCTGGCGGGCGAGGATCTCGGTCGGGGCCATCAGCGCGCCCTGCCCGCCCGCCTCCACGGCGTTCAGCAGCGCCAGCATCGCCACCAGCGTCTTGCCGGCGCCGACATCGCCTTGCAGCAGCCGCAGCATCCGCTCGGGCGCGGCCATGTCGGCCTCTATCTCCGCCGCGGCGCGGGCCTGCGCGCCGGTCGGCTCATAGGGCAGCGCCGCGAGCAGCCGCCGGCGCAGCCGCCCGTCGCCGGTCACGGGGCGCCCGCGGCCCCGTTTCATCCGCGCCCGCGCCAGCGCCAGGGTCAGCGCATGGGCCAGCAATTCGTCATAGGCGAGGCGACGGCGTTCCGGCGCGCGCCGCGACAGGCCGGCGCGGGCCTGCGGCGCATGAAGCGCGCCGACCGCCGCGCGCCAGTCCGGCCATCCCTCCCGCGTCATCAGCGCCGGATCAAGCCATTCCGGCAAGGCGGGCGCCAGCGCCAGCGCCCCCGCCACCGCCTTCGCCACCTGACGCTGGCCGAGCCCGGCGGTGAGCGGGTAGACCGGTTCGAATTCCGGCAGGGCGGCGGCCTCCTCGGGCGCCAGCACATGGTCGGGATGGGTCATCTGCAACACGCCGTCGAAGATCTCGACCTTGCCGGAGACGATCCGCCGCGCGCCGGTCGGCATGGTCCGGCGCAACCAGTCCTCACGCGCATGGAAGAAGGTCAGCAGGAACTCGATCTCGGCGTCGCGGGCGGCGATGCGATAGGGGCGGCCCTTCGCGCGCGGCGGATGGTGGACGCCGATCTCCGCCTCGACCGTCGCCGCCTCGTCAAGCGGCGCGCCCTTGAGCGTCGGCCGGAGCCGGCGGTCGATCACCCCGGCCGGCGGGGTGAACAGCAGGTCGCGCGGGCGGGTCGCGCCGAGCTTTTCAAAGAGCTTCGCGGTCTTCGCGCCGACGCCGGGCAGGGTCTCCAGCCCGGCGAAGAGCGGCCAGTGGACCTCCGGCCGTCCGGGCGATGACCCGCCCGCCATCTCAGCCGCCGATCAGGGCGATCCAGCCCTCCTCGTCGAGCACCTCGACGCCGAGCTCCTCCGCCTTCTTGCGCTTCGAGCCGGCCCCCGGCCCGGCGATGACCAGATCGGTCTTCACGGAAACCGACCCCGCGACCCTGGCGCCCAGCGCCTCCGCCCGCGCCTTGGCCTCGGCGCGGCTCATCTTCTCCAGCGTGCCGGTGAAGACGACGGTCTTGCCGGCGACGGGGCTTACGGTCGCCCGCGCCTCGGGCGGCGCCGGCGTCAGGTGGCGCGCGAGATCGTCGATCGCGCCCCGCTCCTTCCCGTTCGC
>JBKECG010000136.1:0-15452 GCA_047974395.1 Pikeienuella sp. | reverse complement strand
TGAACGTGACCCCCGCCGCGATCAGCCACCAGGTCAAGGCGCTGGAGCGGGAACTGCGCTGCGAGCTTGTCCACCGCTATCATCGCGGCGTCGAACTGACCGAGACCGGCGTCTATCTTCTGGTTTCGGTGCAGCGGGGATTCGAAGGGATCAACGAGGCGCTGGAGCAGCTTCGCGCGCAGCATGGCCGCTCGACCGTCACCATCCGCTCGACGGCGGCGGTCAGCGCGCTCTGGCTGACGCCGCGGCTGGCGCAGTTCTGGAGAAGCTACGGCCATATCTCCGTCGCCCAGATCGTCAGCGACAGCGATCGCAATGTTCAGGATTGCGATCTGAGCATCCATTACGGCGATCTGGCCGGGGAGAGCGGCGCCTGCAGGGCGATCTTTCGCGACCGGATCATGGCCCTTGGCAGCCCCCGCTTCGCCCGGCTGCACCGGATCGAGACCATCGCCGATCTCGCCGCCGCGCCGCTGATCCATCTGGAGGCGCCGGAAAGCGGCTGGACCGACTGGCGCGGCTGGCTGCGTTCGCTCGGCTACGCCGGCGCGCTCAGGACCGGGCATCGGGTCAACAACTACATGATCGCGCTTCAGGCGGCCGAGGACGACATGGGCGCCGTCTTGGGCTGGGAGGGGCTGACCGGCCAGCACCTGGCCTCGGGCCGTCTGGTGAAGCTGTTGCCGGATGCCGTGCCTTCGCCGCAGGATTTCTATGTGAAGCTGCATAACCAGTCTTCCGACCGGGCGCAGCTTCTCTATGGCTGGCTGGCCTGAGCGGCGGCGGCGCTCAGCCCGGCTTGTCCGCCCGCTCGCCGAACCGGTCGTCCGGCCCGTCATAGCGATAGGCGTGAAGCGCCCCGGTCGGGCTTGCGACCATGGTCGGAAAGCCGCGCCCGTCGGGCTCGATCCGGTAGGCGACCTCCTCCGCGCTGACCGGGCGGCCGGCTTCGTCGGTTTCGCGCACCAGCAGCCCGTCATGGGTGAAACGCTCCCGCGCCTCTCCGCGGCTGCGGGTCCAGCCGAGCAGCCGGCCGTCGGCGGCGTAGTCGAGATCGTCGCGCCAGTCGCGCCCGGGCCAGACGGCCGGGTCCACATAGGGGCCGCGCTGCGGCTGGACGTGATCGACCGAGACGAGCCGCATCCCGCCATCGGGCGCGGGTTCGTAGACGCGGTTCTCATGCGCGGGATAGAGTACGGAGAAGAAGGCCGGGGCCGAGAATTCCCCGTTATCGGCGATCACGGCGATATCGACGCGCGGGCTGGTGATGTCGGGGCGGGCGGCCTCCGGCGCCTCGCCGCCCCAGCGGATGACGATCTCGGCCCGCGTCGCCGCGTCGTCGAGCGGGGTGATGGAGACATTGGCCGCGTCGCCCTGGGTCACGATCCAGAAGAAGCGCAAGGGCCGGCCGTTCGGATCCTTCACATCGGGGGTCCCGACGAGATAGCGCCGCTCATGACCCGCGCCGCGCCAGACCCGGGCGATCGCGGAGGGCGTGTCGAAGAGCCGCTCATCCGCCGGCCCGTCCGCGCCAAGCAGGCCGGGAACGGCGCCGGTCTGGCCTTCCCTCTCCACCTGTAGCCTGACCACGGGCGGGATCTCCTTCAGCTCCAGCGCGTTGGCCATGGCGATCATCCGGCCGACCTGGCTGCGCGCCGGGTCGAAGACCGAAGGATGGGCGCGGGGCGAAAGATAATCCTCGTCGGTCTCGATATCCTGCTGTCCGCGGCGAAAGATCATCTGCGCCGTCGGCGCGATCATGTTCCGCTCTTCGAGGAATGTCTTCACCTCTGGTTTCAGCGCCGCGAGGATGGCGCGCAGCGCCTCCAGTATCGGCCGGTCGCTGCCGGACGATCCTTGCGAGATCAGCATATAGGGCGTGTTCGCCGGGAAGAGATCGCCATGGCCCGGCCGCGCGTCGTTTCCGGTCGCGCCGGCGGGGGGCGTTCTGGGGTCGTGATCGCGATGTTCGGGGAAGACATAGATATGGTTGCGCGCGTAAAGCTGCCAGAGCCGCAGCGCCCCTTCGGGGGTCGTCAGCGCCAGCCGGGGCTGGGAGCGCCACATGTTCCGCTCGATCGCGGTCGAGGAATTGCCGATGGTGACGCGATCGAAAAGGATCTGCGTGTTCAGCCCGTAATGCAGCCCCGCCGCCTTCGCCGCGTCGGAATAGACCACATGGCTCATCTGCGTCGGCATGCGCCGCGCCAGCGCCGAATGGCCGGCGTCGCGATTGTCGTAGAGATCGCCGACAGTGCCCGCCGCGCGCCCGCGCGCGACCCAGGATTGCAGGGTCTTGTAGGGCTCCTCCAGCGCGCCGTCCCGGATCTGGAAGCGGCGCATGGCGGTCAGCATCTCGAACCGGGCGATCAGGCGTCCGTCCCGGCCGCTCCAATAGGTGTTGGTCTTGTCCACCAGCGCCTCGCCGGCGTCGATCCGGCGCGGGGCGGGGGGCTCCGGCGCGGGTTTCGGCGCGGGGGCGGCGGCGCGCAGGGCCTGGACCAGCGGATCGTCCGCGATCCGGCTCAGGGGCGGGCGCGAGAGCCGCTCGTCGAGATCGTCCAGCCCGGCGGCGGCGGCGGCGGAAAGGGCGGCGAAAGCGTCCTCGTCCCGGCCCTGCATCGCCGCGATCATCGCCTTGTAACCGAGGAGCCGCGCCGCCTGCGGATAACCACGGGCGAGCTGGTCGAGAATGCCGGCGGCGGCGGCGGGATTGCCGGCGGCGATGAGCCGCGCCGCCTGAAGCTCCGCCGCCGCGACCTGCGGCATGCGGAAAAGATCGACCCCGGCGTAGCCCGGCGGGGAATCCTGCGCCCCGGCGCCGGCGCCGGCGAGCATCCAGAGAAGCGCTGCGGATTTCGCCAGTCGTTTCATGATTTCGCCTCGATCGCCTGAAGGTAAGTGTCGCGGATCGCCGCCCCGCGCATGAAGTCGAGCCCGCCTTCCGCGCCGAGCGCGGCCAGCCGCGCCTTGAACGCGCCCTGCTCGCGCGTCAGCCGCAAGAGCGCGGTGGTGATTTCATCCTCATCGGTCGGATCGGCGCCGAGAACGACGCCTCCCTCCTCCAGATAACCGTCGATCGCCCGCCCGCGTGGAAAGAGGCAGGGCGCGCCGGCCAGCAGCGCCTCGGCGAAGACCATGCCGTAGCTTTCCCGGTGGGAGACCAGCGCGAAGGCGCAGCTTTCGTTGAACAGCGTCTGCACCCGCTCGTTCGGCACGGCGCCGAGGAAATTCACCCGGCCCGGCGCGGCCGCGCGCGCGGTGGCCGAGAGGCTGGCGAAGGCTTCGGCGTTGCCGCCGCCGATGATCTCCAGCCTGATCTCCGGCTCTTCGGCCCCGGCGCGGCCGATGGCGCGGATCAGGCGTTCGATATTCTTGTTCTTCGCCCCGGCGAAGTGAAAGGCGGTGCGGATCACCGGCCCGGTCTCCTTCGGCTCCAGCCGCCGGTCGGCCGGGCCGGGGCAGGGGAGCGGCGTCACCGGCCCCCGGCGCGGGCCCAGAAGCGCGGCGAGGTCCCGCGCCGCCCAGGGCGCGAAGGGAAAGACCACCGCCGCGTCATGCCAGATCCGCCGGTAATCGGGCCGCAGATCCCGTTTTGATCCGATGATCTTCAGATCGCTGTTGCCCTGGGAGGAGATGAAATGCCGCGCCCCCCAGCGGCGCGCCAGCGGCTCGCCGGTCAGCGCCTCGACCGAGAGTTTGTGCGAGTGGACGATATCGGGGGTGAAGCCGGCGGCCTCGCTATCCGCGGCGATCCAGTCCGCCAGCCGTAAGAGATAGCGGCGCATCAGCACGCCCTTGGGCGGCGCGCCATAGGCGACGGCGCGGTGACGCGCCCCGGCCGCGTCGGCGAAGTCCAGAGGCTCGATCCCGGCGCGCCAGCCGATCCGGTTCAGCGAGACGACGCGATGCTCATGCCCGTCGATCATCGCCAGCAGGTTGGAGACGGCGCGGGTCTTCGCCGGGACCAGCGGATCCGGGTAGTCCGCCGAGATATGCAGTATCCGCATGTGTCTCCTGTCCCGTCGCGGCGCGGGTCATCATATCGCCATCCGGCTAGGGATATGCCCAAATCGCGTCAGTAGGAAGGCCGCGCAGCCCGGCGAAAGCCCATGGAATGAGCATATTCCGAGCAGTTTCATGTCAGTGGCGGCGCCCCGGCGCCCCGGCGCAGGGGAGGGGGCGCCGCGATGGTCGCGGGTTCAGCCCTCCGCCCAGAGCGATTCGAAACGGGTGGCGGAGGCGCCGTCGAAGCCGATCTCGATCTCGCCGGCGACGCCGTCGCCACGCTCGATCCGCAGCAGGGCGCGCGCCTCGCCGGCGCGCGAGAGGTCGAACCCGTCCATCTTTCCCAGCCGCAGCAGGTCCTCGACGCTGCGCAGGTGCGCGGATTTTCCGTCGGCGGCCGAATACCAGAGACCGGCGCCGAACGCGCCTTCGCCGAAATGGCCGAAGGCGATCCGGTCCCCTTCGCCGAAATCCAGATCGGCGATCACGTCCCGCTCGCCATCGCGGAAATCGCCGCCATAGAAGACGAAACTGTCGGCGCCGTCGCCGCCGGTCAGCGTGTCGGCGCCTTCGCGCCCGCTCAGCCGGTCGCTCCCGTCGCCGCCATCGAGCCAGTCATCGCCCTGACGGGTGTAGAGCACGTCATTCCCGCCGCCGCCGAAAACGGCGTCGTCGCCGCGGCCGGTGACGATGGAATCGCCGCCCGCCCCGCCCTCATGGGTCGGCGCCGGGGCGGCGGGGCGCAGCGTCACCTTGAGTTCGGCGAAGCCCTTTCCGCCGGCCCCGTCGGCGACGGCGTAACGGATCACATCCCGGCCCGCGCCGGCCCCTTCCGGCGCGGCGTAGCGGATCTGTCCATCCACGATTTCAACTTTCGCGCCGAGCGCCGACCGGCCATGCCCGGCCAGAAACGCCCCGGCTTCGAGCCGGTCATTGCCGAGAATGTCGATCATGACGGTTTCGCCCGCCGCGACCTCGACCGCATCTTCGGCCATGGCCCCGGAGAGATCGGCGGCGCTTCGTTCGCCGGCGAAGAGGATATCGACGCTTCGCCGCGCCGCGCCCTCGCCGATGATCAGTCGCATGTCGGCCGCTTCGGTCAGGCCGAGCCGGGCGCCTTCGCCGCGCGCATGGGCGAAAAGCTGATCCAGATTCCGGATCAGGGCCGTTCCGTCCTGACCGGGGATCGAGAGCCTGTCGCCGGCGTCGAAGTCGAGATCCGCGATCAGGACCCGCCCGCCGGCCTTGGCCGGGGCGATGAAGAGATCGCCGCCGTCGCCGCCCCGAAGCGTGTCCGCGCCGCCGCCGCCGTCGAGCGTGTCGGCCCCGTCGCCGCCGCGAAGCTCTTCATCCGCCTCCGCGCCAGTGAGGTTTTGCGATATGGCCGGGGCCGGGCCGGCAAGGGCGGCGCCCTTCGCCGGCGCGCCGACCGCCTCGCGCGCGGCCGCCATCCAGGCGGCGCGATCCGCATAAGCCGCCGGATCGGGCAGTCGCAGCGCCGCCCATGAATCGGGAATCGCGCCGCGGTCGAGCACGGTGTTGCCGGCGCTGATCACGCCGGCGGCCTCATTCGCCGCCGCGCCCCGGCCGGTCGGGTCGAATTCCGGCCGCCAGCTCAGCGTGATCAGGTTGTCGGTGATCTTCACATCCTGCGGTGCGAAGGCGCGGGAGGTCAGCATGATCGCCGGGCGCCAGCCGTTTTCCGCCATGCCGTTATCGACGCCCGAGGGGATCACGACATTGCCGCTGATCTCCGCGCCGGCCACATCGCCGAGCGAGATCCCGTGGACGCTGTTGGTCTGGATGAAATTGCCGGTGATCTCGAAATCGGTGAAGGGCTCCGTCTCCGCGCCGGGACGGACGGCGTGGCCGAAGATCGCCTGCACGCCGGCGCCGGCGCCCTGAAGCATGATGTTGTCGCGGATCGCGACGCCGGAAATGCTCCCGGCGGCGGGGCCGGCCATGTACTGGATATAGTCGGGGTGATCGCCGATGGCGCTGGATTCCGCGCCCGCCGGCCCCGGCCAGGGATGGAAATCGTGGAAATAATTGCCCTCGATCCGCAGATCGGAGACATCGGAGAAGGCGATACCGTCGCTTCTGATCTGGTGGAGTTCCGAATTCGTGATCGAGATCTTCGACGATCCGCCGATGAGCCAGATCGCCTTGGAGAAATTCGTGAGATCAAGGCTGTCGAGCGAGATGTCTTTCGACGCCTCGACGCGCAGGCCGAATTCATGCGGCACGCCGACCATCACATCGCCGCCCCTGGCGGTCGGGTCGTCAGGGTCCTTGCCGGAAACCGGCAGCGCCCCCTGGATCTTCATGTCCGAAAGGTTCACGGCTTCGCTTCGGTCGATCTGTATCCGCTGGCCGAAGGCGCGAAGAGGCGCGTCGGCGATGAGATCGACGCCTTCGATCGACAGATTCGAGACCTCCCGCAGCCGGATGACGCCGGTGATGGTCGCGGGGGCGTCCTCTTCGGCGGATATGATTCTGACGGTTTCATCAAAACTCCGCGACCGGAGCGAGATGGACTCATATGCGCCCGGCGCCAGCGCGATCACCTCTCCGCCGCTGGCCGCGGCGAGGGCCGCGTCCAGTTCTTTCTGATTGGATACAAGAACATGCGCCGCGTCGGCGGGCGGGCCCGTAAAGTCGTTCATGCGATACTCCTGACTACGCTACACTGGTTCGGACGCTGGTGGCGATCGGAGGGAGACAGGCCGCCGGCGCCGGAGATTTCCGCCTCCCGCCGGTTCGGCGCCGCGCTGAACGAAATACAGATGCGAATAGCGGGCGGGTCGGATGAGGACGATGCCGGTTCCCGGCCTGATCGCGCGTTCTGCCGAGTTTCAGATATATTATTATCTTGCTATCCGCTACGGTAATATATAGGTATTTTACCTTTAATCAATTATATATTAATTTTCATCAATCAAATTTAAGAATATTTAATTTTTATAAGCGAATTATTTTTCAAGTATATATTTAAATTACTTGATGTGTATTTCACCTGACGGTCTGCGGCAATGTGGTCGATTGAAGGGCTTGCGATATGCCGGGTCGTCGATAACTATGCGCCGGCGTGCGGACTGGCCGGTCGGATTGCGGCAAGGGCGCGCGTTCTGTTTGTCGACCCCTGCGTTTCGGGGCATGTTTCCGCGCCAGGACGCTCTTCCGAAGAATGGAGGAGCCCGGCCGGATGCGGCGTGAGATTGAGTGTCGCGCGGGGGCGCTTCGACAGATTTAACCGCGGAGACGCGGGGGGGGAGGCGCCGAGGCCGGTTGAATTCCGGCCGGAGGTGCTATCTTTAGGCTGGGTGATTGAAAGGGCCTCGGCCCTCTGTGGAGCGAGTACATGGTGGCAGTCAACAGCGCGAAAAACGGCGCCGGGGGTGATATGGGCGACGCGGCGCGGCGTTTTGGTCCCGGTTTTCTTGTTTTCATCCTGCTGGTCGCCTCGGCGATCGCGGTGTTCTGGAGCGGATTCTTCGCGCTTTTCGATGCGTGGACCCTGCCGGAATACAGCCATGGCCCGCTTATCCCGATCCTGTCCTTCTACCTGTTCCTGCGCCAGTTGAAGGCGACCCCGCCGCCTCCGGCGGGGATCAGCGACCGCTGGCTGGGCTTCGCGCTGATCCTGCTGACGCTGGTGGTCGCGATGATCGGCAATGTCGCGCATATCCCGGATATCGTGACCTACGCCATGATTGTCTGGTTCTATGGCGTGCTGCTGGTGGGTTTCGGCTGGCGATTCGGCCGCGAATACTGGCCGCCGGTCCTGCACCTCGTGTTCATGCTGCCGCTGCCGTCCTTCCTTTACTGGCAGGTGTCGATCAACCTTCAGTTCGTCTCTTCCGAGATCGGCGTCATGGTGATCCGGATGATGAACATTCCGGTCTTCCTCGACGGCAACATCATTGATCTCGGCGTCTACAAGCTCCAGGTCGCGGAGGCCTGTTCGGGGCTGCGCTATCTCTTCCCGGTGATGAGCTTCACCTATATCTTCGCGGTGCTCTATCAGGGGCCGATCTGGATCAAGGCGGTGCTGCTGCTGTCGGCCATGCCGATCACGGTGCTGATGAACTCCTTCCGCATCGGCATGATCGGCGTGCTGGTGGACAATTACGGGATCGAGCAGGCGGAGGGGTTCCTCCATTTCTTCGAGGGCTGGGTGATCTTCATCTCCTGCGTCCTGATCCTGTTCGGCCTCGCCCGGCTGATGCAGCTTGTCGCCGGCGACCGCCGGCCGCTGTCGGAGGCGCTGGATCTGGAGTTCGGCGGCCTCGGCGCGCAGGCGGCGCGGATCTTCTCGATCCGCAAGTCCGCGGCGCTGGTCGCGGCGATGATCGCGACCGCGCTGGTCGCGCTCGGCTGGCATCTCGCGCCCGAGCGGGAGATCGCGGCGGCGGAGCGTTCGCCGCTGATCCTCTTCCCGCGCGAGGCCGGGGAATGGCGCTCCGGCCCGGCCCAGGTCCTCAACCCCGATGTCGAGGCGGTGCTGGCGGCGGATGATTACCACGGCGCCACCTTCATTTCGAATGACCGCGCCGCGCCGGTCGATCTCTTCATCGCCTATTACGAGCGGCAGACCGAGGGCGCGGGCATCCATTCGCCGGAGGTCTGCATCCCCGCCGGCGGCTGGGAAATGTCGCGTATCGAGCCTTCGGCGATCGAGCTGGACATCGGCCGCGGCGAGACCGCGCGTTTCAAGGTGAACCGGGCCGTGATCCAGAAGGGGCTGAACAAGCAGCTGGTCTATTACTGGTTCGAGGGGCGCGGGCGCCGGATGACGAACGACTATCTGGCCAAGGCGGCCACGGTGATCGACGCGCTGACCCGCGGCCGGACGGATGGCGGGCTGATCCGCGTGATCACGCCGATCCTCTCCGGGGAGCCGGAGAGCGCCGCCGATGAACGGCTTCAGGCGTTTTTGGGCGAATCGCTGAGAATCTTTCCAAGATTTGTGCCGGAATGACACAAATTTGTCCGATCCTCGGTTATGTTGCCCGTGGGTTTAGCAGTTCGCAAATATATCCTTATTAGGATATGTTGTTTGGTCGAAGAGGGGTGCGGGGGCGCGATATCGCGGTTCCGAACGTGTGGTGGCGGCGTGTTTCAGTACGCAAGTGACGCGCAGCGTAGAGGCCGGAGGTGGGCATGAGTTCCGAAGGCGGGACGATAATGTATGAGTCATTTTACGGCCTCAATCAGCGGCCGTTTCTGACCTTGCCCGACCCGGATTTCCTCTATTGGTCGGACAGCCACATGATGGCGTTCACCATGCTGCGCTATGGGGTGATGACGCGCGCGCCGATCACCGTGATCACCGGGGATGTCGGCGCGGGCAAGACCACGCTGCTGCGCAAGCTCCTGCGCGAGATCCCCGAGGATGTGACCACGGCGCTGATCTCCAACATGCAGGATGGGCGGGGGGAGCTGCTGCACTGGGTGATGATGGCGCTCGACCAGCCGGTGGACGCCAACGAGCCCTATGTCGCGCTGTTCAAGCGTTTCCAGGATTTCGTTATCGACGCCTACGCCCGGAACCGGCGCGTGCTGCTGATCTTCGACGAGGCGCAGAACATGGGCGCGAAATCGTTGGAGGAGCTGCGCATGCTCTCCAACATCAATTCCGAGAAGGACGAGCTCCTGCAGCTCATCCTGGTCGGCCAGCCGGAGCTGCGCGAGCTGATCACGCGCCCGGAGCTGCGTCAGTTCTCGCAGCGGATCAGTTCGGATTTCAATCTCGGCCCGCTCTCCAAACCGGAGACGGCGAAATATATCCATCGCCGGATGGAGATCGCCGGCGGCGCGGCCGGGATATTCCCGGACCGGACCTGCGAAATGGTTCACGAGGCCACCGGCGGCGTGCCGCGGCTGGTGAACATCCTTTGCGATTTCTCACTGCTTTACGGCTTCTCGGCGGATAGCAAGGTGATCGACGAGGAATTGCTCAGGGAGTTTCTGGAGAGCGCGAAGGCGCGCGGCATATACAATCAGTTCGCCGCGCCGCGTCCGGTTCCCAAACTGGTGAGTGAGAAGTAATTCCGCCACATCAATGATGAGGCGGTCGTTGCAACCGCAGACGCAGGTCGCGTCGCGAGGATGAGTGCAGGCTATGGCTGAAGGCGCAAGTTTCGGAAGTGCGGATATCAAGAGCGTGGTCAGGCGTCGGTCCTGGATCGTCGCGCTGTGTTTCCTGCTGCTCACGCCGCTGGCGTTCGGCGTCGCCTATATCCTGCCGGCGGTCTATTCGGCCACGGCGCGGATTCTGGTTGAAAGCCAGCAGATCCCGGATGAGCTGGCGCGCTCCACCGTCACCGCCTCCGCCGGCGAGCGGCTGGAGCTGATCCGCCAGCGGCTGATGACCCGCCAGAACCTGATCACGATCATCGAGAAGCACAATCTCTATCAGGGCTACAGCGATCTCAGCCTTTCCGACAAGGTGGAGAAGATCCGCGAGGACACGATCTTCCAGAGCATCGAGTTCGGCGACCAGCAGCGCACGCGCGGCCCGGCCAGCGTCGCCGCCTTCACGATTTCGTTCAACGCGCCGACCCCGGTTCTCTCGGCGGCGGTGGCGAATGAATTCGTGACCATGGCGCTGGACCTGAACCTGAAGCAGCGGACCGAGCGCGCGACCGAGACGGTGGCCTTCTTCAAGGCCGAGGTCGCCCGGATCGCGCGCGAGATCACCGATGTCGAGGGGCGGGTGATCGCCTTCAAGGGTGAGAACGCCGACGCGCTGCCCGAAACGCTCCAGTACCGGACCGGCGAGATCGCCGAACTGGAGAAGCAGATCACCGAGGGCGAGGAGCGCCGCGCCGGGCTTGACGAGCAGCGCCGCGAGATCGAACTGGCGCTGACCCAGGGGCTCGGCGGCGTGCCCGACGAGCAGCTGACCCCGGAACAGGCGCAGCTCAGGGAGCTGGAGAACGCGCTGGCGCAGCAGCGCGGCGTGCTCGCGCCCACGCATCCGACCGTGGTGGTGCTGGAGCGGCGCATCGAGGCGCTGCGCGAACAGATCACCCCGACGCTGGACGCGGACGGCAACCCGGTGGACCCGGCGGAGTTCCAGCGCAGCCGCCTGGAGCGGCAGATCCGGCTGATCACCTCCGAGATCGAGAAGATCGACAAGCGGAACGAGGAATCGCGGGCCAAGCTGGACGGGCTGCGCGACGCGATCGGCAGGTCGCCGCAGGTGGATCTGGCCCTCTCCTCGCTCACGCGCCGGCTGGTCGAGCTGCGCGACCAGTACACCGCCGCCTCGACCAAGCTGGCCGAGGCCGAGACCGGCGAGAAGCTGGAGGTCAACCGTCAGGCCGAGCGGCTGGTGGTGATCGAGCAGGCCCAGGTGCCGACCGAGCCGGATTCCCCGAATCGCCTGGCGATCGCGGGTCTGGGGGCCGGCGCGTCGGTGATGGTGGGGATCGGTCTTGTCGTGCTGCTCGAATTGCTGAACAGTTCGATCAGGACTTCGGGCGATCTTCAGCGCAAGGTGAAGCTGCGCCCGATCGTGGTCGTGCCCTATATCCGGACCAGGCGGGAGATCCGCAACCGCCGCGCCCGGCTCGCGACCCTGGCCGGCGTCTTTCTGGTCGGCGTGCCGGCGGCGCTTTTCGCCGTGGACCAGTATTATCTGCCGCTTTCCGTGCTCGCCGAGAGATTTGCGGACAAGGCGGGGCTGAACTCGCTCATTGAACTCATCGAACGGCGCTTCTAGACGCTGCGCGGACGCCAAGGACAAGAAACATGGTCGAGCGACTGAAATTTGCGATCGAGAAGGCGAGGGCGCAGCGTGACGCTGACGTCGCCGACGGGACTGTGGTCGCTCCCGCGCCGCGCCGCGCCGCCGCAGCGCCGGTTGACGAGCTTTGGGCTTCGCTGGAGGAGATCCAGCTGTCGCCGGATCAGCTTGAACGCGCGCGCATCGTGACGCAGGATAAATCCGATCTGGCGCATATTCCCTTCGATCTGCTGCGCACCCGTCTGCTGAAAGTGTTCCGCGACAACGGCTGGAGCCGGATCGCGATCACCTCGCCCAGCAAGGGCTGCGGCAAGACTCTGGTGACCGCCAATCTCGCCTTCAGCTTGGCGCGGCAGTCGGATTTGAGGACCCTGGTCGTCGACATGGACCTGAAAGCGCCCGAACTGGCCCATACGCTGGGGCGGAAGAACGCGCCGCCGCTCGCCTGGATGCTGAGCGGGCAGACGGATATCCAGAGCGGGCTGAAGCGTTGCGGCCCCAATCTGGCCTTCGGGCTCAATGGCGAGCGGGTGCGCGATTCGACCGAGCTGATTCAGGATGAGAAGACCGTGAGCGTGCTCGCGTCGCTCAATGAAAGCCTGAAGCCGGACGCGGTGATCTACGATCTGCCGCCGATGCTGGTCAGCGACGATGCGATCGCCTTCGTGCAGCATGTCGATTGCGTGCTGCTGGTCGCGGCCTCGGGGCAGACCACGGCGAAGGAGATCGAGCATTGCGAGCGGATGTTCGCGGGCCATGTGAATTTCCTCGGCGTGCTGCTGAACAAGGCGCAGGACGATGTGGACCGCAAGGCTTATGAGTATTCATGAGCTTCGTTTGAGGATTGATGTGGAATCGCGTGGCCGGCCCTGAACGACAGGGTGGCGCGCGTCCCGGATTTGGAGGTGGTTTTCCGATGGGCGCAGTTTCTAGACGTCTGAACCGCATCACGCTGGCGGCGGCGCTGGCCGCCGGGGCCTTCGCGCTCGCCGCATGCGACAGCGCCGAAGACCGGCTCGCCAAACATGTCGAGGGCGGTCGGACGCTGGTCGAAGAGGGCGCGTTCGAGAAGGCGACGCTCGAATTCCGCAACGCGCTGGAGATCGACGCGAACAGCCTCGCGGCGCATCTCGGCATGGCCGGGATCTATGAGAAGCAGCGCAACTATCCGGCGATGATGGCGCATCTCAACAAGATCATCGAGATCGACCCCAAGAACGCCGAGGCCCAGGTCAAGCTCGGGCAGATGGCGATGCTCAGCGGGCAGATGGAGGAGGCGCTGGCGAAGGCCGACGCCGTGATCAAGGACGAGCCGAACAATGTCGGCGCGCTGGTCCTGAAGGCGGGCGTTTCCCTCCGGGCCGGCGATTCCGCGACGGCGCTGGAATATGCGCGCCGCGCGATCGAGCTTGAACCCGACAACACCACCGCTCATGCGGTGCTGATCGGCGAGCGCCTCAAGGAGCAGGATCTTCCCGGCGCGCTGGCCATCGCCGACGACATCACCAAGCGGGTTCCGACCGATCTCGGCGTCGCCCTGGTCAAGGTGCAGGTGCTGGAGCAGATGGGCGATGACGATGCGGTCGGCGCCTATCTTGAGGTCGTGGTGAAGCAGTTCCCCGACCAGCTGGCGCTGCGCACCTCGCTTTCGCGCTGGCACGCCAAGCGCGGTGAGAATGACAAGGCCGAGGAGCAGCTTCGCGCCATCGCCGAGGCCAGCACGGAGAACGCCGACGCCTCGCTTCGCGTCGTCAGCTTCGTTCTGGCGACCAAAGGCGCCGAGGCGGCGCGCGAGGAGCTGACGCGCCTGCTCGGCGCGCGCGAGGACAAGGTGCCGTTCGAGATTGCACTGGCCGAACTCGATTACGAAAGCGACAATCCTGACGCCGCCAAGGAGCGGCTGCGCCGCGTCATCGCCGAAGCGGTCGAGGCCGAGGCCGGCGCCGACGCCAACCGGGTGCGGGTGGTGCTGGCGCGGATCTTCCTGCGCGAGAACACGCTTGAGGAGGCCAGGGCGCTGGTCGAGGAGGTGCTGGCCGATGACGCCTCGAACGCCGCCGCGCTCGGTATTCGCGCGGCGCTGCGCTATGACGACAAGGATTACACCAACGCCCTTCTCGACGTGCGCGGCGCGCTGGCGGCGGAGCCGAACAACCCGCAGCTTCTGATGCTGGCCGGGCGCACCCAGCTTCGCGCCGGCAATCCCGATATCGCCGGCGAGAATTTCTCCGCCGCGATGCAGGCGTCGCAATATGATCCTGCGATCACGATGGAGTTCGTGAACTTCCTGCGGCTGAACAACCGCGCCGACGCGGTGTTGACGGTGCTGACCGAAGCGGCCCGCATCCAGCCCAGGAACGAGGAGATCCTGACCGCGCTCGCTACCGAACAGCTTCGCATCGGCGACTGGGCCGCGGCCGATGAGACCGCGGCGATGCTGGCGGGCGTGAACGAGGAGACCTCGAAGCGGATCAGGGCCGCGACGCTCAGCGGGCGCGAGCAATATGACGAGAGCCTCAGCATCCTGAACGATATCGCCCAGGACCCCGAGCAGCGCGATTCCGCGCTCGGCGCGATGATCCAGGTCTATTTCAAGGCCGGCAAGATCGACGAGGCGATCACCCATCTCGACGGCGTGCTGGCGGAGGAGCCGCGCAATGTGCAGGCCCTGATGCTGCGCGCGGCGGTCAGGCTCAGCCAGAAGGATGTCGACGCCGCCGAGACCGATTATCAGGCGGCGATCGCGGCCGATCCTTCCGCGCCCAATCCCTATGTCGCGCTGGCGCGGATCTATTTCAGCCAGCAGCGGGACGAGGACGCGCTCGCGTTGCTCGACGCCGGGCTCAAGGTGGCGGTGGATCCCAGCGGCATCAGGCTGTTCCTCGGCGGTTATTACGAGACGCGTCAGCAGATCGACGACGCGATCGCGCAATATCGGGCGCTCTATGCGGATCAGCCGAATTCGCTGGTCGCGGCGAACAACCTCGCCAGCCTGCTGGTGGAGTTCAAGGCCGACGATCCGCAGGCGCTTCAGGACGCGCAGGAAGCGGCCGAGGCGCTGCGCGGCGTGGAGATCCCCGCCTTCCAGGACACCTATGGCTGGGTCCAGTATCAGCTTGGCCATTACGAGGAGGCGCTGCGTTATCTCCGGCCTGCGGCCGAGGCGCTGTCGGACAATCCCTATGTCCGTTACCATCTCGGCCTCGCCTATGCGAAGCTCGGCGAGGGGGCGGAGGCGCGCCCGCATCTCGAAGCCGCGGCCGGCGCGGAGAATTTCGCCTTCGCCAAGGAGGCGCAGGCCGCCATCGACGCGCTGCCCGCCGGGCAGTAGGCGCGAAGCCGCCCGCCGGAAGGCGGCGCCTGGAACAGGGGGCGCGCGGTGCGGGAAGCGCCGCGCGCCCCTTCGCTTTTTCATTGATCGCTCTCTCGCGCAGGTTCACCATCCGTCTGGAATCCGACAGAGAGGGAGACGGACATGTGCGATATCTGCGTGATGAATGCGGTGAAGGAACGGATGCTCTCTCTCCGCGATCTCTTTCGCGGCGGCGCGGCGGCGGCCGCCGCGACCGGGGCCGGCGTCGCGATCGGCTCCGCCATCGCCCCGCCGGCGCTGGCCGCCGGGGTCGGGCGGGTCGAGGACATGACGCATGAGCTTTCGGAGGATTTTCCGACCTGGCCCGGCACGCAGGGC
>JBKECG010000085.1:0-6254 GCA_047974395.1 Pikeienuella sp. | reverse complement strand
TCTGGCTGATCGGCCTCGCCGGCGCGACCGGGGCGCATATGCATATCTGCCATCTGAACTCGACCAGCCTTCTGGATATCGAGCGGGTGACCGAGGTGATAACCAAGGCCCAGTCGATGGGCCTGCCGGTCACGACCGAGGCCTATCCCTATGGCGCCGGATCGACGGTGGTGAGCGCCGGCTTCCTCGCCGATCCCGAGTTCCGCAGGCGGACCGGCAGCGATTACAACGCCATCGAACTGGTCAAGAACCATCGCCGCTTCAATGCGCGGGAGGATCTCGTCGCCGCGAGCCGCGAGGCGCCTTCGGATCTGATCGTCTGGCATTTCCTCGATGTGGAGGCGAACGCCGGGCATCAGAAGCTTCTGGACATGTCGGTGCTGATGCCCGGTGGCTCCATCGCCTCGGACGCGATGCCCTGGATCATGCCGGATGGCGCGATCTACACCGGTCTGGAATGGCCACTGCCGAAGGAGGCGCTGGCCCATCCCCGCTCCTCGGGCACCTTCACCCGTTTCCTGCGCGAATATGTCCGCGAGCGCGAGACCATGCCGCTCCGCGAGGGGCTGGCGCGCTGCACGCTCTATCCCGCCCGCGTCATCGAGGGTTGCGCGCCGCAGATCGCCCGCAAGGCGCGGCTGCGAGAGGGTTTCGACGCCGATATCGCGATCTTCGATCTGGACCGGCTCACCGACAAGGCGACCTTCGAGGAGATGAACCAGCCCTCCGAAGGGATCGCGCATCTGCTGGTCGGGGGGCGGAGCGTCATTTCGGGCGGCGCGCTCGACACGACCGCCAGCCCCGGCCGGCCGATTCGCCGCGCGCAGGCGTGAGCGTTCCCGTTCTGCTCGCCACCGGTTTTCTGGGGGCGGGCAAGACAACGTTCATCAACGGGCTGCTGCTGGACAATCACGGCCGGCGGATCGCCGCGATCGTCAATGATTTCGGCAGCATCAATATCGACGCCGCGCTGCTGGATTCGGCCAGCGACACGGTGATCGGGCTGCGCAACGGCTGCATCTGCTGCTCGTTGCAGGGCGATCTGCTGCGGACGCTGAAACAGGTGCTCGCCGGCGCCCCCGATCTGATCGTGATCGAGGCGAGCGGCGTCGCCGATCCGCAGGGCGTCGTCGATGCGCTGCTCGATCCGGTGCTGTGGCGGGCGGTGAGCCTGGACATGGTCGTCTGCCTTGTCGACGCGCAGGACCTGACCGACAATCCCGACCGGGCCCATGATCCGCTATGGCGCGCGCAGATCGCCGCGGCGGATGTCGTGCAGTTGAGCAAGGTGGATGGCGTCGCCGAAGACGCGCTCGCCGGACTTGTCCTGCGTCTTTCCGCCATGGGCAAGCGCCGGGTGTTCGGCGCCGACGGGGATGTCGGCTCGCTCGCCGCCTTGCTGGCGCTGGCGGGGGACCGGAAGCCGGGCGACGGGCGCGCGCCGGTCGCCGCCGAGGGTCGTTTCGCCTCCGCTGAATGGCGATGCGAGGGCGTGGTCCCGATGGCGGCCTTTCAACAGGCGATCGGCGCGCTCGCCCCGACGCTCCTGCGGGCGAAGGGTTTCATGAGCTTTCGCGAAACGCCGGGGGAGCAATTCATATTCCAGCTTGTCGGCCAGCGGGCCAGCCTCGCCCCGCGGCCGGAGCCGGCGACGGGGTGCGAGTTGGTCCTGATCGGGCGGAAGGATCAGTTCGACCCGCAAGCCACGCTGGCGATGCTCGATGACCTGAAGGACGCCAGCCCCTTGTAAACGCCCCGATAGCGGCGCGCAGATCATGGAAACCCTACCTTGGCCGTCGCGGATGCTGTAGGTTCGGAAGGATCTGATCGGGCAGGCGAAAGGGCGCGCGGCGTGGGCGGAGCGAGGGGGGCGAGGATCGGGGCGGCGGTGCTTCTTGGCGTCTGCGTTCTTTCCGCCTGCGGGCCGGGACCGAAGGTGCCCAATCTCGACACGCTCTATGATTCCGCCGCGGCTTTCGAGAGCATCGACCGCCATCCGGTGATCTCCATTCCCGGCACGCTCGGCTCGCGGCTGGTGGACGCGAAGACCGGCGCGGCGATGTGGGTCGGCGCCGACGGGCTGATCGAGGACACGGAGATCCACGAAAACGCCCGGCTCATCGCGCATCCCATCGGCAAGGGCGACGAGACCCTGCGACAGCATCGCGACGATATCCGCCCTGACGGGGTGTTGAGGGTGTCGCGGGCCTCCATCCTTGGCGTGCCGGTGGAGCTGGACATCTATCGCGGCGTGATCTCCACCCTGATCGCCGGCGGCTTCGATTTTCGCGAGACGCGCGAAGAGGAGAAGACCGAGCGCGAAATCAATCTGGACAGTTTCGAGTTCCCCTATGACTGGCGGCGCGACATCGTCGAGGCGGCGCAGGATCTCGACTATTTCATCCGGCGCAAGACGGCGCAGGTGCAGGCGGAGCGGCGCAAGGTCTTCGGGCGCGAGGGCGGGCCGGTGAAATTCGACATCATCGCCCATTCCATGGGCGGCCTGGTGACGCGCTATTACCTCATGTATGGCGGCGCCGACCTGCCGGAGGACGGCTCGCTCCCCGAGATCACCTGGGCCGGGGCGAAGAATGTCGGCCGGGTGGTGTTCATCGCGCCGCCGAACGCGGGCTCGGTGGTCTCCTTCGAGAATCTGGTCAACGGCAAGATGCTCGGCCCGTTCCAGCCCGAATACGAGCCCGCCATACTCGGCACCCATGTCTCGACCTATCAGCTTTTGCCGCGCGACCGGCACCGGCGGGTCAGGATCAGGGGTTCAGGGGAATTCGTCAGCCTGTTCGACGTCGATCTCTGGGACAGGTTCGGCTGGGGCGTGCTGGACCCGGATCAGGACGGGGTGTTGCAGGTGCTGATGCCCGATGAGCCGGGCCGCGAGGGGCGGCGCGCCCGGGCGAAGAACAATCTGGCCAAGATCCTCGCCCGCGCCGAGCAGTTCCAGCGGGCGATGGAACGTCCGGTGGAGACCCCGGCCGGGCTGGATCTCTACCTGATCGTCGGCGGCGGTTTCCAGACCCCGGCGGAGATCGAATACGATCCCGAGGCCGGCCGCGCGGAGATCGTGAAGCTGGAGGAGGGCGACGGCGTGGTGCTGCGCGCCTCGTCGCTGCTCGATGAGCGGCAGGACGGCAATTACGCGCTCGGCCTGCGCTCGCCTGTCGAATACCGCTCGATCCTGCTCCTGCCCGAAGAGCATGTGGACATCACCAAGAGCCCGGTCTTCGGCGACAATCTCCTGTTCTGGCTGCTGGAGGTCCCGCGCGTCGGCGACCAACTCGCCCGGCCCCGGCGGCTCTCGATCGCCGGATCGCCCTCCGACGCCCGACCGGCCGAGGCCGAGGAACGCTGAGGGCGGGGGCTATTCCCGCTCGTGGACCATAACGGTCAGCTCTGCGCCCGTCATTGTCCGGTCATTCAACGCGACCTTTGTCCTGAATTCAGCCGAATACGTTTTTCTCTTCGCCATTCGGGGTCATCTCTTTCGTCAGTCGATCCATCTTAACTGCTGGTCCAATTTTCCACGACCACCTATACCTGAATGGTCCAGTGATTTTCATATTAGCAAGAAAGATGCAAAGGGAGCGCGTAGATGATCGTCTTCGGTTCGCCATCAAGATATGTTCAGGGGCCTGGCGCACTCAAGCAATTGGGTGTTGAGTTGGTGCGAATAGGGCCTGGAGCGGCCATTATCGTCGATCCGCTTGTCCATGAAGCGTACGGCGCCCTCATTGAAGAATCCTGCGTCAGCGCCGGTGTTCAGGCATTCCAGGTCCGCTTTTCCGGTGAATGCACCCCGGCGGAAATTGATCGTCTGTCAGACGAGGTTGGCGATGCGTCCGTCATCGCGGCCGCCGGCGGGGGCAAGTGTATTGATGCGGGAAAAGCGGTGGCGGATCGGCGTGATGGCGTCGTGGTCACGATCCCGACGATCGCATCGACGGATGCGCCGACCAGCCACAACTATGTCTTGTATGATGAAAATCATAGCATGCTCAGCGTGGGGAAATTAAAACGAAATCCGGCACTTGTTCTGGTTGATACCCAAGTTATTGCGTGCGCGCCGCAGAAATTGTTCGCTGCGGGTATCGGTGATGCTATCGGTAAAATTTACGAGGTTGAAGCTTGTTACAATGCCGGTGGCGTCAACATACTTGGCGGAGAATCTTCATGGGCTGCTGTTGAGCTTAGCCGCGCCTGCCATCGGCTTCTGCTGAGCGAAGCTGAAGCGGCGATGTCGGCAATCCAGAGGAAGGCGCCCGATAGCGCGCTTGAGCGCGTTGTGGAGGGAACCATACTGTTGAGTGGTCTGGCTTTTGAAAGCGGGGGATTGTCGATTGCGCACTCGATGACCCGAGGCCTCACCGCGATCAGGCCTTTCTCCGGGACTCCGCATGGTTTTCAGGTGGCGTATGCAAACCTGGTGCAGCTCCGGCTGGAGGGGCGGCCCGAACGGGAAATCCACGAACTCGCCGGTTTTTACTCCCGTGTGGGGTTGCCGCGCAGCTTGATGGAGCTTGCGGGTGAGGAGGCGACGCCTGAGGCGATGGATATTATCGCAGCGCGCACGATGACCGGAGCGAACGTGGTTCATTTTCCGTACAATGTTTCCGCTGATGATATTCGTACAGCGATGATCTGGGTCGAGAAGTTATTCGGTTTTTCCGGGAGCGGCGCCTCGTCTCCGGGCTGAACTACTGGCGGGGAGGACGCATTGTCGAGCGTCGTCCCCGGCTGCGCGATGGTACAGGTAGCTGGTCCGAATGGTGATGAGCCGTCTCGTTGGATCGAATCGGCCTTCCATCTGTTGAATTGAAAATTGCCTGTTTCGACCTGTCCTGCGTCATGATGCGCGGACGTATTTAGATATCGCCATCTGGCGTGGCGCTGCTCCTGCGGCCATGGGGCGTATGAGGGTGCCGCGACCTGGGCGCTTGCGCGATCTCCTGATTTCTCACGCTTGCCGGGGGTCGGGATCTGACTGGCGGAACCGGCTCGCTTTTTTTCTTGACAACCTAATGCACGCCACACAGTATTCTAAAAAAAGGGATCAGATCCCGAATAATGATAATAAGATGTAGGAGGAGGCGGTACAAAGTTGCGCCGCAGGTCGTGCGCCATCATGGTGGCGATCAGGTCCGGTAACAAATCTGGCGCATCCGATTTCGCTCAATATGCAAGTCATATGAATTTTGGGCGACAGGAGCGTTCTTCTGGGAGGAAGAAAGTGGCTACCGTAGATTTCAATAGGGTAATAAAATCATTTGGTAGTCATACCGTATTGAAGGATATCGACTTTTCTATAGGAGATGGTGAGTTTGTTGTTTTAGTCGGGCCTTCCGGCTGCGGTAAGTCAACCCTCCTGCGGATGCTCGCAGGTCTGGAGGATATTTCCGGAGGCGAGGTCGCCATAGGCGGCGCCGTGGTGAATGATGTGGCGCCGAAGGATCGCGATATTGCGATGGTTTTTCAGAGCTATGCACTCTATCCGCATATGACGGTCGAACAAAATCTCGCATTTGGGCTGAAGATGCGGCGGAACTCCGCAGCCGATATCAAGGAGGCCGTCACCAACGTCGCCAAGATATTGGGTCTTGAAAACCTTCTTGGCCATTATCCGCGGCAGTTGTCCGGCGGTCAGCGCCAAAGGGTCGCCATGGGTCGCGCAATCGTGCGCAAGCCGAAAGTCTTCCTGTTTGACGAGCCGCTTTCAAACCTGGACGCCAAGCTGCGCGTCAAGATGCGGGCGGAGATACGCGATCTGCATCAGCGTCTGAGCGCGACCACGGTTTATGTGACGCATGACCAGATCGAGGCCATGACCATGGCCGACAAGATTGTCGTTTTGCGGGCCGGAAGAATAGAGCAAGTCGGTAAGCCGCTGGATATTTACGACGCGCCGGCGAATGTTTTCGTGGCCGGGTTTATCGGTTCGCCGGCGATGAATTTTCTCAACGGACAGGTACGGGACGGGGTGTTTGAATCCGAGATGGGAATAAAATTCCAGGCGCCGCGTCTTCGTGGTCTGGAGGGTGATATCATCATCGGGATTCGACCCGAGCACCTGTCCTTTGCGGATGAGGGGCTTTCGGGGAAAGTCGTGGTTCTGGAGCCCACCGGTTCCGAAACCGAGATTGTCGTTGAGATTGGTCATGGCGATTCGGTTACGCAACTTCATGTTCTGGCGCGGGAGCGGGTCTCTCTTCCTGTCGGCCAAGCCGTCAAGTTGACCTTCAACG
>JBKECG010000082.1:0-20225 GCA_047974395.1 Pikeienuella sp. | reverse complement strand
TGGCGGCCTGAGCGATGCGGCTTCGGGTCGCGCTGGTCCAGCTTTCCTCTTCCGACGATCCGGCGGCCAACCTGCCGCGGACCGAGGCGCTGATCCGCGAGGCCGCCGCTTCCGGCGCCGAACTGATCGCGACGCCGGAAGTGACCAATATCGTCTCCATGAGCCGGCCCCGCCAGCGCGAAATGCTGCGCCCGGAGGCGGAGGACCCGACCCTGGCGCGGCTCCGCGAGGTCGCGGCGGCGCCTGGCGTCCATCTGCTGATCGGCTCGCTGGCGCTTTCGGGGGAAAGCGCGGACGGGCGCTTCGTCAACCGCTCCTTCCTGATCGGGCCGGACGGCGCTGTGATCCGCCGCTATGACAAGATCCACATGTTCGACGCCGCGCCCCGCGCCGGCGAGGCCTATCGCGAGAGCGCCGGCTATCGCCCCGGCGAAGCCGCGGCGCTGGCGCCGACGCCCTGGGGCGGGCTGGGCATGACCATCTGCTATGATCTCCGCTTCCCCGAGCTTCACCTGCGGCTGGCCCGCGCCGGGGCGCGGATGATCGCGATCCCCTCCGCCTTCACCCGCCCGACCGGCGCCGCGCATTGGGAGCCGCTGCTGCGCGCCCGCGCGATCGAGACCGGCTGCTTCATCCTCGCCCCCGCGCAATGCGGCGTCCACGCGGCGACGGAGGGTCCCGCGCGCGAAACCTGGGGCCGGTCGATGATCGTCTCGCCCTGGGGGGAGGTCATGGCCGTCGCCGGGGACGATCCCTGCGTTCTTTACGCCGATCTCGATCTGGACGAGGTGGCGACGGCGCGGGCGCGGGTGCCCTCGCTTTCCGGCGCGCAGGTCTTTCACGGGCCTTGACGGGGCGGCCGCGGCCGCGTTCAATCATGTCGTTCAAGATTGAACCGATCTGCCGGAGGGGCCATGCGCGCGATCGACAACCCCATCACCTTCACCGTCCTGACCGAGATCAGGGCGATCGAGCAGCTCACCGAGCAACGGCTTCGCCGCGCCCTGCCCGCCGGCATGGAGCTTTCGCATTTCGCGGTGCTGAACCATTTCTCCCATCTCGGCGGCGAGAAGAGCCCGGCCCAGCTCGCCCGCGCCTTCCAGCTCACCAAGGGCGCGATGACCAACACGATCCAGCGGCTGGTGGCCTCCGGCCATGTGCGGGTGCGCGCGGATGAGAAGGACGGACGGCGCAAGCTGGTCTCGCTGACCGAAAGCGGGCTGGAGACGCGCAACCGCGCGATCGGGGCGATCGCGCCGGTCTTTTCCGAGATCACCGCCGGGGTCGGGGCGGAGAAGCTGCGCGCGGCGCTGCCGGCGCTGCGCGACCTGCGGCTGTTTCTGGCGGCCGGAGAGCGAACCGGCCGCGACGCGGGGGGATGAGGCGCATCGTCGCACATGTTGCGGCGCACAAAAAATCCGGCCGGCGACGCCTGAAAAACACCGCGCCGCGCGACCCGTTCCGGCCCTCGCCCTGCGCCGCCGCCGGGCGCCGACCACCGGGCCCGGCGAGAGCGCCGGCGGAATTAACCCATTTGATATCAATATGCTGCATACGCTCCCGACATCTTTTCGGCCGATCCGGCGCGCCGATGGCGGCGGAAATGGCGGCGAACCGCCGCGGCCCTTGCGACCCCGATCTCGCGGAAAGATTTCAGCCTGCAAGACTTGTGAAGCAAAAGTCGAATTGACCTTTAAATTTCTGTCACTTCCGGGCATGTTTGACGATCTAGGGTAGTGGGCGAACAGCGCGCCGACAGAGCGTGTGCAAAATGGCATAGCCCGATTGGGAATAATCGCCGCAAGAGCGGCGCTGGGACAGTAAGAGACGCGAATGGCGACGTTGGCTTCCGTCGAGGACGATATTATTCGCATGCTGGGGCAGAAGATCGAGGGGGACCTCGTGCTCAGCGCGAATACGAATATTGTTTCCGACACCGGCCTCGATTCCGTCAGCGTCATGGATTTCGTCTTCGAACTTGAGGACGAATTCGGGATCACGGTTCCTCTGGACCGGATCTCGGACGTGAAAACGGTGAGACAACTCGCCGAGACGATCCATGGGCTGATTCTGGAAAGCGCCTGAAGCGGACGTGGGATCAGGAGTAAGGCAGTGAGCATCGAAGACAAGGCCATGGCCGTGGAGAAGACCTTTGGCGCGCTGAAGGCTTTGGGCCGCGATCCCACCCGGCTGGAATTCGACGAGGTGATCTCGCCGACCGAGGCGAAGCTGGAGGGGCGGCGCACCATCCTGCTCGGCACCAACAATTATCTCGGGATGACCTTCGATCCGAGCTGTCTCGCGGAGGCCAAGGCGGCGATCGACCGTTTCGGCACCGGCACCACCGGCTCGCGGATCGCGAACGGCACCTATGAGCTGCACAAGGCGCTGGAGCGCCGCGTCGCCGATTTCTACGGCAAGAAATGCGCGGTCGTGTTCTCCACCGGCTATGCGGCCAATCTGGGCGCGATCTCCGCGCTGGCGCAGCGCGGCGACTATCTGCTGATCGACGCGGACAGCCACGCCTCGATCTATGACGCCTGCAAGCTTTCCGACGCGGAGGTGATCCGCTTCCGCCACAACAACCCCGAGGATCTGGCGAAGAAGCTGGCGCGGCTCGACGGCAAGCCCGGCGACAAGCTGATCGTGACCGAGGGCATCTATTCGATGCTCGGCGACACCGCCCCGCTGGCGGAGATCGCCGCGGTCAAGCGCGAATACGGCGCCTATCTGATGGTCGACGAGGCCCATTCGCTCGGCACGCTCGGCGAGAAGGGCCGCGGTCTCTGCGAACAGGCGGAGGTCGAGGCGGATTGCGACTTCATCGTCGGCACCTTCTCCAAATCCGTGGGCACGGTCGGCGGGTTCTGCGTCTCCGATCATGAGGGGGTGGAGATCCTGCGCTCGATCTCGCGGCCCTACATGTTCACCGCCTCGCTGCCGCCGGCGGTGATCGCGGCGGCGCGGCAGAGCTTCGACCAGATCGAGGCCAATCCGCAGCTTCGCGAACAGCTCTGGCGCAACGCCCGGATCTTCTATGACGGGCTGGAGGCGCTCGGCTTCGACCTCGGCCCGGAGGTTTCTCCGGTGGTCGCGGTCAAGCTCGCGGGCAAGGAAATCGCGGTCCGCTTCTGGAACGCGCTGATCGAGGCGGGCGTCTACACCAATATCGCCATTCCGCCCTCGACCCCGAACGCGCTGTCGCTGCTGCGCTCCTCGATCTCGGCCGCGCATACGCGCGAGCAGATCGCGACCGCGCTCGACATCTTCGCGCAGGTCGGGGCCGAGATGGAGCTGATCCCGGCGAACAAGGCCGACCGGCGCCGGCTGGCCGAACGTCAGGGCGCGCTGCGGATCGTGAAGGGCGGCGCCGGCGGCGCCCGCGCGAACGAGGACGCCGCGTCGGGCAAGACCGCGAAAAGCGCCGCTGAACGCTGAACGCGACCATGATCTGACATCCGCCGCGCGCCTTGACCGGCGCGCGGCGTTTTCATTTCGGGCGGCGGGTCAGCGCCGCGCGCCGCGATGGCGTCGGATCTTCCACAGCAGATAGCGCGGCCCGCCCTCGAAGGTGAACGCCGCCTTCAGCAGCCGCGAGACATGAAGCGGCTTGCCGAGAAGCCAGCGCAGGAACCAGCTTCGCCCGGCGGCGCCGGCGCGACGGCCCTCGGTGAGCCGCCATAGCGTCTCCCACCGCTCCGGGTTCGCATCGACGATCCCGCCGGCCCGGCCCGGCCCCTCGACGCGGATCTCCACCCGATAGGTGCGGGTGAAAAGCCTTCGCCAGGCCTCAGCCCCCACAGCGCCCTCGCCGAGCCGTTCGGCCCAGGCCGCGCCGGTCAGGATGGCCTCGGCGACAGCGGCGACAGCCGCCGCGCGGGCGGCCCCGTCCCGCGCATAAAGCAGCGCCGCGGGCTGGCAGAACCGCGCCCAGAAGGTGGTGTCGATGGCGCTCACGCCCATGCGCCGGCGGAAGGCGGCGAGGGAGACCACCGCCGCCTTGGCGCGCAATTCGCCGCAGCTTTCAGGGTAGACATTGGGCGGCAGCGCCCGGCCCATGGCCCGGATCGGCGCGCTTTCGGCGTAATCGCCGGGCGCGCCGTCGGTCAGGACGTAGAAATCCAGCATCCCCTCCGCCGACTGGCGCTGGAGGCAGGAGCCGTAGAACAGCACCGCCGCGACCCCCGGCCGGCCGGCCAGCGCCGCAGCGAATTCCCGCGCGCCGGCGAAAACGGGCCGGTCAAGCTCCGCCGCGACATGAGCTTCGAGCGCGGCCCGCGCTTCGGGCACTAGTCGCTCAGCTTTTCGAGATTCTCATCCGCCCGCCGCGTCGCCGCCTCGAAGCGCGCCTCGAAATCGGCGAGGTTCTTTTTCGGCTCCTGATAGAAGGCGGTGAATTTCATCAGCCGCAGCATCAGCCCGTTCAGCAGCCGCCCGCGCCAGCGCATCGGCCGGTCGAAATCGAAAAGGAGGATCACCCGCTCCTCGTCGGTGTCGTTCCAGACCTCATGCTCGAACGTGTCGTCGAAGGCGAAGACCTCGCCCTCGCGCCAGGCGCGGATCTGATCGGCGACGCGGATGCGGCATTTCTCATAATCCTTCGGGATGATGAGACCGACATGGGAGCGCACGATCCCCTTGGTGACGCCGGTATGGGCGGGGATGTGATAGCCGGGGGCGAGGATCGAGAACCAGGCCGTCTGCACATGCGGCACGCGCGAGAGGATCTCGGCCGTCACCGGGGCGATGGCGCAATTCTTCTCCAGCCTGTCGCCAAAACCGTAGAGGATGAAGGTCTTCCACTGCTGCGCCTTGGCGATGCGGTACTGATCGGGCGAGACCTCCTCGAAACCGGGGATCACGTCGCGATGCTTCAGCACCTCATAGGCCTCGGCGCGCATCTCCTCCCACCGGTTTTCGAATTCCTTCAGGAAGGGGAAATGGGAATTGTCGATGAAGGGCGTATCGGGGACCAGCCCCTGCCGGCCCTGAAAACCGGCGACCCAGCGCATCAGCTTCTTGCCGCGCTTCTTGATGAACTTGCGGAAAGGGCGGTTCAGGGCCTTGGGCTTCTGGGATTTCACTTCATCGGCGGCGGCCATGGGCTTCGCGCTCCGTAAAATTATTTTCTGGCGCGGGATAGCCGTTCCACACGCGAAAGTCGAGTTTATCGGTCGGAAAGAAAGGTGACGCATTCCGTCGCGGAAACGCGGACGCGCCCGTCCGTTCCGGGGGTGAATTCCTCTCCATCCACGATGAAGGGCGCATCGAGCCTGAGTTCCGCATGTTCGGCGACCCCGCGCCGATAGGCGTCGGACATCCAGCGGCGCGGCCCGCCAAGGGCGAGAAAAGGCGCGGCGAGCAGCGGCCGGGGCGGGTTGGCGGCGATGTCCAGCCAGCGGATCCGCCCCTCGCCGCCCCGGCCGCCGAACGGGTTCAGCCCGAGAAGGAGCGCGCCGGGCAGCGAGGTCATCGCCACCAGCGCGCGCGGGGCCGGATCGCCGGCCGGCGCCCCGGCGGCGAAGCCGATCCGATGCGCCGCCCCCAGAGCCGGCGAGCGCAGGACCCGCAGCGCCGCCAGCAGCACCTGCGCGCCATGGCGGGCGGCGATCTCCTCGCGCGCCAGCCGGGTCGCGGCGACATAGACGCCCGCGCCGAGGATGAAGCCGCGGATATCCGGCGCGCCCGCCCGGTCGACCCGCAACACATGAAGCCCGCGCCGCTTCGCGCGGCCGGGCTCCAGCAGGCGCGCCAGCGCCGCGCCGCGCGCCCGCCCGGCGCTGCGCGCGATCAGATTGGTGTTGCCGGCGGCGACGATCGCGAAAGGCGGCGGCGCGCCGGACCAGAGCGGCAGCGCCCGGCCCAGCACCTCGCGCACGGTGCCGTCGCCGCCCTCGATGGCGAGAGCGCCGATACCGGCGGCCTTCATCTCGCGGAGCGCCCCGTCCAGCGCCGCGAAATCGCCGGGCGCGCGCGCCACAAGGTTCGCGCCTGCGGGCGCGCCGGCGCCGGCGCGCGTCGCGGCCGGATTGCGGATAAGACCGATCAGGGACGGCATGGGCGCTCCCGGCGGATTGACGCGCTCTCCCCTATCGGCTCGACTGGCGCCGGGCAAGGACAGGTTCACCAGAGCGGGGCGCATGACCGGATACAGCATCGCGCATCTCACCGATGCGCATCTGCCGCTCCATGGCGGGTTTCACGCCAGGGAGCTTTGCGGGAAGCGCGCGCTCAGCGCGGCGAACTGGCTGCGCCGGCGCCGGCGCCTGCATCTGCGCGAGATCGCGGACAGGCTTCGCGCCGATGTGCTGGCCCATGCGCCCGACCATGTGGCGATGACCGGGGATGCGGTGAATTTCGGCCTGGCGCGGGAATTTCCGCTGGCGGCGGAATGGCTCGGAGGGTTCGGCCCGGCCGATCGCGTCAGCTTCACTCCCGGCAATCACGAGGCGCTGACCGGGGGCTGGCGGCGCCCCTGCGAGGCGGCCTTCGGCCCCTTCATCACCGGCGATGACGGCGCGGCCGGCTGGCCCTGGCTGCGCCGGCGCGGGCCGGTCGCGCTGATCGGGCTCTCCTCGGCGATACCGACGCCGCCGTTTTTCGCGCAGGGCGAGGTCGGGCCGGCGCAGGTCGAGCGGCTCCGCGCCCATCTCGCCGCGACGCGGGGCGCCTGCCGGATCGTGCTGATCCATCACCCGCCGACCGAGATGAGCAAACCGCGCAAGGCGCTTCGCGACCGCGCCGCCACCGCCGCGGCCATCGCGGCGGAGGGCGCGGAGCTGGTTCTGCATGGCCATAATCACCGGAACGAGATGAGCTGGATCGACGGGCGCGACGGGCGCGTCCCGGTCCTCGGCGCGCCCTCGGCCTCCTGCCCCGCCGGGACGGGTCACGCGCCGGCGGAATGGCGGCTGCTGACGATCCGCGAAGAGGGCGAGGGCTGGCGGGTGGAGATCCTTCGCCGCGCGCTTGGCGATGACGGCGCCTTCGTTGATCGCGGGCGTTTCAGCCTGCCGGCTCAACCCGCTCCAGCGGCAGGATGACCCGGAAGGTCGCGCCGGAGCCCTCCTCGCTTTCGGCCCTGATCTGGCCCTTCATCGCGGCGACCAGCTCGCGACAGATGTTGAGGCCGATGCCGACGCCGCCATGGCGGCGGGATTCGGTCTGCTCCACCTGAAGGAAACGGTCGAAAATGGCGTCGAGCTGCGCGGCGGGAATGCCGGGGCCGTCATCCTTCACCTCGAAGCGCACGCCGGCCTGCTCCGCCCGGACGGTGACGGAGACCTCGCCCTCGCCGGTAAACTTGACCGCGTTGTTCAGGAGATTGGAGAGGATCTGCCGGATCCGCTTGCCGTCGCCGCGCCAGAGCCCGCGCGCCTCCGGGTCGAAATCGAGGCTCACCCGGACGCGCCGGGCGATCTCCATCGCCCCGATCGCGTCGGTCACGGTGCGCGAAAGCGTCTCCAGATCCAGATCGGCGATCTGAAGCCGCATCTCGCCGGCCTCGATCATGGAGATGTCCAGAAGATCGTCCATCAGCCCGGTCAGCGACTTGGCCGAGGCGAGCAGAACCTCCACGAACTGGCGCTGACGGTCGTCGAGATCGGTATGGGTCAGAAGCTCGCCCATGCCGATCACGCCGTTCATCGGCGTTCGCAGCTCATGGCTGAGCGTGGCGAGAAAGGCGTTCTTCACCCGGCTCGCGCTTTCGGCCTGCCGCCGGGCGCGGTCGAGCCGCTCGCGCGTGCGCTCCAGCTCCAGGTTGCGCCGGCGGGCGTCCTCCGCCTCGCGGATCAGCTTCAGCTTGGAGCTGACGATGGCGGCGATGGTGGTCAGGATCGAGAGATGATCCTCGGTGAAGACATTGGCCGAGGCCTCCTCGCTGTCGATCACGCCGACGACCTTGCCGTCGATGGTCATCGGCACGCAGATCTCGCTCAGCGCCGGTTCGAGATCGGGGATATAGGACGTCTCCTGCGAGAGATCCGAAACGATGATCGCCTCGCCGGTTTCCGCAACCCGCCCGGTCACGCCCTGCCCCATGCGGATGCGCAGCGAATTGACGATATCGTGGCCTTCGGGGTTTTTCGCGCCGAGCGCGGCGACCTGCCGGAGATAGGCGCCGAGCGGGTCGGAGAGATAGATCACGCAATCGTTGAAGCCCATCTTGCCGACGACTTCGCGCGCCACATGCCACATGAGCTGCGTTTCGCCGTCGATCGCCATGATATCGACGGCGAACCTGTTGAAGATGCGGAAAAGCTCCTCGCGTTCGAGCAGCGCATCCTCGGCCTCGGAGAGCTTCACCGCAAGCTCATCGGCCCTGCTGGGTTTCTTCTGCGCGCCGCTCATGAGGTCCGTTTCGCCTGTCATGCGGAATTCGCCCCTGATTCTATGGGAATCCCGGGCCCTGCGCCACCATTTCCGGGTCATGGCGCGCATCGGGCCGGTTGCGGGGGCGCCATTGCTGATCTAAACGGATTGAGGCGCGCCGCGCCGGCGGGCCGGGCCTGAGCGCGGGCGCCGTCGCAATCCGGGAGTTCGATGCGCATTCCTCTTCGCACCATCGACGCCTATCTGCTTCGCCTGATGGCGACGCCGATGCTGGCCGCGCTGGCGGTGACGCTGGGGGCGCTGCTGCTGGAGCGGGTGCTGCGGCTTTTCGAGCTTCTGACCGGCAAGGGCGCGCCGATCGGGCTGGTCCTGTCGATGACGCTCAATCTGGTGCCTCATTATCTCGGCCTCGCGCTCCCGGCCGCCTTCGCCGTCGGGATCATCGTGGTGATGACCTCGCTCAGTTCGGAAAACGAGCTGGACGCCATGGAGGGCGCGGGCTGGTCGGTTCGACGGATCGGCGCGGGATTCGTGCTTTGCGGCGCGGCGCTCGGGATTTTCTCTCTTGTGCTGTTCGGCTATCTGCAACCCTATTCGCGTTACGCTTTTCAGGCGGTTAAGCACGAGCTGGTGAACGCCGCCTGGGATGCGCGGGTCGAGGCGGGAACCTTCATCGACGCCGGCGAGGGCATGACCATCTCCGCCGAGGAGGTGGACCCGACCGGGCGCGTCCTCGACCGCGTTTTCGTGCTTCAGGAAGAGGGCGAGGGCGCCGAGCGGATCCTGACCGCGGAGCGCGGCCTCCTGATCCCCAACCCGGAGACGCGCACATTGCGACTGCGGCTGATCAACGGCGTCGCCGTCTCCATCGGCCGGGCCGAGGGCGAGCTTTCGGTCAGTTTCGACAGTCTGGTGCTGGAGCGCGAATTCGACCTGGACGGAGAGCTTTTCCGCCCGCGCGGCGGCTGCGAGCGCGAATTGACCCAGCAGGAGCTTCTGGCCCGGATCCGCGGCGAGGACGGCGCGCCGCCCGATCCGCGCTACGCCGCCGAATTCCACGGCCGGCTGGTGCGGGCCTTCGCGCTCATCGGCGTGCCGCTGATCGCGGTGCCGCTCGCGGTGGCGGGCAAACGTTCGCCGGTCTGGCGGCGGGTGGCGCTGGCGCTGGCGGTGCTGATCATCTTTCAGAACGTGACCAAGACCGTGGAGAGCCTGGCGGCGAGCGGCGCGGTCGATCCGGTGATCGGGCTATGGGGGCTTTGCGCGGCGTTCTTCGCGCTCGGGCTCTGGCTGTTCCTGACCACGGCGAGCCAGGGGACGGACAGCGCGCTGCGCAAGCTCTTCGTGCTTTTCGACCGCGTGTTGCGCCGGCTCGCCCGCGCGCTGAAGCTGGCCGAGCCCGAACGGGCGGCGAAGCGATGACGCTCGGCCTGCATCTGACGCGGATCGTGCTGTCGCGCGTTCTGGCGGCGGCGCTGCTGCTCGTGGGGCTCGCGATCGCGCTCGATCTGGTGGAGAACGCCGGCGATGTTCTCGGCCGCGCCGATGGCGGGATCTGGCGCTATCTGGGCCTGCGCGCGCCGATCATCCTGACCGCTGTGCTGCCGGTCGCCTTCATCATCGGCCCGGCGCTGGCCTTTCTCGGCCTGTCGGGGCGGAACGAATTCACCATCCTGCGCGCCTCGGGCGCGACCACCTATCGGCTGCTTCTGCTGCTTCTGCCGCTCGGACTGCTGTTCGGGGCCTGTCTCCATGCGCTCAGCGACCGGGTGACGCCGGTGCTGGAGGGGCGGCTCCTGACCTGGCTCGACCCGCAGCCGGAGGCGACCTCGGGCGCTTTCTGGGCGCGCACCACGCTCGGGGTGGTGCATGCGAAAGCCTCCTCGAAACGCGGCGATTTCATTCGCGGCGCGGAGATCTACGAGACCGACCGCGACGGGCGCATGACCGCGCGGATCAGCGCCGAGGAGGCCCGTTTCGAGAATGGCGAATGGCGCTTCGGCGCGGCCAGCCGGCTTGTGCCGGGCGAGGCGAAATCGACCCGGATCGACGGCCGGATCTGGGACACGCCGCTGCGCCCGGCCAATGTGCGCGCGCTCTCCACCCCGGCGAACAGCGTCGCCGGCGATGTGGCGCAGCGGATTCTCGCCGGGGCCTGGGCCGGGAACCGGACCAGCGAATTCTATCAGGTGCGGGTCTATCGCGGCTACGCCGCCTTTCTGGCGCCGCTGGTGATGATCCTGCTGGCCGCGCCCGCCGCCTATGGCACACGCCGGGGCGGGGGCGTCGGCAGGCGCGCGGCGCTCGGCGTGACGATGGGCTTCGCCTTTCTCCTGTTCGACGGCATGCTGACCGCGCTTGGCGAGACCGGCAACCTGCCGCCGGCGCTGGCCGCTTTCGGGGCCACCGCCATGTTCGCCGCCATCGGCGGCTATGTGCTGATCACGCTGGAGGAATGACCTTATGAGCGGCGTCGAGATCCGTGAGGTCGCCGGCAAGGCGGAGATGAAGACCTTCATCCGCCTGCCGGGCGTGATCCTCGGCGACGATCCGCACTGGATCGAGCCGCTGCATTTCGAGCGGGCGCAGTTCTTCTCGCGCAAGCGCAATCCCTGGTTCACCCATGGCGAGGCGGGTTTCTTCCTCGCCTGGCGCGACGGGCGCGCCGTCGGCCGGATCAGCGCGCAGATCGACAGGCTGTCGCCGCAGGTGGAGGGGCGGGTCTGCGGCCTCTTCGGCGCGCTGGCGGCGATCGAGGATCAGGCGGTCGTCTCCGCCCTGATGGAGACCGCGGAGGCCTGGCTGCGCGCCAGGGGCGCCGGCTGGATCCGCGGCCCCTATACGCTCAACATCAATCATGAGGGCGGATTGCTGATCGACGGGTTCGACAGCCCGCCCTTCATGCTGATGCCGCATGACCCCCCATGGCTCGGCCCGATGCTGGAGACGACCGGGCTGAAAAAGGGGCGCGACGCCTTCGCCTATCGGCTTGGCTCCGAGAACGGCCTGCCGGAACGGCCGAGGCGGCTCTTCCGGCAGGCGCCCCCGTCGCTCCATATCCGTCCGGTGGACCTGAAGCGATGGGACGAGGAGGTGCGGACCATCGCCCATATCTTCAACGAGGCCTGGAAGGACAACTGGGGCTTCGTGCCCTTCACCGAGGCCGAGATCGATTCCATGGCCAGGGAGATGAAGCCGCTGATCGACCCCGGTCTGACCCGGATCGCGGAGCTGGACGGGCGCGCCATCGGCTTCCTCGTGCTGATGCCCGACATCAACGAGGCGATCCGCGATTTCCGCGGCAGGCTCTTTCCCTTCAACGTCCTGCGGCTCCTGTGGCGGATGAAGTTCGGCAAGTTCCACGGCGCGCGCGTGCCGCTGATGGGGATGCTGCCGGGGCTGGAGGGGATCATCGGCTCGATCGCGCCGCTGATGCTGATCTATTCGCCGGAAGCGCGCTATCTGGAGCGCGGCTTTCGCGAGTTGGAGTTCAGCTGGATCCTTGAGGACAATATCTCCGTCCGCCGCATGATCGAGATGCTGGGCGCGAAGATCGTCAAGACCTATCGTTTCTACGAGCGTTCGCTCGACTGAGCCGGCCGGTTCCGGCCGGCGCGGCTCAGAAGAACAGGCTGACGCCGATCCCGATCAGGAACAGCCCGCCAAGCCAGGCGAGCCCGCGCCGGATCATCCGGTTGCCGCGCACCGTCTGCGCCAGCGAGCCGCCGATAAAGGCGACGATCAGATCCGAGGGCACGGCGGTCAGCGGCACCAGAACGCCGAGGATCAGCATCTGGGTGACGATATCGCCCTCCGAGGTTTTCACGAAGGGCGGGATGAAGGCCATGAAGAAGAGAATCGTCTTCGGATTGAGCACCTCGACCAGCACGCCCTGCCAGATGATGCTGGCGTAGCTGCGTTTCTGGACCCTGGCGATTTCGAACTCCTCGTCCTCGCCATCCTTCTCCAGGATCATCCTCAGGCCGAGATAGATCAGATAGGCCGCGCCGGCGAAGGTCAGGACCTGATAGGCGGTCTCCGACCTCTGGAACACGGCGGCGAGCCCGAGGGCGGCGACCACCGCAAGGACGACGCCGCCGAGACCGAGACCGATGGCCGACGCGAGACCCGCGGCGCGGCTCTGCCCGACGCTTCGCGACAGCACGTAAAGCATGGATGGCCCCGGCGAGGCGCTGAGCGCGAACCCCGCCAGGGCGACGACGATCATCGTCTCGGTCGACGGCATGCGTCAGTCTTTCACGCCGTTCATCCGCTTCTCGAACGGATTCTGCACCGGACCGGTCTCATCATCGGTCGCGGCCCAGATGCGCTCGCCCCGACGTTCCCGCAGATATGGGAAATCTCTCAACAACATGCGCTCCAGATGCAACCCTGCCTTGAATCCCTCGTATTTTGGCGTATCCTCGGGCGAAATCAAGCTCGGAAACGGCTTGATCACGGTGTCGTAGTTCGCCGCGACAAAATACGGCATCGAGAACCGCTCCGGGCTGAGATTCAGCACACGGTGCGGGGTCGAGCGGAAGACCCCGTTGGTCCAGGCCTCCAGCATGTCGCCGATATTGATGATGTAGCATTCGGGCTTCACCGGCACGTCGATCCATTCATCCTGCCGGGTCATCACCTGAAGGCCCTTCTGGCGCTGATGCAGCAGGGTCAGGCATTCGTAATCGGTATGCGCGCCCATGTTGACCGTCTTGGCGTTGGTCGTCGCCCGGGCGCGGACATAGTGCAGCAGCCGCAGCTGCGAGACCGGCTTGGTCATCTGCTGCGTCAGATCCCCCGGCGGCAGGCCCAGATGCGTCTCCAGCGCGCCGCAGATCTTCAGCCCCACCGCGGAGACCGCGGAGTAATAGGCCCCGATCCGCTCGCGGAAACCGGCGAGCTCGGGCCAGACATTGGGGCCGAGCAGCAGATTCCCCGCGAGATAGTCGGGATCGTCCGACGGCAGGTCCAGCGCCAGATCGAAGGCTTCGTAATTGCGGTTGATCTCATCCGCATAATCGCCCTTCTCGGTGAAGGGGACATAGCCGCGATGGTTCAGGCTTTCGCCGATATAGTAGCGGCGCTTCACCTCATCCGGCAGGGCGAAGAAGGATTCGGCCGCGTCATAGGCGTCCTGAATCATCGAGGGCTCGACGCCATGATTGGCGACGTAGAAAAAGCCGACTTCGCGCGCAGCCGCGCCCATCTCATCGGCGGTGCGGCGTTTCGCTTCGGGGTCGTCGCCTCTCAGCGGACCCAGGTCGATCACCGGCAGAACATTGACTTCCGACATGATAGTATTCCCCGCAACAACCACTCTCATTCAGCGAACCTCGCCGTCGTTGGCGGGATAAGCTGGCACGCCACGGTTGTATCTGGCGTACGTGTCCAGAAGTAATTAAGTTTGATGCGAGGTAAATGTTCTTTTGCCAAGAATTCTTAGCAAATTTTAACCATCCAATCGACACAATCTTGATTTGTTAATTATTTCATTGAGTTAGATATGATCCGACATGCCTGTTCGGCATATGTAAAACAATCATGTCAACTCAGGACAGGTTAATCGCGCAAGGGCGCGGCGACAACCGCCGGAGCGGAACAGGCGAATGCCCCGGCGCGGCCCGCCGCAGCGCCCGATCGCGACGGCGGAAAGCGCCGCGGCCCGGATCGGGGCCGCGGGCGCGGAGGTTTCTCGCGGCCGAATCAACCCGGAGGGGTGCGGATGATCAGGTTGCGGATCTCGGTCATGTCCTCCATCGCGAAGAGCACGCCCTCGCGGCCGAGCCCGCTGTCCTTCACCCCGCCATAGGGCATGTTGTCCACCCGGTAGGAGGGCACGTCGCCGACCACCACGCCGCCCACGTCCAGCTCGTCCCAGGCCTGCTGGATCTTGTAGAAATCGCGGGTGAAGATCCCGGCCTGAAGGCCGAATCTGGAATCGTTGACCATGGTCAGCGCCTCCTCCCAGGAGGCGAATTTCTGCAACACGGCCGCCGGGCCGAAGGCCTCCTCGGCGCAGAGCGGCTCCGCGGCGGGCACGTTCTCCATCAGCGTCGCCTCCAGCATCGCCCCCTCGCGCGCGCCGCCGCAAAGGATGGTCCCGCCGGCCTTCTCGGCGGCGATGATCCAGTCATGGAGCCGCTTCGCCTCGCTTTCCGAGATCATCGGACCGATAAAGGTCTTGCGGTCATGCGGGTTCCCCGAAACCAGCGTCTTCGTCTTCGCGACCAGTTTCGCCTTCACCTCGTCATAGATCTCCTGATGGATCAGGATGCGCTGCACGCCGATGCAGGACTGGCCGGACTGGTAGAAGGCGCCGAAGATGATCCGCCCGACCGCATCGTCGAGATCGCGCGCGTCCCTGTCCACCACCACGGCGGCGTTGCCGCCCAGCTCCAGCACGATCTTCTTCTTGCCGCTGCGCGCCTTCAGGTCCCAGCCGACGGCCGGCGAGCCGGTGAAGGAGAGGAGCTTCAGCCGCTCGTCCACGGTGAAGAGATCGGCCCCGTCGCGCGAGCAGGGCAGGACGGAGAAGGCGCCCTTCGGCAGATCGGTCTCGGCCAGAACCTCGCCGATGATGATCGCGCCGAGCGGCGTGCGCGAGGCGGGCTTCATCACGAAAGGGCAGCCGACCGCGATCGCCGGAGCGATCTTGTGCGCGGCCAGATTCAGCGGAAAGTTGAAGGGCGAGATGAAGGAGACCGGGCCGATCGGCACGCGTTTCCACATGCCGCGATAGCCCCGGGCGCGGGGGGAGATGTCGAGCGCCTGCATCTCCCCATGCATGCGGGTCGATTCCTCGGCCGCGATCTGGAAGGTGTCGATCAGCCGGGTGACCTCGCCCTCGGCGTCGTTGATCGGTTTCCCGGCCTCGACGCAGAGCGAATAGGCCAGTTCCTCCCGCCGCTCGCGGAAGCGGGCGACGCAATGCTCCAGCACCGCTTTCCGCTCGAAAGCCGCCATTTTCGCCATGGCCGGGGCCGCTTCGACCGCGCCTGCGATGCCGGCGTCGATCGCCGCGCCGTCGGCGAGCGCGACCCGGGTCGCGACCGCGCCCGAATATTTGTCCGTCACCTCCAGGTCGTCATTGGCGAAGACGGCCTCATTGTTCAGGTAATAGGGGTATCTGTCCTTGAGTTCGGGCATTTTCTCTCTCGTTTCGGGCGGTTTGGACGCTCAGATCGCGGCCGAACGCTTCTTGATGTCGCCATTCAGTATCCGGTCATTCTCGGCATAGTCCACAGGGCAATCAATCAGATGCACCCCCGGCCTATCGAGCGCGGTGCGGATGATCCCCGGCAGCGCCTCGGCCGAGGTCACGCGATGACCGATCCCGCCATAGCTTTCGACATATTTCACGAAATCCGGGTTGCCATAGCTCAGCCCCCAGTCGCGAAAGCCCATATTGGCCTGTTTCCAGCGGATCATGCCGTATGAATTGTCGTTCAGGATCAGCACGGCGATGTTCATCTTCAGCCGCACCGCGGTCTCCAGCTCCTGAGAGTTCATCATGAAGCCGCCATCGCCGCAGATCGCCAGCACCTTGCGGTCGGGATGAACCAGCCGCGCGGCCATGGCCGAGGGCAGCCCCGCCCCCATGGTCGCCAGCGCATTGTCCAGAAGCACCGTGTTCGGCGCATGCGCCCGGTAATTCCGCGCGAACCAGATCTTGTAGACGCCGTTGTCGAGGCAGATCATGCCGTCATCGGGCAACGCCTTCCTGATCTCGCTCACCAGATGCTGCGGATAGATCGGGAAGCGCATGTCGTCGGCGCCCTCCAGAATCTGCGCGTCATGATGCTCCTTCACCGCCTTCATGCGCGAGAAGTCCCAGCCGGCCTCCTTCCGCCGCTTCACCTCGTTCTTCAGCCGCCAGATGGCGTTGCCGATATCGCCGATCACCTCCACCTGCGGGAAATAGACCGGGTCCACCTCCGCGGGGTTGTAGGAGACATGGATCACCTCCGCCCCGCCCGGTTTCATGAAGAAGGGCGGCTTCTCGATCACGTCATGGCCGACATTGATGATGAGGTCGGCGGCCTCGATCGCCCGGTGGACGAAATCCCCGGCCGAAAGCGCGGCGCAGCCCATGAAGCGCGGATGGCGCTCGTCGATCACCCCCTTGCCGAGCTGGGTGGTGACGAAGGGAATGCCGGTCTTGTCGACGAAACGGGTCAGCATCTTCGAGGTCAGCTTGCGGTTGCCGCCGGCGCCGATCACCAGGATCGGCGATTTCGCCGCATGGAGCTTTCTCAGCGCGCGCTCGATCGCCTTGTCCTCGGGCGCCGGGCGGCGGACTTCCGAACGCGGGATCGGCCGCGCGTCGGTCTTCTCGTCGGCGATATCCTCGGGGAGTTCGATATGCACGGCGCCGGGCTTTTCCTCCTCGGCGATGCGATAGGCCTCGCGCACGCGGGAGGGGATATTGTCGCCGGCGACGATCTGTTGCGCGTATTTGGTGATCGGCCCCATCATATCCACGACATCGAGAATCTGGAACCGGCCCTGTTTGGATTTCTTCACCGGCTTCTGCCCGGTGATCATCAGCATCGGCATCCCGCCAAGCTGCGCATAGGCGGCGGCGGTGGTGAAATTGGTCGCGCCGGGTCCGAGCGTCGAGACGCAGACCCCGGTCCGCCCGGTCAGCCGCCCATAGACCGCGGCCATGAAGCCCGCCCCCTGCTCATGACGGGTCAGGATCAGCCGGATCTTCTTCGACCGCGACAGCGAGTCGAGAAAATCCAGGTTCTCCTCTCCGGGTATGCCGAAAATATATTCGCAGCCCTCCGCTTCGAGACATTCGATGAAAAGATCAGACGCCTTGGTCATACCGTCCCCCTTGACGCCGCGCGCGGCGCGGACCCCTGTCAACCTGCGGGGCAGCTTAACCGATATCTCTCATCCGGGGTGAGAAACTTGCCGGTTCAATCCGCCCTGCGCAGCAGCGGCCCCAGCGCGAAAATCCCGAAAGCCGGCCCGAGCGCCATCAGCGCCAGCGTCGCCGGCCAGCCGACATGGGCGGCGAGAACCGGGGTGAGCTGCACCGTGGCCACGGTCAGCGCGAAGCCGAGCGCGGTCTGCATCGCCAGCAGGCTGCCGGCGGCCGCGGGCGGGGCGGCGTCGGCGATCTCGGCGGAGAACTGCGCGCTGTCGGGCGCGATCGAGGCGCCCCAGAGCAGGATCAGCGCGAAGCTGAGCCAGACCGGCCCGCCAGGCGCCGCCGCGACCGCCAGCGCCGATCCGCCCGAGATCGCCATCGCCGCCGCCGCGACCCGGGCCTTGCCGATCCGGTCGGCGAGCCAGCCGGCCGGGGCGCCGAAAACCGCGCCGGCGGCGATGGCCAGAAACGCCGTCAGCGCGGCGAGCCGCTCGGCCTCCGCCGCGCCCAGCCTCGCGCCATAACCGGCCGCGGCGGCGGCGGCGATCCAGCCCCACATCGCGTAAAGCTCCCACATGTGACCAAGATAACCGCCGGTGGCGGCGCGGATGCGCCGGTCGGTCCACATCAGCCGGATCACCCGCGGGTCGAAAGCCGGGGCGCGGGCGTGATGCGGGCCGAGTGGGATGAAAGGCGCGATCAGCGCGGTGAAAAGCGACGCCGCCGCCGCGAAGCCGATCACCAGACGCCAATCGGCCCCGCCGATCCAGGCCGCGAGATGCGGCAGGGCGGAGCCAAGGGTGAGCGCGGAGATCAGCGCGCCGACCAGCAGCCCCCGGTCACGCAGCCCCCAGCCCACGGTGATCTTCATGCCGACCGGGTAGATCCCGGCGAAACCGGCGCCGCAGATGAAGCGCAACGCCACCGCGAGATCGGCGCCCGGCCGCAACAGCAACAGCGCGCCCGTCGCCGCCGCGTTGATCAGCGCGGCGACGGTCATGAGCCGGCGCGGGTCGAACCGGTCGGGAAGGCCGAGGATCGCCGCGCCGAGCGCCCCGCAGACGAACCCCGCCTGCACCGCCGATGACAGCAGCGCCGCGCGCCCGGGGCCGAAGCCGCCCGCCCGCGCCATGTCCGGTATCGCCGCCGCGGTGGCGAACCAGGGCGACATGCCGGCGATGACGGCGAGGCAGATCAGGGCGATGGCGGCGGGTTTCGACATGGGCCGAATGGCGCATGGCGCGCGGGCGCTGTCCAGAGGGGGATTCAGACCGGCGCGCCTTTCGCCCGCCCGACCCGTTGCAACACGATATCGGAGCGGACCTGAGACACCATAGGATGCGGCAGAAGCGTCCGGTGGACGAAGCTCGCCAATTCGTCCAGCGAACGGACCTGCACATGCAGCAGGTAATCCGCATCCCCGGTCAGCGTATAGGCCATGCGCACCTCCGGCAGCGCGTCGAAAAAGGCGGCGATATCGTCCACCGCCGTCTCCGAATGGGCGACGAGGGTGACGCGGCTGAAGGCCTCGACCGCATAGCCGAGCGCGCGCGCGTTCAGCTCCGCCCGGTAGCCGGCGATCAGCCCCGCCCGCTCCAGCGCGATCCGGCGGCGCGAGCATTGCGAGGGCGAACGCGCCACCGCTTCGGCCAGCGCGGCGGTGGTCAGGCTGGCGTCGTCCTGAAGGAGGGAGAGAATCTTCCGGTCGAAGCCGTCGAGGTCCATTTCACGCATCTCCCGCCCCATATCCGCACGGATCATGCGTAATGATAGCAGCACACCCCGAATACGCACGGACATTTCGCATGATCAGGCGCATACTTACACGAAATCGCCATCCAGAAGAGGAGCCGCCCGATGGGACCTTTCCCGCATGACGCCGCCCCCGCCGAGATCAGCAAGCACAATCCCGCCGGCACCGACGGGTTCGAATTCGTCGAATTCGCCCACTCGGAGCCCGAGGCGCTGCATCGGCTGTTCCGCCAGATGGGCTTCACCGCAGCGGCGAAGCACCGGACGAAGGATGTCACGCTCTACCGGCAGGGCGACATCAATTACCTGCTGAACGCCGAACCCGGCGATTTCGCCGCCGATTTCGTGAAGGCGCACGGCCCCTGCGCCGCCTCCATGGCCTGGCGGGTGGTCGATCCGCAGCAGGCCTGGGCGCATGCCGTCGCCAATGGCGCGAAGGGCTATCACGGCGACGACAAGGTGATCGACGCGCCGGCGATCCTCGGCATCGGCGGCTCGCTGCTGTATTTCATCGCCCGCGACGGCGGCTCGCCCTACGCCGCTGATTACGACTGGCTGGGCGAGGCGGACCCGAAGCCCGAAGGCATCGGCTTCTTCTATCTCGATCACCTGACCCATAACGTCCATCGCGGCAACATGGACAAGTGGTATGGGTTCTACGCCGGCATCTTCAATTTCAAGGAGATCCGTTTCTTCGACATCAAGGGCAGGGTGACCGGGCTTTTCAGCCGCGCGCTGACCTCGCCCTGCGGCCGGATCCGCATCCCGATCAACGAAAGCGCCGACGAGACCAGCCAGATCGAGGAATATCTGCGCGAATACAATGGCGAAGGCATCCAGCATATCGCCGTCGCCACCAACAATATCTACGACAGCGCCGACAGGCTGGCCGAAAACGGGCTGGAGTTCATGCCCGCGCCGCCGGATGTCTATTACGACATGTCGTTCAAGCGCGTCGCCAACCACGAGGAGCCGGTCGAGCGGATGAAGAAACACGGCATCCTGATCGACGGCGAAGGCGTGGTCGATGGCGGGATGACCCGGATCCTGTTGCAGATCTTCTCCAAGACCGTGGTCGGCCCGATCTTCTTCGAATTCATCCAGAGAAAGGGCGATGACGGTTTCGGCGAGGGCAATTTCCGCGCCCTGTTCGAATCCATCGAACAGGACCAGATCGACCGCGGGGTGATCTCAGCAGCCGCGGAATAAGGCGAGTAATCCCGCTAACTTATGTTCGCCTGATTGAGAGGATCCCGGT
>JBKECG010000105.1:0-3819 GCA_047974395.1 Pikeienuella sp. | reverse complement strand
GGTCGATGAGCCGGAGACCGGCGCGCCGGCGCCGCTCTGGGTCACGCCCTCCATCGGCGCCTATGCGCATGGGACCAAGCATTACCTCGACTATCAGAACGACGTGACCGCCGCCGATGTAGAACTGGCGGCGCGCGAGGGTTATGAGAGCGTCGAGCACGCCAAGCGCTACACCACGCTCGGCATGGCGACCGATCAGGGCAAGCTCAGCAATATCAACGGGCTGGCCATTCTCGCCAACAGCCTGAACGCGCCGATCCCCGAGGTCGGGACCACCACTTTCCGCCCGCCCTACACGCCCGTCTCCATGGGCGCCATCGCCGGGCGCGAGGCCGGGGCGCTGTTCAAGCCGCTCCGGCGCACGCCGATGCATGATTGGCATGAGGCCAACGGCGTGGACTGGGAGCCGGTGGCCGAATGGCGCCGTCCCTTCTGCTATCTCCGTCCGGGCGAGACGCGCGAGGACGCCGTGATCCGCGAGGTGAACGCGGTCAGGACCGCGGTCGGGCTGCTGGACGCCTCCACCCTCGGCAAGATCATCGTCAAGGGGCCGGATGCGGGGCGTTTCCTCGACCTGATCTACACCAATGTCATGTCCAGCCTGAAGCTGGGCCGCTGCCGCTATGGGCTGATGTGCAACGAGAACGGCTTCCTCTTCGACGATGGCGTCGTCGCGCGGATCGGCGAGGACGAGTTCCTCTGCCACACCACTTCGGGCGGCGCCGACCGGGTGCACGCCTGGATGGAGGAATGGTTGCAGACGGAATGGTGGGATCTGAAGGTCTTCACCGCCAATGTCACCGAGCAATACGCGCAGGTCGCCGTGGCCGGGCCGAAGGCTCGCGCGGTGCTGGAGGGGCTGACCGAAATCGACCTCTCGGCCGGGGCGCTGCCCTTCATGGCGCTGGCCGAGGGAGAGATCGCCGGGATTCCGGCGCGGATCTACCGGATTTCGTTCAGCGGTGAGCTGTCATACGAGATCGCCGCGCCCGCGCATCGCGGCCGGGCGCTCTGGGATGCGATCCTCGCCGCCGGGGCGAAGCACGGCGTCGCCACCTATGGCACCGAGGCCCTGCATGTGATGCGGGCCGAGAAGGGCTTCATCATGATCGGCGACGAGACCGACGGCACGGTGACGCCGCAGGATCTCGGCCTTTCCTGGGCGGTCTCGAAGAAGAAAGCCGATTTCATCGGCAAGCGCGCGCAGGCCCGCCCCTTCCTCGCCGCCGAGGGGCGCGAGGCGCTGGTCGGGCTGGCGACGGAAGACCCGAAACGGGTGCTGCCGGACGGCGCCTGCGCCGTGGCCGACCCCGCCGCCGCGACGCCGGAGGTGATCGGCCGTGTCACCTCCACCTACTGGTCGCCGACGCTGGACCGCTCCATCGCGCTGGGGCTGGTCCGGGGCGGGCCGGACCGGATGGGGGAGACGATCAGCTTCCCGGTCGGGGGCGGCGATGTGATCAGGGCGCGGATCGTCGATCCGGTATTCTATGACAAGGAAGGGGCGAGGCAGAATGTCTGAGGCGATCTCACCCGCGCGCGGCGCGCGTTTCGCCGGCCCGGCGGCCGCGATCGGCGATCTTGGCCCGTTGGGCATGCTCACCATCCGGGGTGATCTTTCCGATCCGGGCTTTCGCGCCGCTGTCGAAAGCGTCGCCGGCTTCGCGGTTCCCGGCGTGCGGCGTTTCGTCGAGGGGCCGGGCGGCGGGCTTGGCTGGATGTCGCCGGACGAGCTGTTGCTGGTCACGAGCTATGATGCGGCGTCAGGGCTGGCGGCGCGGCTTCGCGCGGCGCTCGACGGGCGTCATCATCTCGTCGCCGATGTCTCGGATGCGCGCGCGGCCTTTCGCATCGAGGGCGAGGGCGCGCGAGAGCTGATCGCAACAGGCGCGCCGGTCGATCTTTCTCCGGCCGTTTTCGGGCCTGGCGACCTCAGGCGCAGCCGTCTTGGCCAGGTCGCGGCGGCGTTCTGGCTGGGGGCGGACGGCGCCTTCACGCTGGTCGTGTTCCGTTCGCTTGGCGAATATGTGTTCGAATGGCTGAAAACCGGCGCGCGTTCCGGGGCGCGGCCGGCGCTTTTCTGATCTCCGAGCCATGCGCCGGACGCATGGCGGGGCTGAGCAATGATGCGATGCAACATAAGTCTCGGTGTCTTACCTATTGGGCATGAAGACGGGGCCCGGCGGGTTTCGTTTCGATCTCAGGAGTGTAAGAGAAGATGACCGAGTACAATATGCAGATCCCCACGGACGCTGAAATCCGCGCGATCTACGCCGACGCGCAGCGGATGCGCGCCATGATGATGCGCGACACCGTTGTCGCCGCCTGGGGCCGCCTGCGTTCGCTGTTCACCGGCGCCGGCGATCAGGCCGCCAGCGCGCACTGATCGCGCCGCACGACATGCGCGGCCGGGGCTTCGGCCCCGACCGTATCGTCCGGGCTTTTCGCCCGTTCGCCGAGCCGGAATATCGGTTCAAACTATCCCCGGATATCGCGTGATCCTGGCGCCCGTGGCGGATAAGAAGGGATTCAGACCCTTCGAATGAGCGCCGGTATGCTATTCCGAAAACGCGCGCCCAATCCACGCGAGGCCGAACAGGCCGCCCTCGAAGAGATTCTCGCCGCCTTTCTGATGGGCGATGACGGGAGACTGGCGCAGCGTCTGCAAGACTATCGGCGCGCCGCGTACGATCCCTATCACCCGGAGGACGAGGCCTTCCCGCTTCGCTTCATGGACGGTCCGGTCGAGCCCTATGGCGCGCTCCGCACGGACCTGAAGATCGCGCTCGCCTGCGCGGCGGAGGATGACGGGTCGCTGAATCTCATCGCGGAGACGCTCTCCGCGAAATCCTGCGATGGCTTCTATCCGCGCGGCGTCGCGCGCCGCCTGACCGGCGCGCCGCTGGCGGAGGTCGGCGACGGCTTGCGGCATGTGGTGACGGCGCTGTCGGACGAAGAGGACAGCGCCTTCCGCGACGCGATCGAATTCGGCATGGCGAGGGAAGATCAGGTCCGCCTCGCCGCAAAAGCCGTGGCGGCGCTGGGGCCGCATCTGACCGAGGATTGCTTCACCGGCTTCGGGCTTCTCCTGCTCGGGGCCCCGGATGGCGTCGCCGCGCTGGAGATCCTGATGCGCGAGGTCATGGCTGAACGGGACCGGCGGCGCGGCGGCGGCGGGCCGGCTGCGCCGGGGCTGCTCGCCTATGTCCTGCCGGTCATTCCCGCCTGCTGCGCGCGCCTGAATGGGCGCGGGGCCAAGCTCGGGCCGGAGACGGCGCGGGCGCTCGCCCTGTCGCGGCTGATTGTCGGTTGAAACGACGATTTCGATGGTGAAAAGGGTCGGCAGAGGCTAAGACGCGCCGCCATGTCCGACCCTGCCGCCAGATCCGCCCGCGCCGTCATCCGCCTTCGCCCCAATCGCGGGCGGCGCTTCTTCGAGGGCGCGCCCTGGCTCTATGCCGATGAAATCGTGACCGACCGGCGGACAAAGGCGCTCACCCCCGGCGCCGTCGCCACGCTCGAGAGCGCGGCGCGCGAGCCCCTGGCGACTGTCACGGTCAATCCGAGCTCGACCATTTTCGCGCGGGTGCTGGATGCGGACCCGGCGGCGGAGATCGGGCCGGACTGGCGCCGCGCGCGGATCAACGCCGCGCTGAAGCATCGGGAGCGTCTGTTCGACGCGCCCTTCTATCGGTTGGTCCATGCCGAGGGCGACGGCTTGCCGGGCCTCGTCATCGACCGTTTCGGCGATGCGGCCTCCGTCCAGCCGAACGCCGCCTGGGCGGAGGCGATGATCGGCGATATCTGCGACGCGCTCGC
>JBKECG010000049.1:0-4269 GCA_047974395.1 Pikeienuella sp. | reverse complement strand
CGCCCGCATGCGCCGAAGGGCGCGACCTATGAGATGGCGGTGGCGGAATGGCGCAAGCTCTTCACCGACGAGGGCGCGCATTTCGACAAGGTGATCACGCTGAAAGCGGCGGATATCGCCCCGGTCGTGACCTGGGGCACCAGCCCCGAGGACGTGCTGCCGATCACCGCGCTGATCCCCGATCCTTCGAGCTTCGCCGACGCCGGCAAGCGCGCGGCGGCGGCGCGGAGCCTTGAATATATGGGCCTGAAGGCGGGCACGCCGCTCCGCGACGTCGCCATCGACGCTGTGTTCATCGGCTCCTGCACCAATGGCCGGATCGAGGATCTGCGCGAGGTGGCGAAGATCGTCGAGGGCAAGAAGGTGAAATCCGGGCTGCGGGCGATGATCGTGCCGGGCTCGGGCCTGGTGAAGGCGCAGGCGGAGGAGGAGGGCATCGCCGAGATCTTCAAATCCGCCGGTTTCGACTGGCGCGAGCCGGGCTGCTCCATGTGCCTCGCCATGAACGCCGACAAGCTGGAGCCGGGGGAGCGTTGCGCCTCCACCTCGAACCGCAATTTCGAGGGGCGGCAGGGCCGCGGCGGGCGCACCCATCTGATGAGCCCGGCCATGGCCGCGGCGGCGGCGCTGACCGGGCGGCTCGCCGATGTGAGGGAGCTTGGTTGAGCTTCACTCGCGTCGCGGCGGAGCGGCGTCTGGCGGGGGCGGGCGGCTTTTGCCGGAAAAGCCGTAATCGGCCGGCCCGTCGGGGCTGCGGAGCGCGCCGCCCGGCTGACCGCCCGTCTGGCCGCCCATATGACGGGGACGAAGCCCGACGCGGGGCGGGGCGGGTTTCGGCCGCCGGGACTGCGCCGCGGCCGGCCGGGCGCTCTCGGCGATGCTCGGGCGCGGGGCGTGTTTCTTCTGGAGGTAGAGCGTCTCCGCCGGCGCGGGCGCGGCGTGCAGCAGCGCCGCCAGCAGCAGGATATGAGGAACAGCGTCTCTCATCGCCGGTTCAGCATCTACTCCCTGGGGGTGGATTGGCAATCCTGAACTTGCGCGCCGACGGGGAGCGTGGTCTATCTCAGCGTGCATATCGGGTGAAAGCCGACGGATAGGGGGCGAAGATGGGAACCTGGTTCAAATGGCTCGGGCTTGGCGTCGTCATGGTCGCCTTCGGTCTTTTCGTGCTGGCCAACCCCTACACCGTCTCGCTGGCCATCGAGCAGCTTGTCGGCGCGCTTTTCCTGCTGATCGGGATCATGCAGATCGTGCTCGCCTTCCGGGAGGAGAGATTCTGGTCCAAGATCGGGGCCATCGCCCTTGGCGCGCTCGCCGCCATCCTGGGGTTTTCCTTCCTAGTCAATCCGTTGAGCGGCGTTCTTTCGCTTGCGTCTCTGGTCGTGATCATCCTTCTCGCCAGCGGTCTGGTGCGGCTGGCGCTGGCCTGGCGGATGAAGCAGACGCGGTTCTTCTGGTCGATGCTGATCTCGGGCGCGGTCTCGGTGCTGCTGGCGCTCTACATCATCGCCAATTTCGCGAGCGTTTCAGGCGCGCTGCTCGGCATCCTCATGGGGATCGAGATGATAATGGACGGCGCCGCGATGATCGTGCTCGCCTTCTTCATCCGCACGCATGCGGGTCCGAAATGACAGGCCGCCCCCGGCGACCGATCTGAACAGGAGTTTCCGATGGACAAGTTCACCACCCTGACCGGGGTCGCGGCGCCGATGCCGCTGATCAATATCGACACCGACATGATCATCCCCAAGCAGTTCCTGAAGACGATCAAGCGCACCGGGCTGGGCAAGAATCTGTTCGACGAGATGCGCTATGACGACAATGGCGAGGAAAAGCCGGATTTCGTGCTGAACAAGCCCGCCTATCGCAACGCGCAGATCATCGTCGCCGGCGATAATTTCGGCTGCGGCTCCAGCCGCGAGCACGCGCCCTGGGCGCTTCTGGATTTCGGCATCCGCTGCGTGATCTCGACCAGCGTCGCCGACATCTTCTTCAACAACTGCTTCAAGAACGGCATTCTTCCCATTGTTCTACCGCAGGAAGAAATCGAAAAGCTCTTCGACGACGCCTCGCGCGGGGCGAATGCGGTGTTGACGGTGGATCTGGAGCGGCAGGTGATCAGCGGGCCGGATGGCGGCGAGATCGGCTTCGATATCGACCCGTTCCGCAAGCACTGCCTGTTGAACGGGCTCGACGATATCGGCCAGACCATGGAGCGGGCCGACGACATCACCGCCTTCGAGAATGAGCGCAACGCGCGCCAGCCTTGGCTCGCCGGCGCCGCCTGAGCTGGCCGATACGGCCGCGGCCCGCTCTCCGGCGACGGTGGGGCGGGGCGGGGCTGTTGGCGGCGGGCGCGCTGGCGCTCTTCATCGCGACCGGCGGTGAAGCGGCCGCCGAGCCGCCTGCGCCGGAAGGGGCGGTCCGCGTCGCCGTCTTCAACACCGCGCTGAGCCGCCGCGACCCCGGACGGCTGGTGCAGGATCTGCGGCTTGGCGGCTCCCGCCAGGTGGAGATCGCGGCGGAGACGATCCAGCGCGTTCGCCCCGATGTGATCCTGCTGGCCGAGCTTGACCATGACCGCCGCGCCGTCGCCGCGAAGCTGTTTCGCGATTATCTCGCCACCGGGCGCGGAGGCGCCGAGGGGATCGACTATCCCCATCTCTTCAGCGCGCCGGTGAATACGGGCGCGCCTTCGGGCTTCGATCTCGACGGCGACGGGCGCGTCGGCGGCCCGCGCGACGCTTTCGGCTTCGGCTGGTTCGAAGGGCAATACGGCATGGCGATCCTCTCCCGCCTGCCGATCGACGAGGCGGCGCTGCGCAGTTTCCGCAATCTCCGCTGGGCGTCGATGCCGGGAAGCCTGCTGCCGTTCGGGCATTACGGCGAGGCCGCCGCGTCGCTGCGCCTGTCGTCGAAAAGCCATTGGGATGCGCCGGTGATCCTGCCGGACGGGCGGCGGCTGCATGTTCTCGCCTCGCATCCCACGCCGCCGGTCTTCGACGGGCCGGAGGACGCCAATGGCCGGCGCAATCACGACGAGATCCGCTTCTGGGTCGATTATATCGAGGGCGCGGACTGGATGAAGGACGACGCCGGCGCCGCCGGCGGGCTGCCAGAGGGTGCGGATTTCGTCCTTCTCGGCGATCTCAACGCCGACCCGCGCGACGGCGACGCGCGGCGCGGCGCGCTGGAGGCGCTGCTGGCGCTGACGAGTGACCCGGCCCCGGTCAGCGAAGGGGCGGCGCGCGCGCCCGGAGACGCGACCGACACCGCCGACTGGCCCGAAGAACACGGCCCCGGCCCTCTCCGCGTGGATTACGCGCTGCCCTCGAAAGGGCTGACGGTGCTGGGGGCCGGAGTCTTCTGGCCCGGCCCGGGCGCCCCGCTGCGCCGGCTGGTCGAGCCGGGCGACGAGGATGTCTCCGACCACAGGCTGGTCTGGGTCGATATCCGCTAGGGGCGCAGAGGGCGGGTAATTAAATTAGCAGCTTCATAATTGAGCTACATCTATGCTCTAGTGCGCAGGAGGCGCCGTAAAGATGCGCCCGCATGACCTAAAGGGGAACCGACATGCTGCAGTCCACGACCGAGCCGAGCTTCCGCCAATCCGTCGACATGATGTTCACGCGGGCGGTCTCGCTGATGGACCTGCCTCCGGGGCTGGAGGAGAAGATCCGCGTCTGCAACTCCACCTACACGGTCCGTTTCGGCGTGAAGCTGCGCGGCGCCATCCACACCTTCACCGGCTACCGCTCCGTCCATTCGGAGCATATGGAGCCGGTGAAGGGCGGCATCCGCTACGCCATGAGCGTGAATCAGGACGAGGTCGAGGCGCTGGCGGCGCTGATGACCTATAAATGCGCGCTGGTGGAGGCGCCTTTCGGCGGCTCCAAGGGCGGGCTCTGCATCAATCCCGCCGATTGGGAGGAGGACGAGCTGGAGCGGATCACCCGCCGTTTCGCCTTCGAGCTGATCAAGCGCGACCTGATCCACCCGAGCCAGAACGTGCCCGCGCCCGACATGGGCACCGGCGAGCGCGAGATGGCCTGGATCGCCGACCAGTTCAACCGGATGAACACCACCGAGATCGACGCCCGCGCCTGCGTCACCGGCAAGCCGCTCTCCGCGCACGGCATCGCCGGGCGGGTGGAGGCGACCGGGCGCGGCGTGCAATACGCGCTTCAGGGATTCTTCCGCCATGACGAGGACAAGTCCATGGCCCGGCTCGACGGCGACCTGTCCGGCAAGCGGGTGATCGTCCAGGGC
>JBKECG010000031.1:0-5440 GCA_047974395.1 Pikeienuella sp. | reverse complement strand
CCGAAGAAACCTGCGCCTGCGCCGCGTATTATCCCGAGCTGCGGCCGGGGAACATGACGCCCTATGACGCGCGCACGGATGTCACATACTGAACGGGCACACACCCGGAGGGAACGAGAATGGTAGGACTTGAACATTACCTGACGGTGGCAGCGATGCTGTTCGTCATTGGCATCTTCGGTATCTTCCTCAACCGGAAGAACGTGATCGTCATCCTGATGTCGATCGAGCTGATCCTCCTGGCGGTGAACATCAACCTCGTCGCCTTCTCGGTGCGTCACGAGGATCTGGTCGGGCAGGTCTTCACGCTTTTCGTGCTGACCGTGGCGGCTGCCGAGGCGGCGATCGGTCTTGCGATCCTGGTCTGTTTCTTCCGCAACCGCGGCTCGATCGCGGTTGAAGACGTCAACGTGATGAAGGGCTGAGCCGGTGTTTCAGATCATTCTTCTCGCCCCGCTGGCCGGCGCGCTGATCGCCGGCTTCTTCGGCCGCGCCATCGGCGAGCGGATGGCGATGCTGCTGACCACCTGCATCCTGTTCCTGACGGCGATCCTCTCCTGGATCGCCTTCTTCACCCATACCGGCGAGGGGGCGGAGACGATCACCCTGTTCCGCTGGATAGATTCCGGCGCGCTTTCGGTCGACTGGGCGATCCGGGTGGACACGCTGACCTGCGTCATGCTGGTGGTGGTCACCTCGGTCTCCTCCTTCGTCCATCTCTATTCGATGGGCTATATGGCGGAGGACCCGTCGAAGCCGCGCTTCTTCGCCTATCTCAGCTTCTTCACCTTCGCCATGCTGTCGCTGGTCACCGCCGACAATCTGATGCAGATGTTCTTCGGCTGGGAAGGGGTGGGCGTCGCCTCCTATCTGCTGATCGGCTTCTGGCATCACAAGGCGACGGCGAACGCCGCGGCGATGAAGGCCTTCATCGTCAACCGGGTTGGCGATTTCGGCTTCCTGCTGGGCATTTTCGGCATTTTCTTCCTGGTCGACAGCCTCAGCTTCGACGATATCTTCGCAGCGGCGCCTGAACTCGCCGGGATGACGATCAGCTTCATCGGCGCCGAGTTCAACGCGGCCGAATTGCTGACTTTCCTCCTCTTCATCGGCGCCATGGGCAAGTCGGCGCAGTTCCTGCTGCATACCTGGCTGCCGGACGCGATGGAGGGGCCGACGCCGGTCTCCGCGCTGATCCATGCGGCGACGATGGTGACGGCGGGGGTGTTCCTTGTCTGCCGGATGTCGCCCCTGATGGAGTTCGCGCCCGGCACGCTCTCCTTCATCACCGTGATCGGCGCGACCACGGCCTTTTTCGCCGCCACGATCGGGCTGGTGCAGAACGATATCAAGCGGGTCATCGCCTATTCGACCTGCTCGCAGCTCGGCTACATGTTCGTCGCGGCGGGGGTCGGCGCCTATGAGGCGGCGATGTTCCACCTCTTCACCCACGCCTTCTTCAAGGCGCTGCTGTTCCTTGGCGCCGGCTCGGTGATCCACGCCATGCATCACGAGCAGGACATGCGCAATTATGGCGGGCTGAGGAAGAAGATTCCGGTCACCTACTGGATGATGATGGCCGGCACGCTGGCGATCACCGGCGTCGGCGCGCCGCTGACCACGATCGGCTTCGCCGGCTTCCTGTCGAAAGACGCGATCATCGAGAGCGCCTTCGCCGGGGGCGGGGTCTCCTACGCCTTCGTCATGCTGGTGCTGGCGGCGGCGATGACCTCCTTCTATTCGTGGCGGCTGATCTTCCTCACCTTCTTTGGCGAGACCCGGGCCGATCATCACACCTATGACCACGCGCACGAAAGTCCGGGGGTGATGATGATCCCGCTCTATGTTCTCGCCTTCGGCGCGGTGGTCGCGGGCGTGGCCTTCTACGGCGATTTCTTCGGCCATTACGAGAACGAGTTCTGGCATGGCGCCATCTTCTCCGGGCCGGATAACCATGTCGTTCACGACGCGCATGAGGTTCCGGCCTGGGTGAAGGTTTCGCCGTTCGTCGCCATGCTGATCGGTTTCGTGATCGCCTGGGCGATGTATATCCTGAAGCCGGGCTCGGCCGAGGCGCTGGCGCGCCAGCAGCGCCCGCTCTACCTCTTCCTGCTGAACAAGTGGTATTTCGACGAGATCTACGAGGCTGTCTTCGTCCGTCCGGCGAAATGGCTGGGCAGGTTCCTGTGGAAGCGGGGCGACGGGGCGGTGATCGACGGGTTCCTCAACGGGCTGGCGATGGGGGTCGTGCCCTTCATCACCGGGCTGACCGCGCGGGCGCAGTCCGGGTTCCTCTTTCACTACGCCTTCGCGATGATCATGGGCGTCGCCGCGATCATCACCTGGTACGCCGTGGTCGTCGGAGGCTGATGATGCTGCCCTATCTCTCGATCATCACCTTCCTGCCGCTGATCGGCGCGCTGATCATCCTGCTGCTGGTCAGGGGCGACAGTCCGCAGGCGGTGCAGAACGCGCGCTGGACGGCGATCTTCACCACCGTCTTCACCTTCATCCTGTCGTTGCCGGTGCTGATCGGCTTCGATTCCTCGAACGCCGGATTCCAGTTCGTCGAGCAGCGCGACTGGCTCGGCCCGCTCAGCTATCATGTCGGCGTGGACGGGATCTCCATCGGCTTCGTGATGCTCACGACCTTCCTGATGCCGCTGGTCATCTGGGCCTCCTGGGGCGTGGAGACCCGGGTGAAGGAATACATGATCGCCTTTCTGGTGCTGGAGACGCTGATGATCGGCGTCTTCTGCGCGCTGGATCTGATCCTGTTCTATCTCTTCTTCGAGGGCGGCCTGATCCCGATGTTCATCATCATCGGCGTCTGGGGCGGGCGGAACCGGGTCTATGCGGCCTTCAAGTTCTTCCTCTACACGCTCCTCGGCTCGCTTCTGATGCTGATCGCGATGATCGCGATGTACTGGGACGCCGGGACGACCGATATTGTCGAGTTGATGAAGCACAGCTTCGATTCCGGCCCGATCGAGATCATGGGCTGGCAGATCCTCGGCGGCATGCAGACCCTGCTCTGGATCGCCTTCTTCGCCAGTTTCGCGGTGAAGATGCCGATGTGGCCGGTCCACACTTGGCTGCCGGACGCGCATGTGCAGGCGCCGACGGCGGGTTCGGTGGTGCTGGCCTCGATCCTGCTGAAGATGGGCGGCTACGGCTTCCTGCGCTTCAGCCTGCCGATGTTCCCGGTCGCCTCCGATCTGATGGCGGATTTCGTCTTCGCGCTCTCCGCCATCGCCATTGTCTACACTTCGCTGGTGGCGCTGATGCAGGAGGACATGAAGAAGCTGATCGCCTATTCCTCGGTCGCGCATATGGGCTTCGTGACCATGGGGATCTTCGCCGCCAACCGGCAGGGGGTGGACGGGGCGATCTTCCAGATGATCAGCCACGGCTTCATCTCCGGCGCGCTCTTCCTCTGCGTCGGCGTGATCTATGACCGGATGCATACGCGCGAGATCGCCGCCTATGGCGGGCTGGTGGTGCGGATGCCGGCCTACGCCGTGGTCTTCATGCTGTTCACCATGGGCAATGTCGGGCTGCCGGGCACTTCGGGCTTCATCGGCGAGTTCCTGACCCTCGCCGGCGTCTATCAGGCCTCGACCTGGACCGCCTTCATCGCCGCTTCGGGCGTGATCCTTTCGGCGGGCTACGCGCTCTGGCTCTACCGGCGGGTGGTCTTTGGCGAGTTGATCAAGGAGAGCCTGAAGAACATCAAGGATCTGGACCGGCGGGAGGGGCTGATCTTCGCGCCGCTGGTCGCCGGCACGATCCTGCTCGGCGTGTATCCGAGCCTCCTGACCGATCTGATCGGTCCTTCAGTGGACGCGCTGCTGGCCAATGTCGACGCCGCGCGCGAAAGCTTCAACCTGGCGATGAAGTGAGACCGAGATGACCGGCGCAGATATCAATCTCATCCTGCCCGAACTCATTCTGGCGGTCGGCTCCATGGCGCTGCTGATGTTCGGCGCCTTTGGCGGCGGCGATCGCCGGGCCGGGCTGATCAACTGGCTGATGTCGGGGCTGATGATCCTGCTGGCGGCGCTGGTCGCGCTGGATTCACGTTCGGGCGTCGCCTTTGGCGGGGCCTTCGTCGCCGACGGGTTCGCCAATTTCGCCAAGGTGCTGATCCTGCTGGCGACGGCGGCGATCCTGATCCTGGCGCGCGACTATCTCGGCCGGCGCGGGCTGATGAAGTTCGAATTTCCGGTGCTGATCGGTCTTGCGGTCACCGGCATGATGATGATGGTCTCCTCGGGCGATCTGATGAGCCTCTACATGGGGCTGGAGCTGCAATCGCTCGCGCTCTACGTGATCGCCGCCTTTCGCCGCGACAGTGTGAAATCGACCGAGGCGGGGCTGAAATATTTCGTTCTCGGCGCGCTGTCCTCGGGGCTGCTGCTCTATGGCGCCTCGCTGATCTACGGCTATACCGGATCGACCAATTTCACCCGCATCGCCGCGGTGGTGGCGGCGGAGAAGATCTCCCTCGGCCTGATGTTCGGCATCGCCTTCCTCTGCGCCGGGCTCGCCTTCAAGATCTCCGCCGTTCCCTTCCACATGTGGACGCCGGATGTCTACGAAGGTTCGCCGACCCCGGTCACCGCCTTCTTCGCCTCGGCCCCGAAAGTGGCGGCGGGCGCGCTCTTCGCACGGGTCATGTATGACGCCTTTGGCGACGCGAGCGAAAGCTGGCGCCAGATCATCGTCTTCATCTCCGTCGCCTCCATGTTCTGGGGCTCCTTCGCGGCCATCGCGCAGACCGATCTGAAGCGGCTGATGGCCTATTCCTCGATCGGCCACATGGGCTTCGCCCTGGTCGGGCTCGCGGCCGGCACGGTGGACGGGGCGGAGGCGCTTCTGACCTATCTCTCCATCTATGTGGTGATGAATATCGGCATGTTCGCCTTCATCCTCTCCATGGAGCGCAACGGGCGGCCGGTGACGCGGATCGACGATCTTTCCGGTCTTTCGAAAAGCGCGCCGGCGCAGGCGCTGGCGCTGGCGGCGCTGCTCTTCTCGCTGGCGGGGATTCCGCCGCTGGCCGGGTTCTTCGCCAAATACTATGTCTTCGTCGCTGCGGTGGACGCCGGGCTCGCCCCGCTGGCCATCGCCGGCGCTTTCGCCTCGGTGATCGGCGCGTTCTACTATCTGCGCATCGTCAAGATGATGTATTTCGACGAGGTCGATCAGCCGCTTGACGGGCGGCTGCTGACGCCGCACCGGCTGGCGATGGGGCTTTCGGCCCTGGCGCTGACCGTCGGCTGGCTGCCCTTTCTCGATGGTTTCGGACTGATCGACGCCAGCCGCGCCGCCGCCGAAGCCCTCGCCCGCTAGATGAGCGCGGCAACCCCGGCCGGCTGGCCGCAAGGGGTCGGGCTGATCCGGCTTGAAGAGGTGGACAGCACCAATGAGGAGGCGC
>JBKECG010000027.1:0-4202 GCA_047974395.1 Pikeienuella sp. | reverse complement strand
TCATCGCGATCATGATCCGCTGGCCCATGCCGCCCGAGACCTCGTGCGGATAGAGGTCGAACACCCGTTTCGGGTCGCGGATGCTGACCGCGTTCAGAAGATCGAGCGCGCGCTCGCGCGCCTCGCGGCGGTTGTCGCCCCTGTGCAGGCGGCAGCTTTCGACGATCTGGGCGCCGGCGGTCTCGATCGGGTTGAGCGAGGCCTTCGGGTCCTGAAGGATCATGGCGATCCGCTTGCCGCGGAGCTTCTGGAAGCCGCGCTCGCTCATCCCGCGCAGGTCGATCCCGTCGAAGCTCATCCTCGTCGCGTTCACTTCGGCGGTTTTCGGCAGAAGGCCCATCAGCGCGCGGGTGCTGATTGACTTGCCGGAACCGCTTTCCCCGACGATGGCCAGCCGTTCGCGCCCCATCGAGAAACTGACGCCGGATACGGCGGTCGTCATGCCTTTCCGGCCCGGAAAGCGGATCGAGAGATCCTCGATCTCCACAAGCGGCGTCTCGGTCTTGTCGGCCATGGGGTTCTCCGGTCTCGCTCAGCGTTTCGGATCGAAGACATCCACCAGCCCGTCGCCGAGCAGGTTGAAGCCGAGGCAGGTGACGAAGATCGCCGCGCCGGGCAGCGTGGCCACCCACCACTGGTCGATCACGTAATTGCGGCCATCCGCGACCATCGCCCCCCATTCCGCCGTCGGCGGCTGCATGCCGAGGCCGAGAAAGCCGAGGCCCGCGGCGATCAGGATGATCCCGGCCATGTCGAGCGTCAGACGGATGATGACCGAGGGCAGGCAAAGCGGCGCGATATAGCGCAGCAGCACCCGCGCCGATGACGCGCCCTGCACCTGCGCCGCCTCCACGAATTCGCGGTTGCGCAGCGAAAGCGCCTCCGCCCGCGCGACGCGGGCGTAGGGCGGCCAGCCGGTGATGGCGATGGCGATCACGGCGTTCTCGATCCCCGGGCCGAGCACCGCGACGAAGGCCAGCGCCAGGATCAGCCGCGGGAAGGCCATGACGATCTCGGTCAGCATCATCAGCGCCCGGTCCACCGCGCCGCCGAAATAGCCGGCGGCGACGCCGACGCCCATGCCGAGCGGGCCGATGATCACCCCGACAAGCAGGACGATCAGCAGCGTCACCCGGCTGCCATGGATCACGCGGGAATAGATGTCGCGGCCGAGATGGTCTGTGCCGAACCAGTGCTCGGCCGAGGGCGGCTGCAACCGCGCAGAAAGATCCGTCAGCAGCGGATCATGCGTCGCCAGCGCCGGCGCGAAGATCGCGGCGGCGATCAGCGCCAGCGCGATCACCAGCCCGGCCATCGCCAGCGGATTGGCGGTGAAGCGCCGCGCCGCCGCATAGATCTGCATGATCCGCCCGTGCAGGCGGCTGGTCGGCGCGTCGGCCGAAAGCCATTCCGACCAGGTCGTTCCCTGAGGCATCAGCGGGTCCTCGGATCAAAGACCCGGTAGAGCAGGTCGGTGGCGCGGTTGATGACGACGAAACAGACCCCGATCACCAGCGTGCCGCCAAGGACGGCGTTGAGATCGGCCGAGAACAGCGCCTGGGTGATATAGAGCCCGAGCCCGGGCCAGGCGAAGACCGTCTCTGTCAGCACCGCGCCCTCCAGCAGATAGGCGAAGGTCAGCGAAATGACGGTGAGCACCGGCACCCGCACATTGCCGAAGGCGTGCCGCCAGACGACGGCGCGCGCGGAGGCGCCCTTGGCGCGGGCGGCGAGCACATATTCGCTGGAAAGCTGGTCGATCATCAGCGAGCGGGTCATGCGCGCGACATAGGCCATGGAGAAATAGCCGAGGATCGAGGCCGGCAGGATCAGATGCGAGACGGCGTTGCCGAATCCGGCCCATTCGCCGGCGAGGGCGGTGTCGATCAGGGTGAAGCCGGTGACGATCGGCACGGTGTACTGATAGGTGATGTCGAGCCGCCCGGGTCCCGCCACCCAGCCAAGCTGCGCATAGAAGATCAGGAGCCCGATCAGCCCCAGCCAGAAGACCGGGATCGAATAGCCGACGAGCGAAAGAACACGGATCACATGATCAAAGAGCCGGCCCCGGCGCACCGCCGCGGCGACGCCGAGCGGAACGCCGGCGGCCGCGCCGACGATTGTGGAGATGACCGCGAGCTCCAGCGTCGCCGGAAACACCCGCAGCGTATCGTCGAGCACGTCCTGCCCGGTCATGATCGAGGAGCCGAGATCGCCGACCGCGACCCGGGAGAGATAATCGAAAAACTGCACATAGAGCGGCTGATCAATGCCGAGCGCCTTGCGTGCGGCCTCATAGGCCTCGGGCGTGGCGCGGTCGCCGACCATGACCAGAACAGGGTCGATCGGCACCACCCGCGCAATCAGGAAGGTGATCAGCGTCAGCCCGAGCAATGTCAGCGCCAGACTGATCGCGAAGCGCGTGAACGCCGCGGCGGAGGCCAGACTGCGCTGGCCTCCGCCGGCTCCGACGCTGCCGGAGAGATCGGTCACTTGGTGATGTTCCGGAACACGTAGGTGTCGAAGGAGGGGCCGGAGATCCAGCCGTTCACATTGGCGCGCATCGCCACCGCGTCGGTCTGCTGGAACATGACCGCCACCGGGCTCTCATGCTGGAGCGTGCGCTGGATCCGGGCGTACATTTCCTCGCGCTTGGCGGGGTCGCCCTCCAGCATGGCGTCCTTCATCAGCTTCTGCGTTTCGGCCGAGGCCCAGCCATTGCGCCAGGCGATGGTCTTGAGCGTGCTTTGGTCCGTGTTGTCCGGGTTGTTGACGAAGAAGTCGATGGTGGAATGCGGATCGCCGTAGTCGGGCGACCAGTACATCATCACCAGCTGATGGTTGCGGGCGCGGTATTTGGTCAGCGTCTGCTTGCGGTCGGCGGCGACGATCTCCAGCTCCACGCCGGCCTGGGCGAAATTGGCCTGAAGCGTTTCGGCGATGTCGCGGAAGGGCGAGGCGGCGAAGACGTCGAGCGTCAGCTTCAGATCGGACTGCCCGGCCTCGGCCAGCAGCGCCTTCGCCTTTTCCGGGTCGAAGGAATAGGGAAGATCGTCCAGCGCAGCGAAACCGCCGCTGCCAAGCACCGATTGATGCGCGATATACTGGCGCTGCAGCAGGGCGTCGGCGATGCCCTGATAATCGACGAGCCAGCGGATCGCTTCGCGCACCTTGGCGTCGGCGAGCACGTCCAGGGTGGTGTTCATGCCGAGATAGAGCACGTTCGCCTTCGGCTGGATGTCGATCTTCACGTCGGGATTGGACGAGAGCGCCTCCAGCTGATCCGAGCCGAGATTGCGGGCGATGTCGATATCGCCCTTCTCCAGCATCAGGCGCTGGGTGGCGGCCTCCGGCACATGGCGGATGATGATCCGCTCCAGCGTCGGCGCGCCCTTGTAGAAATTCTTGTTGGCCTCAAGGACGATCACCTCGTTCGGCCGCCAGTCGCGCAGCACGAAGGCGCCGGCGCCGGCCGAATTGCGGCTCAGCCATTCATGGCCGAGATCGCCGTCCTTCTCATTGGCCATGACCACGCTTTCCTCGACCACGGCGCCGACGCCGGCCGAAAGCGCGTTGAGCACCAGGGTCGGGGCCAGGGGCTCCGCGATCTTCAACTCAAGCGTGGCGTCGTCTTTCGCGACCACCATCTGATCGACATTCTCCGTCGACCAGCCGAGCAAGGTCAGGATGAAGGCCGGGCTCAGGTTGAGCTTCACCACCCGCTGCAGCGAGAAGGCGGCGTCCTTCGCCGTCACCGGCGCGCCGGAGGCGAATTTCAGATCCGGACGCATCGTGAAGGTCAAGGTGAGCCCGTCATCGGAGACGGTCCAGCTTTCCGCCGCGCCGCCGACCAGCTTGGTCGTGTCTTCCTCTTCGAGCGTGATCAGGCGGAGATAGATGTTGTTGCTGACCTCGCCGGCGAGAAACTCGAAGATCTCGGCCGGGTCGAAGCTGATCACGCCGTCGATCGCCTGCGCTTCGATGAGCGTGTCGGCGGGGGTCTCCGCCCTGGCGCTCCTGGTGGCGAAGGCTATCGCGGCGGCGGTCGCGAGGGTTAGTAAGGGACGTCTGATCACACATGGGTCCTCCTGTCGGTCCTTGGCGTTTGCCGGCGTTCTTGGCTCGGGGATTTATTCCATATAATGGAATTTGATTTCAAATAAGGAACATACGGGCGAGTCACGGATTCTGTCAACTCTCTT
>JBKECG010000012.1:0-2233 GCA_047974395.1 Pikeienuella sp. | reverse complement strand
CATGGACTCCAGCGCCTCCAGCCCGAAGGGCCTGACCCCGGCCTTGAGCAACAGGTCCACCAGATGCCGGTTGTAGCCGATCGGGTGATGCAGCTCCCAGCCCAGTTCGCCCGTATAGCTGACCCGAAGGAGATGCACGCCCTTGGCGTAGCCGACCTCGCCCATCTGCGCCGAAAGCCAGGGGAAGGCAGCCTTGGATAGGTCGTTATCGGTGAAGGGTTGCAGGATCTCGCGCGATTTCGGCCCCGCCAGCCCGATCACGCCGAACTGTTCGGAGACGTCGTTCATCACCACGGAGCCGTCTGCGGGCAGCAGCCGCGAAAGCTGATCCCAGTTATAGACCCGCCCGTTCGGGGTGGAGACGAGGTAGAACTCGTTCTCTCCGTAACGGACGATCGTATATTCGCCATCCATGCCGCCCTGCGGATTCAGCATCAGCGACAGCGTCATCCGCCCCGGCTTCGGCAGCTTGTTCGCCATCAGCCCGTCCAGCCAGCGCGCGGCGCCGGGGCCGGCGACGGTGAACTTGGTCATCGGCGACATCTCGATGAAGCCCGCCGCCTCGCGCGTCGTCTTCACCTCCGCCTCGACATATTTCATATGCGCGGTGCGGCGGAAACTGTGCTCGGGAACCGCAAGCTCCGGCGAGGGCGCGAACCAGCGCGGGAATTCATAGCCGTTGAAACTGGTCCAGACCGCGCCATGGGCGGTCAGCAGATCATAGGAGGGGACCGTCTTCATCGGCCGGGCGGAGGGGAAATCCTCGCCGGGCACATGGGCGTGCATATGCGTGCCCCAGGTCTCGCGCACCTTGTCCATGGTCCAGCGTTTGGAGGCGTGATCGCCGAAGCGGCGGGGGTCCAGTTCCGACATATCCATGCCGGGATGGCCGTCCACGATCCAGCGGGCGAGGCGTTCGCCCATGGTGCCGCCCCAGAGAATGCCGCCGGGCACGCCCTCAGCCAGCCAGAGATTGCGCCGCCCCGGCGCCGGACCGCAAAGCGGCAATTCGTCCGGCGACATCTGGAACGGGCCGCGGGTGTTGGCCTTCACCCCGACTTCGCCCAGCGTCGGCACCCGCTCCAGCGCGCGGCCCCACTGGGTTTCCACCGCATCGAAATCCTCCGGCAGCAGATCGGCGCCGAAATCGGGGGGCACCCGGTCTTCGGCGAAAAGCTTCAGGTCCTTTTCGAACTCATAGGGGCCGAACTGGAAGCCGCCGACATCCTCGCGCAGATAGGCGCCGTAATCCTCGTCGCGCAGGATCGGGAATTCGGGCAGCCCCTCCTTGCGGCGGCGGAGAAGCTCGGGCACCGGCTCCGTCGTCCAGTACTGATGCACGATCGGGATGCAGGGCAGGTCCAGCCCGACGCGGCGAGCGTTTTCGCGCGCATAGTTGCCGGTGGCGAAGATCAGATGCTCGCAGGTGATCTCGCCCTTGCTGGTGCGCACCAGCCAGCCGCCATCCTCAAGCTGCTCATAGCCGGTCGCCTCGGTGTTCTGATAGACCGTCGCGCCCTGATCGCGCGCCAGTTTCGCCAGCCCCATGGTGATGTCGGCCGGGTTCACATAGCCGTCCTGATCGTGAATGATCCCGCCGCGGATATTCTCGTTCGGGGCCAGCAGCGGATGGGTCTCGGCCACTTCCTCCGGCGTCAGCAGGCGGCAGGGGACGCCCGCGGCCTCGGCGATGGAGTAATAGCTCTGGAACTCGTCCCAGCGTTTGGCGGTGTTGGCGACGCGAAGCTGCCCGACCTGACGCAGCCCGACCGAGGTTCCGAGCTTCTTCTCGACCTCGCCATAGATGCGGATCGTCTCCATCGTCATGCGGGAGATGTTGTACGAACGCACGAAGGTCACCAGAAGCCCGGCGGCGTGCCAGGTGGAGCCGGCGGTGAGCTGCGTGCGCTCCAGCAGCACCGCATCCTTGCAGCCATGCTGTGTCAGCCCGTAGAGGATCGAGGCCCCCACGCAACCGCCGCCGACGACGACGACCCTGGCATGAGATTTCATCTTCCCTCCCCCTGCGATTTTCTTCTGCGATCCTGTCTTTCCTCAGGAGAAAGACGGTAAGCGACCGCTATCCGCAATTGCAAATTTTCTAACTTTGAGTTAGCTTAGATAATTCATGGGGCGCGGTTTTCCTTGCCGGGGCCGTCATGATGATCGCTTTCGTCCGAGGTGAGCTTGTCCGAGCGGCCCGATAACCTTCTGCCGATGAGCGCGCTGATCA
>JBKECG010000005.1:0-5091 GCA_047974395.1 Pikeienuella sp. | reverse complement strand
GCACGAAGCATTTCAAATAGATATTCCGGCGCTATCCAGATTGACTTCGCCTGCTGAATCGGTAGAACGCGCCATCCGCCGCCAGAAGACCGCGCGGCGACCGGAAGAACGCCCGATCAATGGGCCAGAACTGGACGGAACATGAAAACCTATAGCGCCAGACCGGCTGATATCGAAAAGAAATGGGTGATCGTCGACGCGAACGGCGTCGTGCTCGGCCGGCTCGCCTCGATCATCGCCATGCGGCTTCGCGGCAAGCACAAGGCCACCTTCACGCCGCATATGGACATGGGCGACAACGTGATCGTCATCAACGCCGAGAAGGTGCAGATGACGGGCAACAAGCGCGCCGACAAGAACTATTACTGGCATACCGGCCATCCGGGCGGCATCAAGTCCCGCACCGCCGGCCAGATTCTGGAGGGCGCGCATCCCGAGCGGGTGCTGCACAAGGCCGTCCAGCGGATGATGCCGGGCGGGCCGCTGACCCGCAAGCAGCTCTCCAATCTGCGCATCTACGCCGGCGAGAGCCACCCGCATGAGGCGCAGTCGCCCGAGGCGCTGGACGTCCGTTCGATGAACAAGAAGAACACCCGGAGCGCATGAGCATGGCTGAAGAGATCAAATCGCTCGACGAGCTGAAGGACGCGGTCGAAGCCTCCGATATCGAGATCGTCGTTGAGGAAACCGCCGCCCCGCGCGAGCCGGTCCGCGACGCGCTCGGCCGTTCCTACGCCACCGGCAAGCGCAAGGACGCGGTCGCCCGCGTCTGGGTCCGCCCCGGCTCCGGCAAGGTGACCGTGAACGGCAAGGAGATGGAGGCCTATTTCGCGCGCCCCGTGCTCCAGATGGTGCTGAAGCAGGCCTTCACCGTCGCCAATGTCGATGGCCAGTTCGACGTCACCGCCACGGTGAAGGGCGGGGGCCTCTCGGGCCAGGCCGGCGCCGTGAAGCATGGCGTCGCCAAGGCGTTGAGCCTCTACGACCCGACGCTCCGCTCGCCGCTGAAGGCCGCGGGCTTCCTCACCCGCGACAGCCGCGTGGTCGAGCGCAAGAAATACGGCCGCCGCAAGGCCCGCCGGAGCTTCCAGTTCTCCAAGCGCTGATCTGGAGTTTTTGGACAAGGGAAAGGCCGGCGTTTCGCCGGCCTTTTTCATGCTCGACGCGGATGGTTTCATCGCCGCCCTCGGGAGGGAGCCTCGATGGATGAAATGCAACTTTTGCTGCTGGTGATGACGCTCAGTTGCCTCGGCGGCGCCATCGGCATGCGGCTGGCCGGCGGCGTGTTCTGGAAGGGCTTGCTGCTGGCGGCGGTCCTGAACGTGGGGATGACGGCCGTCAGCTATTTTATCGACAATATCCTTGTCTCCATCATCGGCGGCGTGATCGTCATGGGGCTGGCCGCCCGCGTGATGAAGATCCCGGCCAGACAATCCGCCAACGTGATCATCGGCGTCATTCTCTTTACCGTCATTCCGCCGCTTCTGCTGGCGTCCTATTTTTAGAGCAGGCCGGCCTCTGTCGCCCGGGCCGGCCCGATCGAGGTCGATCAGATCGCCCGGATCAGCCCGCCATCGACGCGGATATTCTGGCCGGTGATGTAGCCGGCGCCTTCGGAGAGCAGGAAGGCGATGGTGGCCGCCACCTCCGCCGCCTCGCCATAACGGCCCATCGGCACGCTGTCCCGCCGTTCCTCCGTCGCCGGCAGGCTGTCGATCCAGCCGGGCAGGACATTGTTGATGCGCACGCCCTTGCCGGCGTATTCGTCGGCGAAGATCTTGGTGAAACTGGCCAGCCCCGCCCGGAACACCGCCGAGGTCGGGAATATCGAAGCCGGCTGGAAGGCCCAGGCGGTGGAGATGTTGACGATGGCCCCGCCGCCCTGCGCCGCCATGATCGGCGCGACGAGACGGATCGGGCGGAGGGCGCTGAGGAAATAGACCTCCATGCCCTGGCGCCAGTCCTCGTCGGACATCTCCAGAATCTCCCCGCGCGGCCCGTGGCCGGCGGAGTTGACCAGCGCATCGACGCGGCCCCAGCGCGCCATGACCAGATCGACCAGCCGCTTCACATCCTCGGCGACCTGATTGGAGCCGGTGACGCCCAGCCCGCCCAGCTCCTCCGCCAGCGCCTCGCCCTTGCCGGAAGAGGAGAGGATCGCGGTGCGATAGCCCTCTGCGGCCAGTTTCCGCGCCGCCGCCGCGCCCATGCCGGAGCCGCCGGCGGTGACGATCGCTACTTTTTCCGTTGGCATGGCGTTCTCCGAATCTCTCTTGCGGGTCGAGAATACCCGTTCCGGCGCGCCCGTTCACGCCAGAGCGTTGCGCAGGCCGCCAGCAGGATCGCCAGCTCCAGCGCGAAACTCCAGTGGAGGACGAAGGTCCAGACCCACCAGCCGGGGCGGGGCGACACTTCGAAGAGGCCGAATTCACGGGCGGAGAAAGGGGCGAGCCAGGGGATCGCGGCGGCGACGCTGTCCAGCGCCATATGCGACATCAGCCCGATCAGGGCGACAAGGATGAACCGCCCGGCCCGCCGCCAATGCGCCAGTCGCGCCGCCGCCAAGGCCAGCGCCGCGAGGGCGGTCCAGAACAGCGGCCAGTGGAAGAGATAGGCGTGATGAGCGGTCTGTCGTCCGTCGACCAGATAGAACCAGAAGAGATCCGTGTCCGGAAACACCGCGGCGACCAGCCCGATTGCGATCAGCGCGGCGCGATCCGGGTGGTTGCGGCTGAGCCGGTTGGCGAGGAGATAGCCGGCCGGAATATGGGCGATGAACAATCTAGCGGGCGCCCCAGGTGTCGCTGAGCCGATAGCCTTCCGGCCAGGGGTCGGCGGGGTCGAGCATGTGCTGGTGGACGCCGGTGATCCAGCCGCGGCCGCTGATTTCCGGCAGGATCGCGGGGATATCCCCGACCGTGGTTTCGCCGACGATCCGGCCGGAGAAACGCGAGCCGATCAGCGAGATCGTGGTCAGGGTCTCGCCGGCCCCGATATCGCCTTTCGCATGCAGAACCGCCAGCCGGGCCGAAAGCGCGGTGCCGGTGGGGGAGCGGTCCACCTTGCCGGGCTGGATCGCCACCGCCGATCTGGCGGTCAGCCCCTCCGGCCCGCGCTCCAGCGGTCCGGCGAAGAGGCAGAAGGAGATATGCCGCCAGTCCGGGTTGGTCGGATGCTGGAAGTCCAGCGCCTCGGTCGCCGCTTTGGCGATCCCGGCGCCGAGCCGGGCGATGTCATGGGCTTCGTCCGGGGTGAGCGCGAAGCCCATCGCGTTTGCATCGAGGATCACGAAACTGTCGCCGCCAAAGGCCGTGTCGACGGTCAGCGCGCCATGGCCTTCAACCTCAAGTTTTGCATCCAGTTTCCCAATGAAGCTAGGTAGATTCCTTACAAATATGCGCTCGGCCTTGCCGTCTCGACATTCGGCCCGCACCCGCACCAGGCCGCCCGGCGCTTCGAGGGTGAATTCCGTCACCGGCTCCTGCATCGGCAGGATGCCGCTATCGAGCAGGACGGTGGAGACGCAGATCGAGTTCGAGCCGGACATGGGCGGGGTGTCCTCGGGCTCCATGATGATGAAGGCGGCGTCCGCCTCCGGATGTTTCGGCGGGACCAGAAGATTGACATGGCGGAAGACCCCGCCGCGCGGCTCGTTCAGCACGAAATTGCGCAGGGTCTGGTCGCGGGCGATCCAGCGGCTTTGCGCCCATATCGTTTCGCCGGGCGGCGGGGCGACGCCGCCGACGATCACATCGCCGACTTCGCCTTCGGCATGGGCCGAGATGACATGGATGGTCTTGTTGCTCCGCATGGCGCGCCTCACTTTTCCCGAACCCGGCGCGACAGGCCGCATGTCGCTGTCCTGTCATGCCGGCGCAGGCGCTGACGATAAGCCCGGACAAGACGGGGCGCCATCCCGCCCGGTCGCTTTATGCGCGGGTTCTGCGCTCAGCCGCGCGAGGCGGCTTCCCCCGCCGGCTCCTCGGCGGCGGGCTGCGTCGGAGAGGCGGTCTCTTCGGCCGCCGGCGCGATCTCGGGCTCCGCCGGGGGCTTGATCACCGGGTCGCTGGAGGGGCCGACGCGATAAATGTCGTCATGAACCTGCAATTCGCCCGCTTCGTCCGGGAAGGCCCGGTAATAGCGGAAGAGCACCGGCACCGGATCGGAGGGCATGTCGAAGGTTCGTCGGCCATTGGCGTATTCATGCACCTCCTCCAGCGGGATATCGAGCAGCCAGGCGATCGTCTCATCCCATCTCTGGACCCGCACGCAGCCATGCGAGAGGGCGCGTTCCTCTCGTGAATACAGTTTCTTGCGGTTGGTGTCGTGGAGATAGATCAGCGAGCCCGGCTCCAGCCGGATCGCGGCCAGCCCGAGCGGATTGCGCTTGCCGGCCGGCCGGACCCCATCCGTGTAGGCGCCGCTGCGGATCATGGTCGGCGTCGGCCGCCATGTCGGACGGAAGCGGACGACGGATACATAGCTGTCGCTGATCGGCGTCTGGGTCGAAGGCCCGCGCGGCGCGCCGACGATGACGACGCTGCGGAAGACCTCCTCCCCGTCCTCGATGGCGATCATCTCATAGGAGGGAATGTTGACCAGTATCGCCTTGCCTTCGGTCGGAACGCGGAAGGGCACGCCCAATTCGTCCATCCGCGCCTGCATGGAGGAGACCGGCGCGACCTCCTCGGGCGGCGGCGGGGGTGTTTCGGCGACGGAGGGTGGCGGGGGGGCGCAGGCTGCAAGCGCCAAAAACAGGATTCCGAATATTGGCTCAATAGTTACGCGACTCATCGTTCGACCTTCCCCCGAAACATGAACAACACTGACTAAATTACATCTGTTAATGTAATTTACGGCTAAAATCCGCCCATCACGCGCGTAGGCGAGGGCGTGCGCCCGATTTCGGCGCAATATGAAGCATTTATGTAACGGTATTTGGGTTGTGTCTAAGGTGTATCGCTCAACCCGTGAGCGCGCTCACATAGCCGGGCAGGGCGAAAGCGGCCTTGTGGACGGCGGGGGTGTAATAGCGCAGCCCCGTCAGACCGGCGGCGTCCATCCGCCCCTCAAGCACGTCTTCCGGCGTCG
>JBKECG010000437.1:0-4680 GCA_047974395.1 Pikeienuella sp. | reverse complement strand
CGAACTCGACCGCTTTTGCGATGCGATGCTGGCCATCCGCGCCGAAATTGCCGCCATCGAGAAGGGCGAGATGCCGCGCGAGAACAACCCGCTCAAGAAGGCGCCGCACACGGTCGAGGATCTGGTGATGGAATGGGGCGAGCGACCCTATTCGCGTGAACAGGGCTGTTTCCCGCCGGGCGCTTTCCGGGTGGACAAATACTGGCCGCCGGTGAACCGGGTGGACAATGTTTACGGCGACCGCAACCTCGTCTGCGCCTGCCCGCCGGTGGAGAGCTATATAGAGGCGGCGGAATAGCCGGTGCTCGGCGAACTCGGGGGCGGATTCTCGCTGCGCAAGGGCCGGGTGCATGAGGTCGAAGGCTCCGGCGCGGCGGCTTTCACCGCCGTGCTCTGCGCCGGAACGAAGGGCGATCTGATCTGGATCGCCGAGCGGCGCGAGGCCGATACGCTCAATCCCCTCGGCCTCGCGGCGTTTTTTGACCCTTCGCGGCTTCTGGTCGTGCGGGTTCCGAACCAGACCGAGGCCTTGGCGGTGATGGAGGAGGCCCTGCGCGACGGGGCCGCCGCGCTGGTGGCGGCCGAATTCTCCGGCCCCGTCGATTTCCGCGAGGGGCGGCGCTTGCAACTCGCCGCCGGCGTCGGCGGCGCAACCGGGCTTTGCCTGATCCCCGAAGGCGCGGGCGCCAACGCGGCGGAGACCCGTTGGCATGCGGCGCCGCTCCGGTCGGAGGATGGCTCGACTTTGATGCGCTGGCGTCTTATAAAGAACAAATCGGGAACATTTGGAGCCTGGGATGTTCGATGGGACGCAGCGGCGCATCGTCTCGATGTGGTTTCCCCGTCTGGCGAGCGACAGGGCCCTGCGGGGCGTGACGGTTGAGGCGCCCTTCGCGCTGGTTCTGACACAGAACAACACCGCGCGGCTCTATTGCCTCAATCAGGCGGCGGAACGGGCCGGGCTCTGGCGCGGCATGCTTCTGGCCGATGCGCGGGCCTTTCAGCCCGGTCTGCGCAGCGCGCCGGCGGATCCGGCGGCGGATGCGCGCTTTCTCTCGCTGCTTCGCCGCTGGGCCGGGCGCTATTGCCCATGGATCGGGACTGACGGGGCCGACGGGCTGGCGCTGGATGTGAGCGGCGCGGCGCATCTTCTGGGCGGGGAGGCGGCGATGCTGGCCGATATGCGCGCGCGGCTGGGGCGGGCCGGCGTCTCCGTCCTGCTGGGTCTGGCGGATACGCGGGGCGCTTCTTGGGCGCTGGCCCGCCATGGCGAGGGGATCGCGCCGCCTGGCCGCGCGCTTGGCGCCATCGGCGCGCTGCCGGTCGCGGCGCTCAGGCTGGAGGAGGGGATGGCCACCGCGCTGATGCGTCTGGGGCTCCGTCAGATCGGGGATCTCGCCGCCGCGCCGCGCGCGCCGCTCGCGCGCCGGTTCGGGCCGGCGCTGTTGCTGCGCCTGGATCAGGCGCTGGGCGAGCAGCCGGAGCAGATCTCGCCCGAGCCCGACCCGCCGCGCTACGTCGCCAGCCTGACCCTGCCGGAGCCGATCGGCCTTGTGGGCGATGTGATCGCCGGGGCGGAGCGACTGCTGGCCCGGCTCTGCGACAGGCTGAAGGCGCAGGAGGCCGGCGTGCGGGCGCTTCGGCTGACGCTCCGACGCATCGACGGGGGCGACGGACAGGTGGAGCTGCGTCTGGCCGCGCCGATGCGTGAGCCGGCGCGGATCCTGCCGCTTTTCGAGCGCGGGATCGCCGAGATCGACGCCGGTTTCGGCATCGACCGCATGCGGCTGGAGGCGGTGCGGGTGGAGCCCCTGCCGGCCGCGCAAACCGGCGCCTTCGGCGCGTCGCAGGGGCGGCGGCTGGACGATCTCGTCACCCGCATCGGCGCCCGGATCGGGCTGGAGAATATCCGCCGCTTCCTGCCCGCCGAAAGCCATATCCCCGAACGCGCCTTTCTGATCACCCCGGCCGCCTGGTCGCGCGCCGAAGGCGGCTGGCCCCGCGTCCGCCCGCGCCCGCTGCGGCTTTTCCCGCCCGAGAAACTGGCCGCGACGGGGCCGCGCCCGCCGGCGCGGTTTCGCTGGCGGGGCATGCGGCTGACCATGGCGCGGGCGACGGGGCCGGAGCGGATCGCCCCCGAATGGTGGCTGGACGATCCGGCCTGGCGCGGGGGGCTTCGCGATTACTGGCTGATGGAGACGCGGGAGGGGCGCCGGCTCTGGCTTTTCCATACCCCGCAGGCGCCGGGCTGGTTCGTGCAGGGGGAGTTCGCATGACCGGCTACGCCGAGCTTTGCGCCACCTCCAATTTCACCTTCCTCACCGGCGCCTCCCACCCCGAGGAGCTGATGAAGCGGGCGGCGGAACTGGGCCTTTCCGCCATCGCCGTGACCGACCGCAATTCGCTGGCCGGCGTCGTCCGTGCGCATGTCGCGCTGAAGGAGATGAAGCGACAGGGCGTCGCGGCCCTGCCGAAACTGATCATCGGCGCGCGGCTGGCGCTGCGGGATTGTCCGGTGGAATGGGTGGCGCTGCCGACCGACCGCGCCGCCTATCACCGGCTCTCGCGTCTTCTGACCCTCGGCAAAAGGCGGGCGGGGAAGGGGGAGTGCCATCTGACGCTCGGCGATCTTCTGACCGGGGCGGAGGGGATGATCCTGATCGCGCTGCCGTCCGGGGATATCGCGGCGACCTTGGGACCGGTCCGCCGCATCGGGCGGCGCTATCCGGGCCATGTCTTTCTGGGCGCGGCGCCGCGCTATGACGGCTCCGATCAGGACTGGTTCAACGCTTGCGCGGCGCTGGCGATGCGGGCCTCAACCCCGATGGTCGCGGTCGGCGACGCGCTGATGCACCGGGCCGGGCGGCGGCGGCTGGCGGATGTGCTGACCTGCCTGCGCGAGGGCTGCGTGATCGACGATATCGGCGCGCGCGCCCTGCCGAACGCCGAGCGCCGGTTGAAAGGGGCGGCGGACATGGCCCGGCTCTATCGCGCCCATCCGGCGGCGATCCGCCGGACGGAGGAGATCGCCGCGCGTTGCGGTTTCAACCTTTCCGAACTCAGCTACGAATACCCGGACGAGATCGCCGATGGCGAGGCCCCGCAGGCCCGGCTGGCGCGGCTGACCCGCGAAGGGCTGGCCCGCCGCGCCGGCGGCGAAGACATCCCCGTCCGCCATCAGGAACTGGCTGAAAAGGAATTGAATCTGGTCGCGGAGCTTGGCTACGCCGCCTATTTCCTGACCGTTCACGATATCGTCGCCCATGCCCGCTCGCAGGGGATCCTCTGTCAGGGGCGGGGCTCGGCGGCGAATTCGATCCTCTGCTGGGCGCTCGGGATCACCGATGTCTCGCCCGACCAGATCAGCATGGTGTTCGAGCGTTTCGTCTCCCGCTATCGCGGCGAGCCGCCTGATATCGACGTCGATTTCGAACATGAGCGGCGCGAGGAGGTGATCCAGTGGATCTATCGCCGCTATGGGCGGGAGCGGGCCGGGCTCTGCGCCACGGTGATCCATTTCCGTTCGCGCGCCGCCATTCGCGAGGTCGGCAAGGTCATGGGCCTGTCGCAGGATGTGACCGCGGCGCTCTCCGGGCAGGTCTGGGGCGTCTCCGGGCGCGGCGCGGACCCGGCGCGGATGCGCGAACTTGGCCTCGACCCGGAGGACCGGCGGCTGGCGCAGACCATCCGGCTGATCGGGGAGATCATCGGCTTCCCGCGCCACCTCAGCCAGCATGTCGGCGGTTTCGTCATCACCCGCGGCCGGCTGGACGAACTGTGCCCGATCGAGAATGCGGCGATGGAGGACCGCACCGTGATCGAATGGGACAAGGACGATATCGACGCGCTCAATATCCTCAAGGTCGATGTGCTGAGCCTCGGCATGCTCACCTGCATCCGCAAGGCCTTTGACCTTCTCCGCCATCACGAGGGGCGCGACCTCTCGCTCGCCAGCGTGCCGCAGGAGGATGCGGAAACCTATGAGATGCTCTGCCGGGCCGACGCCATCGGCGTCTTTCAGGTGGAGAGCCGGGCGCAGATGAATTTCCTGCCGCGGATGAAACCGCGCACCTTCTACGATCTGGTGATCGAGGTCGCCATCGTCCGTCCCGGCCCGATCCAGGGCGGGATGGTTCAGCCCTATATCAGGCGCCGTCAGGGGCGGGAGAAGCCCGAACCTTTCGGCCCGGTGCTGGAGGAGGTGACGCGCAAGACATTGGGCGTGCCGCTCTTTCAGGAACAGGCGATGCGGATCGCCGTGGTCGGCGCCGGGTTCACCGCGGAAGAAGCCGACCACCTTCGCCGCTCGCTCGCCTTCTTCCGGCGGATGGGGACCATCGGCGCGTTCAGGGAGAGGTTCATGGCCGGCATGCGCGCCAACGGCTATGACGTCGAGACCGCCGCGCGCTGTTTCTCGCAGATCGAGGGTTTCGCCGATTACGGCTTTCCCGAAAGCCACGCCGCCGCCTTCGCCATGCTGACCTATGTCTCGTCATGGCTGAAACGCCATCATCCGGCGATCTTCGCCTGCGCGTTGCTGAACGCCCAGCCGATGGGGGTCTACGCCCCGGCCCAGATCGTGCGCGACGCGCGCGAACATGGGGTGGAGGCGCGACCCGTCTCGGTGAACGCCAGCGCCTGGGACAACCGGCTGGAGCGGCGCGCCGACGGGGCGCTGGC